>VGDO01000237.1 GCA_016869645.1 Alphaproteobacteria bacterium
CATAAGATCACCTCGCCTCGAAAATGCCGACCCTTGAAATCCGAATTCATCACGGCACTCCCGACGCTACGCTGCAGGGGCGTGCTCGTCGCTGATCGTCAGGAAATTTGCAACAGAGCCGTGCTCTTGGGCGGCAGGTCTTTGGGAAGGTAGCGCCACTGGCAACCGGTGCTCAGAATGTACATCACGCCGTTGACCACCTGGCGCAGATTGACGCGCCGTTTGCCGCCGCCCCGCTTGCCCGGCGGGATAAGCGGCGCGACATGCGCCCACTCCTCGTCGGTCAGGTCGCTCGGATAGCGCAGCGTGTCGCGGTTGTAGCGGGGACGGTTCTCGGCAGTCCACATGGGGCACCTCACCAAACGAATCGGTGCCATCCAGGGAATCACAAGCGATCCGGCGACTTCAAGCGGCCGCTCCGGCCAACCGACTCATCCGACTCTCAAAGTCTCCGGACGGACACTAAAGTCCACCAAATCACCCACACGACTTCCTGAAGACCCAAATTATGCACTGGTTACTTGAATCCGCGTTACATAAGATCGGCCAGAGCGCGGTCCGGGACACCGGCAGCCACGCCTGCGCGCGGACGCCGTCCGCGCTGGAATTCAACAGCGGGGAGACATCATGCTGAAGAGCTTCATCGCGGCCGCGGCGCTTGCCGTTTCGGCCTTCATCGCCGCCCCTGTCGTCCAGGCGCAGGAGGTGCTCAAGGTCGGCTCCGAGTGCACGTACTTCCCGTTCAACTTTCGGGACGTGGACGGCAAGCTGAAGGGCTACGACATCGACGTCGCCGACGAGGTCGCCAAACGGCTCAACGCCAAGACCGAGTATTCGTGCCTGAAATTTGACGGGCTGATCCCGGCGTTGCTCGCGGGCCAGTTCGACCTGATCGCGGCGTCGCTGTCGATCACGCCGCAGCGCAAGGAGCGCATGGACTTCTCGGTCCCCTACCGCCTGTCGATCGGCCAGTTCGTGGCGCCCAAGGCGAAGAAGCTGCAGCTCTTCGACGCCAGCAACAATGTGCTCAAGCAGAACTTCAAGGGCATCCGCATCGGCCTGCAGCGCGGCACGACCTATGACAGCTGGTTCCAGGCGATCGTCCCCGAGGCGCAGGTCGTGCGCTACGAGACGGTCGAGCAGATGTATCTGGAGATCAAGTCGGGCCGGCTCGACGCGATCATGACCAACCCGATGAAGACCTATCTCGAGTTCCTGTCCAAGCCGGATGGTGCCGGCTTCGAGGTGGTCGGCCCGCAGATCACGGACGAGAAATACTTCGGCACCGGTGCCGGCATCGGCATCCGCAAGGGCAACGAGGCGCTGCTCAAGCGCATCGACACCGCCATCCTGGCGATGAAGGCCGACGGCACCCTCGACAAGTTCAGCAAGCTGTACTTCCCCTTCGCCATCTACCCGATCAACTGACGGGGATAGCGCAGGCAGCCAAGCGCGGGGGCCGGGGCGGGATCCGCCTCGGCCCCCGCGCCGTTCCGCGACATCATGTCGGTCGTCATTCCCTGGCTCGGGCAGTTCGCCAAGGGCGCCGTCGTCGTCCTCGGCGTGGCGCTCGTGGCCCTGGTGCTGACGATCGTCTGGGGGCTGCTGGGCGCCGCGGCCAAGCTCTCGGGCAACCGAATCGCGGGCGCGATCGCAGACGCTTACACGACCGTCTTCCGCGGCACGCCCGAGCTGCTCGTGCTGCTGATCATCTATTTCGGCTCGGCGGTGACGCTGACGTGGATCGGCAAGCAGCTCGACCCGAGCGTCCGGTTCATCAACATCCCGCCGTTCTGGGCGGGGGCCGTCGCGATCAGCCTGATCGTCGGCGCCTATGCGACCGAGACCTTCCGCGGCGCCTTCCTCGGCGTCGAGCGCGGCCAGGTCGAGGCGGCGCGGGCGCTGGGTCTTTCCTCGTCGCAGACCTTCTTCTACGTCCGGCTGCCGCAGATGTGGCGGCTCGCGCTGCCGACCTTCGGCAATCACATGATCTCGATCGTCAAGGATACCGCGCTGCTGTCGGTGATCGGCCTCGAGGAGATCATGTACGTCGCCGAGCGCGGCATGACCATGACCAACAAGCCGTTCACGATGTACGCCGTCGTCGCGGTCTTCTACCTCGCCTTCGTCTCGCTGATCATCATCGCGGTCGCCCGACTCGAGAAGCGGCTCAACCGCCATCTGGTGCGGGCGCGATGAGCTTCGACGTCGCCCTCATTCTGCAGAGCCTTCCGCAGATCCTGGAGGGCGTGGGGCTCACCGTCCAGCTCCACCTCATCTCGCTGGCGGCGGGGACGCTGCTGGCCGTCGGCCTGGCTCTGCTGCGCATCAGTCCCAATCCGGCGCTGTCCTGGCCGGCGCTCGTCTACATCTACGTCTTCCGCGGCACGCCGATGCTGGTGCAGGTCGCGATCGTCTATTACGGCCTCGCGCAGTTCGAGATGGTCCGCAACAGCCCGCTGTGGCCGACCCTGCGCGAGCCCTTCTGGTGCGCGATCATCGCCTTCACGCTCAACGTCACCGCCTACACCGCCGAGATCCTGCGCGGCGGCATCCAGGGCGTCGATCGCGGTCTGCTCGAGGCGGGCAAGTCGCTCGGCCTGTCGGCTTGGCACCGCTTCACGCGCATCACGATCCCGATCGCGATGCGCCTGTCGATCCCGGCCTACGGCAACGAGATGATCTCGCTGCTCAAGGGCACGGCGCTCGCCAGCATGATCACGATGTACGACGTGACGGGCGTCGCGCGGACCATCGTCTCGCGCACTTTCGCGCCCTACGAGATCTTCATTTCGGCGGCCCTCGTCTACCTGGCGCTGACCTGGGTGATCCAGCAAGGCGTGAAATTCGCCGAGCGGTACTTCAACCGGCATCTGAGGAAGTGAGGCGCGCCATGGCGGCGAGCGAGGCGGACCCGATCATCCTGGCCGAGAAGGTCACCAAGTCCTTCGGCTCGTTCCGGGCGCTCGCCGGCGTCGACCTTGTGGTGCGGCGCGGCCAGAAGATCGTCGTCTGCGGCCCGTCGGGCTCGGGCAAGTCGACGCTGATCCGCTGCATCAACCGCCTCGAGGAGCATGACGGCGGCCGCATCGTCGTGGGCGGCATCGAGCTGACGGCCGCCGTCAAGGACATCGACGCCGTGCGCAGCGAGGTCGGCATGGTGTTCCAGCAGTTCAACCTGTTTCCGCACCTCACGGTGATCGAGAACCTGATGCTCGCACCGCGGCTGGTCCGCAAAATGTCGAAGCCCGAGGCGCGCGAGCTCGCCATGCACTATCTCGAGCGCGTGCACATCCCGGAGCAGGCGGCCAAGTACCCGATCCAGCTCTCGGGCGGCCAGCAGCAGCGCGTGGCGATCGCGCGCTCGCTGTGCATGAAGCCGAAAATCATGCTGTTCGACGAGCCGACCTCGGCGCTCGACCCGGAGATGATCAAGGAAGTCCTCGACGTCATGGGCGAACTCGCCGCCGAGGGCATGACGATGATCGTGGTGACGCACGAGATGGGCTTCGCGCGCCGGGTCGCCGACCTGGTCGTGTTCATGGACAAGGGCGAGATCGTCGAGATGGCGCCGCCGTCGGTGTTCTTCGCCAACCCGACCAACGAGCGCACCAAAGTCTTCCTCAGCCAGATCCTCACGCATTGAGCTGTCGTGAAGCCGGCGCTCGCAATCCAGGTATCCCCTCCTGTGCCGCGGAGCGGCATAGGAGGGGTGGCGCGCGCGCAGCGCGCGACGGGGAGGTCAAGTGTGGCTCCAGGAGCCGCCTTTGACCTCCCCGTCCTCGCTTCGCTCGGCCACCCCTCCTATCGCGCTATGCGCGACAGGAGGGGGATGAGTTTTCCACTTGAAGGAGACCGTCCCGATGGTCGCGCCGGCCGTATCCCAGGAATTCATCGACTTCGCGCACCGGCTCGCCGACGAGGCGGGCAGGATCCTGCTGCCGGCGAGCGCGTCGCGGCCCGGCATCGAGCTCAAGCCCGACCGCAGCTACGTGACCGCGATCGACAAGCAGATCGAGGCGCATCTGCGCACGCTGATCGCCGAGCGCTATCCCGCGCACGGCATCCACGGCGAGGAGCACGGCGACGAGCGGCTCGACGCGGACCACGTCTGGGTGCTCGACCCGATTGACGGCACGGCGCCGTTCATCGCCGGCATGCCGGTGTTCGGCACGCTGATCTCGCTGCTGCGCGAGGGCGTGCCGATCCTGGGGATCATCGATCATCCGGTGACGCGCGACCGCTGGTTCGGCGCGGTCGGCCACGCGACGACGCGCAACGGCCATCCGTGCCGGACGCGCGCCTGCCCGTCGCTCGCCGAGGCGATCATGACGACGAGCAATCCTGACTTCTATCCGGCGCACGAGCGGCCGGCCTACGAGGCGCTGCGCGAGCGCACGCAGTGGCGCATCTACGGCGGCAGCTGCTTCAGCTACGGGCTGATGGCCTCGGGCCGCACCGACGTCGCGATCGACACCGGCTTCAGCATCCACGACTACGCGCCCTACAAGCCGATCCTGGAAGGCGCGGGCGGCGTGGTGACCGACTGGGAGGGCCGGCCGATCACCATCGAGACCGGACGCCGGATCCTGTCGGCCGGCGACCCGGCCCGCCACCGCGACGCGCTCGCGATCGTGCGCGACGTCATGAAGCTCTGAGGAAGGACGACGACGATGGCCAGGTTCGAACCGTTCGTGATGGAACGGATGATGTCGAAGTACGAGAACTACGTGGAGTTCAACTTGTCGGAGAGCGGCGTCCATCCGCTGACGCTGCGCGAGCTGATGGCGCTCGCGGGGCGCGGGGTCGACGAGCTCGGCGAAGTGCTGATCAACTACCCGCAGGCGAACGGCACGCCCGAGCTGCGCCAGACGATCGCCAATCTCTACAAGGGTGCCGGCGTCGACAACGTGCTGGTCACGACGGGTGCGGCCGAGGCGAACTACCTCGTCATCCACACGCTGCTCGAGCCGGGCGACGAGATGGCGCTGATGGCGCCCAACTACCAGCAGGTCTGGGGAGTCGCGACCAATCGCGGCGTGAAGATCTCGACCTTCCACCTCGACGAGAACAAGGGCTGGGCGCTCGACGTCGAGAGCCTGCGCCGCGCGATCACGCCGCGCACCAAGCTGATCGCCGTCTGCAATCCCAACAATCCGACCGGCCGCATCATGCCGGCGGCCGAGATGGACGCGGTCGTCGCCGAGGCGGCGCGCGTCGGCGCCTGGCTGCTCGCCGACGAGGTCTATGGCGGCGCCGAGCGTGAGACGGACGTCCAGACGCCGTCCTTCTACGGCCGCTACGACAAAGTCATCGCCGTCGGCAGCATGAGCAAGGCCTATGGCCTGCCGGGCCTGCGCACGGGCTGGGCGGTCGGGCCCGCCGACACGCTCGACGAGATGTGGGCGCGGCACGAATACATCACGATCACCACGACGATGCTCTCGGACAAGCTCACGGCGCTGGCGCTCTCGCCCGCGGTGCGGCCGAAGGTGCTGGCGCGCACGCGCAAGTTCATCCGCGACGGCTATCCGGTGCTGACCAAGTGGGCGGCCGAGCACGGCAACATGTTCAGCGTCTTCCCCTCGCAGGCCGCGGCGATCGCCTTCGTGCGCTACAACCTGCCGGTCAACTCGACCGAGCTGACCGAGCGGCTGCGCAAGGAAAAGAGCGTGCTGATCGTGCCGGGCGACCATTTCGGCCTCGACCACCATCTGCGCATCAGCTTCGGCCTGCCGCACGACTATCTGCGCGGCGGCCTCGACCGGATCCACCAGCTCATGAACGAGATCGCGTGACGATGGACGTCGTCGCCGAGGTCGAGGCGGCGGAGCGGCGCATCCGGCCGCATGTCCGCGAGACGCCGCTGGTCGCGGCGGCGGATTCGGGTGCCGCCGACATGCGGCTCTTCTACAAATGCGAGAACCTGCAAGCGACCGGCTCGTTCAAGGCGCGCGGCGCGCTCAGCAAGCTCCTGTCGCTGTCGGGCGGTGAGATCGGGCGCGGCATCGTCACCGCCTCGACCGGCAACCACGGTGCTGCGACCGCTTTCGCCGCGCGCCGCGTCGGCGCACGGGCGATCGTCTACGTTCCCGAGGGCGCGTCGCCCGCCAAGCTCGCGGCGATCGAACGGCTCGGCGGCGAGATCCGCCGCCACGGCGTGGACTCGGTCGAGAGCGAGCTCAAGGCGCGCGCGGTGGCCGAGGAGACGGGTGCGGTCTTCGTCTCGCCCTACAACGATCCGCAGGTCGTGGGCGGGCAGGGGACGATCGGCGTCGAGCTTGCCCGCGCGCTCGATCGTTTCGACGTCGTCTATGTCGCGGTCGGCGGCGGCGGGCTGATCGGCGGGATCGCCGGCTGGCTCAAGGCGCGCCGCCCTGCGACGCGGATCGTCGGCGTGCAGCCGGAGAACTCGCAGGTGATGCGCCAGTCGGTGCTCGCCGGACGGATGCTCGAGCTGCCGTCGCTGCCCACGCTCTCCGACGGCACGGCCGGCGGCGTCGAGCTCGACACCGTCACCTTCCCCCTGGTGCGCGACCGTGTCGACGAGATCATCACCGTCACCGAGGACGAGATCGTCGCCGCGATGCGCGGCTTCATGGCCGTCGAGCACATGATGATCGAGGGGGCGGCCGGAGCGGCGCTCGCCGGCATGGCGCGCCAGCGCGCTTCTCTCGCCGGCCGCACGGCGGTGGTCGTGCTCTGCGGCGCCAACATCGCGCTCGACAAGCTGAAGGCGATCCTGCCGTGACGCGCGTCCATACCCGTGCGGCGATCGAGCGCGCACTCGCCGGGCTCGATCTCGTGCCGGCGATCGAGGCCGGCTTCGTGGCGTTGTCCGAGGGCCGCGCCAACGTGCCGCCGGTCGGCGAGCTGATCGTCGAGAAGGGCGAGGTGCACATCAAGTACGGCGCGATCGCCGGCGACGACCGCTACGTCGTCAAGGTCGCCTCGGGCTTCTACGGCAATCCGGCGCGCGGGCTCGCCTCGGGCAACGGCCTGATGCTGCTCTTCGACCAGGAGACCGGCGTGCCGACCGACGTCCTGCTCGACGAAGGCCATCTCACCGACATGCGCACGGCGGCCGCCGGCGCGGTCGCGGCCAAGCACCTGGCGCCACGTGACGGCGGCCCGGTCGGCATCGTCGGGACGGGCGTCCAGGCGCGGCTCCAGCTGCGCCTCCTGCGCGGCGTCGTGCCCTGCATGCACGCGGTGGTCTGGGGCCGCGACCCGGCGAAGGTCGCGCGCTATCGCGCCGACATGGCCGCGGAGGGCTTCGAGGTCGTGGCCGCGAGGAATGCGGCCGAGCTCGCCGCGCAGTGTCGGCTGATCGTCACGACGACGCCGGCGACGGCGCCGCTGCTCACGGGGGCCGGCATCCGCCCGGGCACGCACATCACCGCGATCGGCAGCGACACGCCGCACAAACAGGAACTCGACGCCGCCATCCTCGCCCGCGCCGACCGCATCGTCGCCGACAGCCGCGCCCAGGCGCTGCTGCGCGGCGAGATCCACAAGGCGCTCGCGGCGGGCGTGCTCGAGATGGCGCGCGTGGTCGAGATCGGCGAGGTGATTGCCGGCCGCGCGCCAGGGCGCACCAGCCCCGATCAGATCACCGTCTTCGATTCGACGGGCGTCGCCGTCCAGGACATTAAGATCGCGGCGGCGGTCGCCGCGCGGCTGGCCGGCTAGGCGCCGATCCTGACCGGCAGGCGCTTGCGGCCCCATCTCCCCGGTCGCGCCTTGAAGACGCCCGGACAGGCCGTGCCGCAGTTCGCGCACCGCGCGTGCTCGTCGAGGTGCCAGGCGCCGAGCTGGTGCCAATCGCGCTCGATGAGCGGCTCGCCGCAGCCGTGGCACCAGGTGCTCTGACGACCGAGGTCGTGGACGTTGCCGACATAGGCGTACCGGATGCCCTCGCCGAGCGCGATCCGCCGCGCGCGCGCGCGTCGTCGACGGCGTGTTCGGCCGGTCGGTCATCCGG
>VGDO01000238.1 GCA_016869645.1 Alphaproteobacteria bacterium
GTCGCGCGCGCGCTCATGTCGCGCCCGCGTCTCCTGCTGATGGATGAGCCGTCACTGGGGTTAGCGCCACTGGTGGTCGGGGAGATCTTTCGCATCGTCACCGAGCTCAACAGCGAAGGGACGAGCATCTTCCTGGTCGAGCAGAACGCCCACATTGCGCTGAAAGTCGCGCATCACTTCTATCTCATGGAGCAGGGCCGGGTGACGTTCGACGGCACGCCGGGTCAGCTGGCCGAGGACGAGGTCATTCAACGCGCCTATCTGGGAAGTCGGCGCGCAGCGCGCTGATGGCGGCGACCGATGGTCGATTTTGCTCAGAACACCATCGACGGCGTCATGATCGGCGCCTCCTACGGGTTGCTCGCCCTCGGCTTCACGCTGATCTTCGGCGTCATGCGCAGGCTCAACCTGTCCTATGGGCCTGTGATCATGTTCGGTGCCTATCTGGGCACGCTGCTTCACGTGCAGCTCGGCTTCGGCGCGGTCGCGGTCGCCGTGGCGTGCGTGCTGGGCGCGGCGCTGGCTGGCATCTACGTCGAGCGTCTGTGCTTCGCGCCGATGCGGCCCGGCGCGGCGATCGCCTCGATGGTGTCGAGCTTTGCCATCTGGATGCAGCTCGAGCAGGCCGTCGTTCTCCTTCTCCCGCGCCACACCTATCCGTTTCCGCCGTTGCTCGGCAGCGGCACCTCGCTCGAGCTGGGGCCGCTTGTGCTGCGGCTCGACTACGCAGTCATGCTCGTCGCGGCGCTGATTCTCATGCTGGCCGTGCATGTCCTGCTCTATCGCTCTCGCTTCGGGCTGGCGATCCGGTCGATCATCGAGAATCCGATGGCCGCCGGCCTGGTCGGCGTGCATGTCCGGGCTGCGACGTTGGGCGCGTTCGCGCTCGCATCCGCCGCGGGCGGCTTTGCGGGCTTCCTGGTGCTGGCTGTCGATCAGCAGATCACGCCGATGTTCGGCATGTGGGCGACCTTCAAGGGGCTGATCGCCATGATGATCGGCGGCCTGGGCTCGGTCGGCGGCGCGGTGCTGGGCGGGCTCGTTCTCGGCATCGTCGAGGTGCACAGCCAGTGGCATTTCGGGCCGCAGGCGCGCGACCTCATCGTCTTCGTCCTGCTGTTTGTGTGCCTCGTGCTGCGTCCCGGCGGAATGCTCGGCCAGGCGCCGGAGCGCGGCCTGGCGATGCTGCGCGACAGGGTCTGATCGATGGACGACTATCTGATCGGCGTGCTGTCCAATATCGGCGTCATCTCGTTTGTCGCGCTGTCGTCCTACCTCCTGCTTCTGACCGGCGAAATCTCGTTCGGCCAGCAGGCATTCTTCGCAATCGGCGCCTATGCCGCCGGCATCGCCACGGCTCTGTGGGGCTGGCCGCTCTCGCTCGCACTCTGCGGCGGTGCGGCGGCCGGCGCCGCCGCTGCCCTACTCATCGCCATGCCGACGCTGCGGCTGCATGGGCTCTACTTTTCCATCGCCACACTCGCCTGCGCAGAAATGATCCGTATTCTGTTCGAGCTGTTCCGCTATCAGATCGTGGTTGACGGCGCGCTGGTCGGGCCGAACGGCTCCGATGGTTTTCGCGAGATCCGCTATGTCTTCGAGAACGACATCGGCGCGTTTGAGTTCATGCTGGTGATCTATGCAATGCTCGCGGCGACGCTGGCATGCTTTGCGGCACTTGAGCGCTCGCGTCTCGGCGTCGCGCTGCGCATGATCGGCAGCGACGACGTGCTGGCGGCCAGCCACGGTGTCGCGGTCGCCCACTGCAAGATCATGGCTGCCGGTGTGGCCGGCGCGATCGCCGGCATCGGCGGCGGCCTCTATGCCCACATGACGACATACATTGAGCCGCGTATCTTCGATATCATGCTCGGCGTACACAGCCTGGCCTATGGGTTGATCGGCGGCCTCGGCACTGCACTCGGACCGGTGCTCGGCGTCGTACTCGACGTCGGCGTGCTGGAGTCGATCCGGTGGTTGGCCGGTTATCGCATGATCGTGTTCGGTGGGTTGGTGGCTCTGCTGCTGATCGTTCGCCCGCGCGGCCTGTTCGACGAGACAACGGTCTATCGCTTGAACAGAATCTGGCGTTCCACCATCGCGCCGAAGCGGGAGAACCGATAGTGCCCGCGAACTCTGCGCCGGCGTTGCTGATAGCGCTCGGCGCCGCGCTTTCCATTGCCATTGCCGGCGGGTCTGGGTCTTTAGCCCAACCAGCCGGGGCGCGCGCGCAGGCCGACATCCAGTGCAGCCGCACGGACATGCCGCGCGAGTTCGACTGCGTGGTCACTCTCAGCGACCGCCGCACCGGGGAGGCGCTGGGAGGCGTCGATCTGACGATCCGCCTGGACATGCCGTCGATGCCGATGGCGCACAACATGCGCCCAGTCAAGGCGACCGAAGCCCGGAGCGGCACCTATCGCGCGCGCATCCGTTTGGACATGCTGGGCGACTGGGCTCTGCAGCTCAACCTCAAGGGTCGGGTAAGGGACCGGGTCGTCAAGACCCTGCGCTTCGACGAATCCGGCGCCGCCCCGGTGGACGCTACGCGGACAGCGCCGGGGCAGCACAAGCACTAGGGGTAAAATTGCAGCGTCGCTTGAGTAGGCTAGATCTCGGTCGCAGCCGCGACTCAGCGATCGATCAGTGTGAAATCGTCGTCCGTGAAGAACCCGTGACTTGAGATTTCAGACGGGTTTTGGCACCCAAAGAGCGGCTCGAAGGATCGCCGAGAACAGGGCACGCAAAAGCTCCTCGATCCAGCGCAGGAGCAGGTGGAAGTTGAAGCCCGCGGCAGCCAGCACCGGATTGATGCGGTCGCCTTCGCGTCCTTTCAGATAGTTGCGGTCCATGCGGTGATCGGATTTGACGTGTCCGATGACCGGCTCGACCGCCGCGCGGCGCTTCATCTCGCGTCGGATGGGCGATGTGACGCGCTGGACCTGGCCGGAGATCCAGACCCGAAACTTGTTCGGGTGATTGTGACCACGATAGCCCTTGTCGACATGGATGCGCTTGGCCTCGACGCCGGTCAGCCTCTCCGTGTCGGCCACGACCGGGCCGAGCGTGTGGCCGTCATAGGGATTGCCGTGCAGCGCCTTGGCGTGCAGCACGAACTGGCCGCCCTTCGGGCTGGTCACGGGCGTCGTGATCGAGACCTTGCAGCCGAACTCGTAGGGCGCATGGGCCTTGCCCTTGCCGATGCATTCGACCTCGGGCGCGTGCAGCGAGTAGACCTTGCGGCCGCGCTGGCGCTGGTCCTGCCAGCGGACCTGCGTGGCGAGAGTGAGCAGCGGTTCAAAGACTTCTTCCAGCGCCGGGTTGCCGGCGATCTTGCGCCGAATGTCGCGGATGAGACGGCCGAGCCGGGTTCGCAGGAACTTCAGTGCGCGGCGCATGCGCCTGAACTGGTGGGCATGGCTGTAGCGGCCGACCATGATGGCCGCTCGCTTGGCGACCCGGACATAGCTCTGACGCAAGACAACTCCCTCGCGCCGCGCCAGCCGGGCCAGCTTGTCGATCGCACGGTGCAGCAGTCGCGCATCGGTCGGATGCGCGATCGCCTTCGGCTGCACCGTCGTGTCTACCACGACGCGCTCGAGATCCTTGGTCGCCAGCGCACCGAGCTTGTGCGCGACCGACAAGCTCTCCTGGATCAGGGCTTGTAACTGTTCCTCGCCCAGCCGCTGGCGCCAGCGCGTCAGCGAGGAGCGGTCGAAGATCAGCTCATGCCGGAACACCTGTTCGCCGCAGAAGTACTGGAAATACGGGTTCTCCACCCAGCGCGCGCACAGCGCTTCGTCCGACAGGTTGTGCATGTGCTTGAGGATCAGCAAGCCGGCGACCAGCCGTGTCGGCAATGGTGGCTGGCCCGAACCAGCCCGGCATACCGAGCTGAACCGCTTGTCCAGAAATGACCAGTCGATCTGCTGAGCCAGCCGCACCAGCGGATGGCGCATGTCGATCACCTGATCCAAGGACGGGCGAAGCAGGTCCTTCTGGCGATCATCGCGCGGCTTGCTCATCGCGTTCTCCGACAGCCGACTTCCGCTGCCAGAGAATCATGAACCGCAAAATTCGGGAATCCCGTTTTGCAAGAAAACGCGTGCCCAAACCCACTTTCTTGCAAACTCGATTACTTCGCCACCCGATATTCCGAATCTGCATCAACGGCTTATCGGTTCTTCACGGACGACTGGTTGGCATCATCGCTCGCCCGCGCCAGGCGACGAAGCGCAGCGGCGTCAAAATCTCCACGCAATGGCAACGGCACCGACATGGCGAACCTCCTGGGTTCGCCCCATTGATTCAGACTTTTGCCGGTTTGGGAATCCCCCGCGTGACGCTCAGCGAGTCGCGATCACTGCCGGTTGGTATCACGGGTTCTTCACGGACGACTGTACACTCGCGCCCGCCATGCCGATGATCGAACGCGACGGGCGTTGTGCGTGATCATCGGTTTGGCCTCATACTTCGGAGTCAAGATTTGGGGAGGGGTAGTCTCAACCTCCTACTACCGCGGCAGCGGTTTAGTGCCGCATCCGGCCGATCCGCGGCGCAAGACGACGGCGCACCGGGTTGGCAGGAAACCGTCGCGGCAAAGCTGGCCGTGCCGCTGGCCGAAGTGGCGGCCATGCATCAGCGTCTGACGGCGCCGGACATGTCGCTCAGCACACCGGTTGATGTCACCGGCGGCGGTACATCGCTGCAGGACAGGATCGCCGACGAGCGCGATGATCCCGAACTGGTGACGCTCAAGGCGCGCGACGGGCGTCGTCGCCGCCAATGGCTGGCTGCCGCGCTCAATGAGCTCAGCCCGCGCGAGCGGCTGATCATCATCGCGCGCTGGCTGAACGGCGTGGGTGACACCCTCGATACGCTGGGTCGTCGTCTTGGCGTCAGCAAGGAGCGGGTACGCCAGCTTGAAAGCCGCGCCCTCGATAAGCTGCGACGGGTGATCGGAGCTCGCATCGAGCAGACGGCCGACCTCTTCGCATCGGCCTGAGCTCCTGCTACTCGGTAACGACCTTCACCTTCTCGCCCGGCCTCGGTAGAGCCCGCGGCGGCAGATCGTTGAGATTGGCGAAGCGACGCAGCCGAAACGGATCATCGGCCATGCCGGCCGAGAACTGCTCGGCGGTATCGCCTGGCTGCACGGTGCGGATCCAGATCCGCTGAGCACGGACCCGCGCCGCTTCCGCCTCGGTCAGGCGCTGCAGGCTGTAGATCGTGGCCTGCAGGTCGGGCGTCAGTGATCGCGTCAGGCTCGGCGGAGTGTAGAACAGGAAGCGGTGGAATGTCGTCGGATCGACGCGCATTGCCACGAGACGGACATCTTGTGGTCCGTCCTTGGCGCGCATCTGCGTCACGCCGGTCGCTCCCTCCATGCCATTGACCTCGAACCCTTCGACGTGATCGAGCCGCAGACCGCGCGCCAAGGTGCCGATCAGGTGATCCATGGCACTGGCGTCGTCGCGCTTGACCTGGTGGAACTTGATCTGGGCTCCACTTGGGCCGACGGCGGTCACGTGGCGTTCGCCATTGACCAGACGAAAGCCGGGCGGAACTTCGAAGCGGAAACGCAGCGCCGGATGCACAAAGGCGCGTCCGCGGACGAAACCGTGCTCGGGATCGTCGCCATAGAGCATGCCGTCGATGCGCGCGAGGTATTCGTCTCGTCCGCGCCGTGCATTGGCCAAGGGACGCTCCGGCGTCTCGGACAACGCGCGCTCGACGCGATCGAGGGTGCGCGGATGCGTGGCGAACAGATCGAATTTGTCGGCTTCCGACGCGCGACCGGCGGCTTCGGCCGCGATGCGCGAATCCTCCTGCAGCTTGGTCAGGAAGCTCGCCATGGCGCGCGGCTGGTAGCCGGCGCGCGTCAGATAGCGGACGCCCAATTCGTCGGCCTGGAATTCCTGATCGCGCGAATAGGATTGCAGGTAGGCAGTGGCGCCGAGCTGGGCGAGTTCGGCGAAGTCGCCGATGACGGCACCGAGGACGGTGGTGCCGATCGCCGCTAGCACGCTTTGACTGTAGCGTTGCGCCGTGTGGCGCGCCGTCACGTGTCCGATCTCGTGGGCGAGTACGCCGGCGAGCTCGGCTTCGTCGCTGGCCAGCGCCATCAGGCCGCGCGTCACATAGACGTAGCCGCCCGGCAGGGCGAAGGCGTTGACCACCGGAGAATTGAGCACCGTGAAGGTGAAGACGAGGTCCGGCATCTCCGAGTGGCGTGCCAGGGCCGTGCCGATCTGCTGGACGTAGGCCGCCAGGGCCGGATCGTTGTAGACGCCGCCGAACTGCTGAAGCACTTCGGGGTGCTGTTCGCGCCCGACCCGCAACTCGTCCTGCGGCGACATGAAGCCGGTAAAGCTCTGACCGCCAGTTGCCGGGTTGACGGTGCACCCCTGCAGACCGGCAATCGCTGCGGCCAGGGTGCCGGTCAACGCGATTCCGATGGCAAGACGGTAAAGAGTCATCGGTCGATCAGCTCGATCTGCTCCGGATGATTGGCTTCGATCAATGGTCCGTTAAACGATTTGATCCAGCCGCGCACGCGGACGCGCTGACCGACCAGACGCTCGCCAACGGCGCGGCGCTCGCCGTCCGCCCGTCCAGCAAGCTGGTCGAGGCTACGCTGATCGACGACGACCGTGAAGTCCGTGCGCCAATCCGATCCGAAATTGAGGTAAATCCGGCCGCGCGCCCGCCCGACCGCGAGGACTGTACCCTCGACGAGCTGGAAGCCGCCGATGAACTGTCCGGCTTCGTCCACGTCGAGCACGCGAAAGCGCTGGTGTCGCCAGAGGCCGCGGCCGGCGGCGCGCGCCGCCGCTTCGATTCGCAGCATGTCGGCGGCATGCGCCCTCTGCTCCGGCGCCGTTGCCACGCGCGCCAGCCCCGCGGCCAGCAATTCGCCTTGCAGCCAGCGGCCGTCATCGGCCTGGGCATGCGCGAGCAGGCGGTCGTGCCGGTCGCGCCCGAAGAAGGTGACCTGATGCAACCCACCTTGGGCGAGCGCAGCAACCGCATCGCGCGCCGCTTCGGCCAGGGCGTGCAGGGCGGGCGCTTCGGCCGCTTTGGGCGCCATGATCCCCGCCAGCCGCAGCACGCGGCCGTCGTCGAGCGCCACCGTGTCTCCGTCGATGACCCTGGCTACGTTGAGATGGCCACCCGCCGCCATCGGCGTCGGTGACGGCATGGCGCCGTCGGCCGCCGCCCGAGCCATGCCCAGAACCAGCGCCAACAGCACCGCCAGGGCCCCGCCGCGCAGGACGTGCAACGACACGGCCGTGGAATCCGACATCTCGGATGCGTTCACGCCGCGCGGACCTTGACCTCCATGGCGCCGATCCCCGCAATCTCTGCGCTCATGATGTCGCCCGGCGCCACGGGGCCCACGCCCGCCGGCGTGCCCGTCATGATGATGTCGCCTGGCAGCAGCGTGTAGAAGCTCGATGCGAACTCGATCAGCCGCTCGACGTCGAAGTCCAGGTAGCGCGTATTGGACTTCTGCCGGACGGTGCCGTTGACCTGGATCGAGAAGTCCAGAGCGTTGGGGTTGGCGATCTCCTCCGCTGTCACGAGCCACGGTCCGAGCACGGCGTAGCTGTCGATCGACTTGCGGAAGCTGGGCAGCTCGGTGCCGCGGACGGTCATGTCGAGGCCGATGGCGTAGCCGGCGACATGGTCGAGCGCTCGGGCGCGCGCGATGTTGGTGCCGGGCCGGCCGATGACCACGGCGAGTTCGACTTCGTGATCGTTGCGCCGGTCGGGAAAGCGCAGGGCGACACCCTGCGACGGACCAACCAGGGCCGAGTTCGCCTTGAGGAACAAGCCCCAGGCGCCGATC
>VGDO01000239.1 GCA_016869645.1 Alphaproteobacteria bacterium
ATAACGCTCCGCGTTACCCACAACCCCACCGGCCAAACATCATCAGCAGTGGACATATGATGTGCTACAAGACGCGGACATCTTCACGCGCTACCGACAGAGAAGCGGTTGGGACCGCGGCAACGGCCTTGCCGGCCCAACGGATAGGCCCGCTTCGCCGGCCCGGGTCGGGGGCCCTGTCCAGCCCTTGGCCGGCCGTCAGGCCTTGATCTGCATGCCCTGGGCGATCAGTCCCATGAACTCCATCATGACCGTGCCGGCCAGGAAGGCGGTCATGCCCCCGACGTCGTGCGGCGGGCTGACCGTGTTGAGGTCGAAGGCGACGATGTTGAGACCGGACAGGCCGCGGATGATCTCGAAGCCCTCGCGCGCCGATATGCCGCCCCAGGTCGGCGTGCACACGCCGGGCGCCACCGAGGGGTCGAAGAAGTCCATGTCGAAGCAGAGGTAGACCGGCCGGCCGGCCATGCGCTGGTGGATGTGCTTGAGCAGGCCGGGAATGCCGCGCTCGTTCATCTCGATGCCGTCGATGAGTTCGTAGCCCATGCCGCGCGTGTGCTCGAACACGTTGGGGATCATGACCGTGCCGCGCGCGCCGATGTGGATCGAGCGGGACGTGTCGACGACGCCCTCTTCGGCGGCGCGCGTGAAGGTGGTGGCCGGCGTATAGCGGTCGGCACCGTCGCCCGGATAGGTGTCGGTGTGGGCGTCGAAATGCAGCACCACGAGATCCCTGTACTTGCGGTGGAGCGCGCGCATCTGCGGCAGGCTGATCATGCCGTCGCCGCCCATGGTGACGGGCACCACGCCCTGGTCGACGACGCGCCAAACCGCCTCCTCGATGCGCGCAAAGGAGTGCTCGACCCGGCTCGGCACGAGATTGACGTTGCCGAGATCGACCACGCCCAGGCGCTCGAGCGGATTGAAGTTCCACAAGGGCGGCTGGTAGGGCCGCACCAGCGCCGAATTCTCGCGGATGGCGCTCGGCCCCTGGCGCGCGCCGATGCGCATGGGATGGATGCCGCCATCGAACGGCACGCCGAGCACGCAGGCGCGCGCGCGCGACAGGTCGTGGCTGGCGGGCGTGCCCATGAAGGTGCCCGCTGGCGCGTAGACCTGCGGGTCGAAGATCGAGGGCATGACGGCTCCTGTGCGACGCTGGCGATCGGCCAGCGTAGCACGCCTTGTCCGCCGGGCTAGCCGTCGAAGCCGAACAGTGCCGCCGGATTGTCGACCAGGATGCGCTGACGCGTCGGCTCGTCGGGCGCCCAGTCGAGCAGCAGATCGAGGAGTGCCGCATCGTCGGGCTTGGGCTTCGGCTTGTCCGTGGGCGGGCCCGGGTGGGGCCAGTTCGAAGCCCACAGCACGCGCTCCGGTGCGGCGCGCACCAGCGCACGGGCGATCGCGCTGGCGTCGTCGTAACCGGGCGGGCCCGACGCCGACACGTCATAGGGCGCCGACAGCTTGACCCAGAAGCGGCCGGTCGCGAGCAGGTCGAGCAGGCAGCGCACGGATAGGTGCTCGGGCGGCACGGGCGGCTCGAGAAACTTGCCGATATGGTCGACGACGATGCGCGCCGGGAGATTGCGGATGCGATCGACGATCGATGGAAACTCGCGGCCGTTGAGCTGCAGATCGATGACCCAGCCGAGCGGCGCGACCTTGGCGGCGAGCGTTGGCAATGCGTCCCAGCCGAGCACGCCGCCCGGCAGCATGTGGAAGCGCACGCCCCTGATGCCGAGGCCGTGCAGGCGTAAAAGCTCGCCGTCCGTTGTCTCCGGCGCCACCACGCAAATGCCGCGCGCGCCCGGACCGAAGGTCGCCATGCCCGCGAGCGTGCAGGCATTGTCGAAGCCGTAACCGGTCGGCTGCACGATGACGCAGCGTTCGATGCCGAGGCGTCGGCACACGGCGCGATACGCCGTCACCGGCGCCTCGGGCGGTTTGAAGGTCGCGGTCGGCGCGAGCGGAAATCGGCCCTCGTAGATGTGCATGTGTGTGTCGGTGGCGCCGGCGGGGGCCGCCAGTCTGGGCCGTGATGGCTCGGTCGCTGTCATGGCTTCAGCCATACGAGCCGCGTTGCCTTGTCGGCGTTGACCGCACCCGGCGGCACGCCACCGGCGGCCAGCGTCGCTGCCTGGCGCGTGGTTTCGAGCGCTTGATGCTCGATCGAGGAGGGTGTCAGCCCAGCGATGTGCGGGCTGGAGATCACGTCCTTGCGCCGGGCGAGGCGCGGCGAGGGCATCTGGTCGGGAGCCCGGCCGACGTCGAGCGCGGCTCCGGCGATCGTGCGTCCCTCGAGTGCCTGTTCGAGCGCTGCTTCATCGATCAAATTGCCGCGCGAGGCATTGATCAGCCAGGCACTCGGCTTCATGCGCGCCAAGGCCGCTGTGTTGATCATGTTTTCCGTTTCGGCGGTCGCGACGGCGAGCGGCACGACGTAGTCCGATCGCTCGAGGACCGCGGCGAAGCTTGCTGACTCGGCGGGCGCGGCCGGCGCGACATAGGGATCGTGGACCAGCACGCGCGCACCCATGGCGGCGAGGATCGGCACGAGATGCCGCGTGATCGCGCCATAGCCGATGATGCCGACTGTGGCGCCGTGAATCTGGCTGCCCTTGACCGGCGTCGGCACGGTGCCGGCACGGTAACTCTGGGTGTAGTCGGTCAAGCCGCGCGCCGCGTCGATCATCGCGCCGACAATCCATTCGGAGACCGCAGCCATGAAGCCGCGGCTCGCCTGGGTAACGAGCACGCCGGCGGCACTGGCGGCCGCGACGTCGATGTTGCGGATGTCGACGGCGCCGCGAATGAGTGCGACCAGGTTTGGCATCTGCGGGAACAGCGCGGCCGGTCCCTCGGTCTGGCGGTCGATCACGACGAGCGAGCAGCCGCGCGCGGCGGCGGCGAGTTCGTCGGTCGACAGCACGCGATCGGTCGGGTTCAGAATGACTTCACCGACCTCGCGCAGCGCCGCGAGCGCCCTCTTGCCGTACCAGAATTCCCGCGCGGTCGGCGGGTGGGTGAGGAAGATCTTGATCCGGTTGGAGCCCATGGCCACTACCGCAATGGCGCGTAGCGGATGCGCGTGATGTCGCCGGCGAACTCGGCACTGGCGAAGGGCCCGCCCTGCAGCTGGTCGCCGATCGGATCGGGCGGCAGCGTCGCCTGACCGGCCAGGGCCTCGTCGCGCATGGTCTCGGCATTGGCGATCGGCCGATATCCCAGCCGATAGGCCGGCTCGTTGTCCCACCACGCGCGCTCGTTGGCCGAGATGCCCCAGACGATCTCGTAGTTGACCTCGGGATGCTCGATGCCGATGCGCACGAGCTGCACCAGATCCTGCGGATGACACCAGCCGGACAGGCGGCGCAGATCGGCCGGCCCGTCGGCGATGTTGCCGATCCGGATGCACATGATGCGCAAGCCGAACTTGTGGGCGTAGAAGGCCGCCACCGCCTCGCCGAACGCCTTGCTGACGCCGTAGCGCGAATCGGGCCGCACGTGGTTGTCGACCGTGATCCGCCGCGTGCGCGGGTAGAAGCCGATGGCATGAAAAGACGACGCGAAGACGACCCGCTTCACCTTCTGCCGGCGCGCTGCTTCGAAGAGGTTGTACGTCCCTTGGATGTTGGCCGTAAGAATTGTCTCCCAATCGCTTTCGGTCGACATGGCGCCGAGATGGACGACGGCATCGACGCCCGTCAACGCGCGCTCGACTTGGTCGAGCTGACCCAGATCGGCGGCGATGAAGTTCTCATCCGACGCCAGATCGTTTGGCGTCGCGCGATCGGTCAGCAGAAGTTTGGGGTAGATGCCGCGCATGAGTTGGCGCAGCCGACGCGCGATATTGCCGGCAGCGCCGGTGATCAGACAGGTGTGAATGCCCGCATCGACCATAACGGTACTGCCCCTTCGAATTCTCTGTTCATACTGCCCGCATGAACGCGATCAGGCGGTCGGCGCCTCGGCGGCGAGCCGCTGGTACCGCTTGCGCGCGTTGACCAGGTGGCGCCGCATCGCGGCGCGTGCGGCGTCCGGGTTGCGCTTGCGGATGGCGGCGTGAATGTCGCGATGCTCGCGCTGGATCGTCTGCAGGTAGATGCGCTGGTCGCCGAGCCAGACCATCGACTGGCGCAGGCGCTGGCGCGGAATGATGAACTGGCCTAGGAACTCCAAGAGCCGCAGGAACTGCGGATTGCCGGTCGCCTCCGCGATCGACAGGTGGAAGGCGAAGTCTTCCTCCACCGCGGTCTCGCCGCGCTCGATTGCCGCTTCGAGGGCGGCCAGTGCGCGATCGACCGCGGCAAGCTTCTCCTCGCTCGCCCGTTCAGCCGCCAGGCCCGCCGCTTCGCTCTCGACGGCCGTCCTGATCTCGAGCACGTTGAGTGCATCGCCGATCGAGCGCAGGCCTTCCTCGTCGATCTGGAAAGGACGGCTCTGGCGGTCTGCGGCGACGAAGGCGCCGACGCCTTGACGTGTCACAACGAGGCCTTCGGCGCGCAGGGCCGCGACCGCCTCGCGCACCACGGTGCGGCTGACGCCGAAGGCTGCCACCATGGCATGTTCGGTCGGCAGTCGCGCACCGGGCGCCAGGCTGCCGTCGCGGATGCCGGCGGCGAGCCGCTCGATCAGCGCCTGGGTCAAATTGCGTGTCGGCGGGATCGGCTGCAGGATAGCTGTCTTGTCAGCGGGCAATGACAATGGTACGGTCATCCTATGATCAGTCATCATACAAGATGATCAATAGCCGCCGGCTGCAGCATGGTCAAGTCTGCACCGGACCCATCAAGTCGAACAACCGCCTGTCGTGACCAAAAGGGAGGAGACCAACATGGATCGACGGAGTTTTGTCCGGCGCCTCGGCGTCGGTGTTGCGCTTGGCATGGCCGCGAGCATCGCCGGCGTCGTGCCGGCGGCGGCTCAGCAGAAGCAGGTGCTCAAGGCGACCGACGTGCATCCGCTCGGATATCCGACGGTCGAAGCCGTCGTGCGCATGGGCAAGAAGCTCGAGGCCGCCACCAACGGGCGCCTCAGCATCCAGATGTATCCGTCGATGCAGCTCGGCGGCGAGAAGGAGATGATCGAGCAGGCGCAGGTCGGCGCCCTGCAGATCGCACGCATCAGCGTCGGCCCGATGGGCCCGATCGTCGACGAACTCAACGTGTTCAACATGCCGTTCGTCTTCCGCGATGTGCCGCACATGCAGAAGGTGATCGACGGCCCGATCGGCGACGAGATGCTGGCAAAGCTGACCGCGAGCCCGCAGTCGAAGCTGGTCGGCCTGTGCTGGATGGATGCCGGCGCGCGCAGCGTCTACAACAGCAAGAGGCCGATCAAGAGCATCGACGACTTGAAGGGCCTCAAGGTCCGCATGATGGGCAATCCCATCTTCGTCGACACGATGAACGCGCTCGGCGGCAACGGCATCGCCATGGGCTTCGACCAGCTCTACAACGCGCTGCAGACCGGCGTGGTCGACGGCGCGGAGAACAACCCGCCGAGCTACGAGTCGGGCAAGCACTTCCAGGTCGCCAAGTACTACTCGCTGACCGAGCACCTGATCATCCCCGAGATCCTCGTCTTCTCGAAGGCGAGCTGGGACAAGATGTCCAAGGAGGACCAGGCGCTGATCACCAAGTTCTCCAAGGAAGCGCAAAAGGAAGAGCGCACGCTTTGGGAAGAGCGCGAGAAGCAATCGATGGACACCATCAAGAAGGCGGGCATCGAGGTGATCACCTTCCCGGCTTCCGAGAAGAAAAAGTTCCAGGACGCGGTCAAGCCGGTCTGGGACAAGTACGGCGCGAAGTATGCCGACCTGGTGAAGCGCATCCAGGCGGTCAACTAGGCGCATACGACCGGGGCGGCCGCGATCCGGCCGCCCCACCTTTTCCGACAACGGGGGCGGGGGCATGAAAGCGGCCTATGTGCGCGCGATGGATGCGCTTTACATCCTGTGCATCAGCATCGCCGGATTCTGCATGGTCGTCATGACACTGATCATCCCGCTTGGCGTCTATATGCGCTACGTGCTGAACAAGGCGCTCGCCTGGCCCGAGCCGGCCGCGACCGTGATGATGATCTATTTCGCCTTCATCGGCGGCGCCGCAGTCTACCGTGCCAACGTCCACATCGCCGTCGTCGCGATCCTCGAGGCGGTCAAGCCCGGGATTCGCCGCGTCATGCTGTGGATCGTCGATCTGTGCATGATCGCGACTGCACTCTTCATGCTGGTCTATGGCGAGCATCTGGTCAGGCTGACCTGGACCCAGGTCGTCGCCGATTTCCCGTGGATGCCGGTCGGTTTCACCTATCTGCCGATCCCGATCTGCGGCTTCCTCACCCTGTTGTTCATCATCGAGCGGATTTGGGTCGGCATGCCGTCCCAGGACTCTGTGATGTTCCGCGATCAGCCGGTCGGGCTCGAGTAGTCATGGCAATCCTCGTCCATCTCGGCTCGTTCGCGCTGCTCTGCCTGCTCGGCATGCCGGTCGCGTATGCGCTCGGCCTGTCCACCCTGATCGCGGCATTCTGGATCGACATCCCTTTCGAAGCGGTGATGCTGAAGATCTCGGACGGCACCGACGACTTCGCCCTGCTGGCGATTCCGTTTTTCGTGCTCGCCGGCGCGATCATGGCGGAGGGCGGCATGGCCGCGCGCCTGATCAACCTCGCCAAGGTCTTCGTCGGCTTCTTGCGCGGCGGATTGGCCATCGTCAATGTCCTGGCTTCGACCCTGTTCGGCGCGATCTCCGGCTCGTCCGTCGCCGATACGGCGGCGATCGGCACCGTGATGATCCCGCAGATGGTGAAGAACGGCTATCCGCGTGTCTTCGCCGTCAACATCACGATCTGCGGGTCACTTCAACCGCTGCTCATTCCGCCGAGCCACAACATGGTGATCTACTCGATGGCGGCGGGCGGCTCGATCTCGATCGCGCACCTGTTCATGGCCGGCGTCTTTCCCGGCCTGTTGTTCGGCCTGTGCCTGATCGGCCTCGTGCTGTTCTCGGCGCGCAAGCACAATTTCCCCAAGGGCGAAGTCATACCGTTGCGCCAGGCGCTGAAGATCGCGGTCGAGGCGGTCTGGGGCCTGATCACGGTGTTCATCATCCTCGGCGGCATCCTCAGCGGCGTGTTCACGCCGACCGAGTCGGCCGCAGTCGCCTGCCTCTATGCCTTCCTCGTCACCATGTTCGTCTATCGCGACTACAAGTGGCGCGACCTCCATCACCTGCTGCATCGCACGGTCAAGACGGTGGCGATGGTGATGATCCTGATCGGCTTCTCGGTCGCCTTCGGCTACATGATGGCGCTCATGCGGCTGCCGGCAATGGCGACCGAGCTGTTC
The DNA here is from genome assembly GCA_016869645.1 of Alphaproteobacteria bacterium. GTDB lineage: Bacteria > Pseudomonadota > Alphaproteobacteria > SHVW01 > SHVW01 > SHVW01. The sequence goes on from VGDO01000239.1 coordinate 7,352, forward strand.
CTGGCGATGACCGACAACAAATACGTCATGCTCATGCTGATCAACGTGCTTCTCCTCGTGCTGGGCACGGTCATGGACATGGCGCCGTTGATCCTGATCTGCACGCCCATTTTCCTGCCGCTGGTCGTCAAGCTCGGCATCGATCCCGTGCATTTCGGCATGATTCTCATCACCAACTGCGGCATCGGCCTGATCACGCCTCCGGTCGGCCCGACCCTGTTCGTCGGATGCGCGATCGGCAAGGTATCGATGGAGCAGGTCTCGAAGGAGCTCTGGCCGTTCTACGCCGCCATGCTCGTTGCGCTGATCATCATCACTTACATTCCCGCCGTGTCCCTCTGGCTCCCGAGCAAGGTGCTCTAAGGGCCCGTAAGACAATAAACGAATCGGGATTGGTCGATCGATAGATATGGGATTCTCAAAGCGACGAGAACACCATATCTTGCGAGGATGATTGACGTCGAGGCGATTCGGCAACGATTTTCCGCT
>VGDO01000240.1 GCA_016869645.1 Alphaproteobacteria bacterium
CGACCGAAATCCAGCGCCGCGCACTCGATCTGCTCGCCGTCAAGCCCAGCCTGTAGTCAGGACCCGCAGACAAACGCGAGTCACATCAGTGGCTTGGTCAAAATTCGGGCAAAGTTCAGACTAAGCGCCGGCGTCGTCACGCCGCGACCTCGGGTAGGAGGTACTGCCCTCCTGCCAATGACTCAGGAATGCGACGGCGCGCCCGGTTCAAAAGTACTAGAGAGCACCCAGCCGCTTGCGGATGCGCGCCAGGAAGGCGCCGCGGCTGCCGGCGGTCGACCGGTCCATGCTGTAATGCGCCAGCCAGAGCTTGCGGCAGCGTCGGCGGCACAGGGCACGCACGCCACGCATGATGGTGGTGCGGCCGGGATTGCCCATCAGCGTGAGCCAGAACCACGAGGCGCCTGCGGTCGTGACAACAACCAGAAATTCGATGTTGTCCATCAGGCCGCGAATGGCCGAGCCGTCCGATGGCAGCGTGAAGGTGACGTGAGGCAACCACACGCGGTCGAGCCATCCCTTGAGGATGGCCGGCAGCCCATACCACCAGGTCGGATAGACGAAAACGAGCGCCTGAGCCCAGCGGATGTCCCGGACGTGTTCGTGTACGGGCCCCTCGTTGGTGCCGGGCAGGTGATAGGCGAGCCGCTCGGCGCGCGACATCACCGGATCGAACTGTTCGGCATAGAGATCGATCTGGCGCACCTCGTGGCCTGCCGACTGCAAGGCGTCGATCGCCGTGGCGCGCAGTGCGGCACAGAAGCTGGTATCGACGGGATGGGCATAGACGACGAGGCAGCGCATGATCCGGTTGCCGTCTAGCCCTTGTCCGCGGCAGCGGGAAACAGATGAGCAAGCTGGCGCGAGCCGTCGTAGTCAGGGCGCTCCCACGCGATCATCTTGCCGGGATTGAGCAGCCCGAGCGGATCGGTCTCGCGCTTGAAGGCGAGCTGGACGGGATCGACCTTCTTCATGCCGCCCTCTTCCAGCGTATAGGCGTGCGGGCTGAAGGTCGGGCAGCCTTCGGCTTCGAAGGTCGCCTCGATCTCCCTGAGCCGCTCCTCGCCGGTGAAACGGATGAGCGGCAGGCCGTAGCACGCGACCTGCCCATCGAATCGTACGAACTCCAGATGATGCATGACGTCGTCACCGAGACGCCGATAGAGGCGCAGAACGTGGTCGACATGAGCGGGCGGCGGATAGAGCACCTGGTGATACGTGATCTGGCGGTCCACTTTGAGCGCCTGCAGCGTCGTGTGGTTCCATGAAAACTCGTAGATCGGCGGCAGCACCGCGGCCGCCGCCCGATCGCTGCGGTACAGCACGTCCGCGCGCCACGAGGCAAGAAAGGCCTCGAACGGCTCGACCGCCACCGGCGCAAGCATCAGAAGCACGATGTCGCGTCCGGCCGGCACGAAATCATTCATCGGCCGGAAATAGCGCTGCGGAATCGGCGCAGCGACCGGCGTCACCAGCTTTTTGAGCAGGGCATCCTGCGCGGCAAGCTGGTGGCTGAAGCGGGTTGCCGTGGCGAAGTCCTCGAAGCCGACGACGACGTCTATCCATCCCGGTGCCGGCGCGAGCGCGAATTCGACTTCGGTGACGATACCCGTCGTGCCATAGGCATGGATTGCCTTGTGCACGTCGTCGCCGCGCAATTCGAGGATGCGCGGCTCCTTCTCCATGGTGACGAGGCGCAGGCCGAGCACATTTCCGCGGTCGCGCAGGCCGCCCCATGTGATCGAGCCGACGCCGCCCGAGCCGCCGCAGACGAAGCCGCCGATGGTGGCCGTGCGCAGCGTGCTCGGGTGCATGCGCTGCTCCTGGCGCGAATGGACCTGCGCGTGACCATCGATGTCGACCAGTTTCGCCCCGGCCGCCGTCCGCGCCCAGCCCGGCTCGATGCGGTCGATTGCGTCGAGCAGGGACAGATCGAGCACGACGCCGCCGCGGACCGGCATGGCCTGGCCATAGTTGCCCGTACCGGCGCCGCGCGGTGTGACGGGCACCTTGCGCGCAAAGCAGGCCTTCAGTGTCTCGATCAGTTCGGCTTCGCTCGCCGGCAGCACGATCAGATCGGCTGTGACGTCCTTGAGGTCACGCTTGAGAATCGGGCTGTACCAGTAGAAGTCGCGGCTGCGCAGCTTGACCTGCGCACGGTCGACGATGGTGCGGATGGCACCGAGCTCTCTGCTCAGCGCGGCCGTGTCGGTCATGGCGGCGCGACCACCGCATCGAGCTCGCGATAGCTCGGTAGGCTCGTGTCGATTGGCCGGCCGGCGCGAAGCACGACCCGATCGGATTGCGGCCGCGACAGGAGCTCGCTGTAGCCCCGCGCGTTGAACAGCACGAGATCGGCAGGCGCGCCGGCTTTGACGCGGCCGAGCGACGCCGAGCCGATCACGTCGGCCGGCGTACGCGTAACGGCCGCCGGCCAGTCGCCCACCGGACGATCGAGGTGCGCGATCCGCGCCGCCTGCTGGAACACCTCCAGACCGTCATGGTCGCCATAGCCGTAGAACGGGTCTCGACAGTTGTCGCTGGCGAGCGCCAGGGCAATGCCACGCGCCCGCATCTCGTGCAACAGGGTGACGCCGCGCCACCGTGGGGTCCGGCCCGGCGTGCGGTCCTGGAGATAGAGGTTGCACATGGGCAGGGAAACGACCGCCAGCCCGGCCTCGGCCACGAGGTCGAGCGTGCGATCGATCTCAGATTCGGTCTGTCGCGCCAGACTGCAACAATGACCGACAACCACCCGGCCAGCGAACCGGTGGCGCAGCTTTGCTTCGGCAATTGCGCGCAGAGCCACCGCGGCGGCGTTTCCCGTTTCGTCGGCATGAAAATCGAGCTCGAGGTTGCGCATGGCAGCGAGCGCAAATATCCGATCGAGTTGCGCAGAGAGAGCGGGGGCCGGCAGGGCGACGGCGCCGAGCACGCCGTCGTGGCGCGCCACCCAATCGGCCAGCTGCGCGCCAAACGGTCCCTCAAGCTGATCGAGAAGAATGATGGTCACGGCCTGTAGCGCGATCCGGCCGCGCCATTCCTCGCGCATCCGGGCGAAGACCGGCCAGGACACCTCATGTTGGGGCGAATGCGAATCGATATGCGTGCGAATGGCGGATGTGCCATGGGCATAGGCAGCGCGCAGTCCGAACGACATGCGTGCCGCGACGTCCGCGGCGGTCCAATGAGCATGATCGCCGACCACGGCGGCGACCGCGCTGTCCATCGTGCCGTCGGGATTTTCCGCGCGCGGCCAGATGTGACCCTTGTCGAGATGGGTGTGCATGTCGACGAAACAGGGCCAGACCTGATTGTGAAGAAGTTCGATGTCACCCGCTGCCGCTTCGCCCTCCGCCGCCGGCCGCACCCACGACAACCGTCCATCCGCGATCGCGATATCGACCAGCGCCAGCCCCTCGACACCGGCGCGCGCCCCATCGGGGACCGGATCGAGCATGCACGTCGGCACGCTGGCGCGCCGCAGCACGCCGCCCGACGCTGGCATCGGCGACGGCGGCCATTGGTAGGCCATGTCAGTTCTCGCGCTTGACCGCGCTCTCGTGCCAGCGTCGCAGCGCCAGATGCGAGAGCAGGGTGAAGAACATGAAGATCAGGATGCCGGTCACGGAAATCAGTACGAGAGCGGCGAACATGCGCGGAATGTTCAGGCGGTATCCGGCTTCGAGAATCCGGAACGCCAGGCCCGACCCCTGCCCCGCCGTTCCCGCCGCGAACTCGGCGACGACCGAGCCAATCAACGAGAGACCGCCGGCGATCCTGAGGCCGCCGAGGAAATAAGGCATGGCCGCGGGAATGCGCAAGTAGCGCAGCATCTGCCAGCGCGAAGCGCCATAAAGCTGGAAGAGATTGACCAGATTGTGATCGGCACTGTTCAGGCCGAGCGTGGTGTTGGACAGGATCGGAAAGAACGCCACGATCCAGGCGCAGATCAGCAGCGCCACATGCGTGTTGTCGACATAGATCAGAATCAGCGGCGCGATGGCGATGATCGGCGTCACCTGCAGCACGACCGCATAGGGAAAGAAGCTGATTTCGACCCATTTCGACTGCGCGAACAGGATGGCGAGACCGACGCCGCCGATCACGGCAACCGCCAGCGCGGAAAAGGTGATGCGCAGCGTCACGAGCAGCGCCGGCAATAGCGTGCCCCAGTCGTTCCACAGGCTTTGTGCGACGAGCAATGGCCCGGGCAGGATGAAATGCGGGATCTGGTTGATGCGCACGACCAAGTCCCAAGCGACCAGGGTCAATGTGCCGATCGTGGCGGGCAGGATCACGCGCGCCCAGCGTTCGATCCGCTCCGAGCGGTCGCGCTGACGGGGAGCTTCCTCGCTCACGCCTCCTCCTCGCCCATGGCGCGCGCGAGGCTGCGCGACACGTTGCGGCAATAGTCGTTGTAGAGACCCGAGGTGCGATAATCCTCTGTCCGCGGATAGGGCATGTTGACGCGATGCTCCGCCATGACGCGCCCGGGACGTGTCGTCATCACCGCAATCCGGCTCGACAGGTAGACCGATTCATAAACGCTGTGCGTCACGAAGACGACAGTCCAGCTCTGTCTGTGCCACAGATCCATCAGATCATTGTTGAGCTTGAGGCGCGTGATCTCGTCAAGCGCGGCAAAGGGTTCGTCCATCAGCAGGATGCGTGGCCGCGTCACCAGGGCACGCGCGATCGACACCCGCATCTTCATGCCGCCGGACAACTCGCGCGGATACGATTTCTCGAAGCCGGTGAGACCGACCATCGCCAGCGACGACTCCACGTCGGGTTCGGCCTTGGATCGCGAAATGTGCTTGAGGCGCAGCGGCAAGTACACGTTGTCGAAGACGTTTGCCCAGGGCATCAGGGTCGGTTCCTGGAACACGAAGCCGATCTCGTGCACGCTGCTACGCTCGTCGCGCCCCATCCAATCGATCGACCCCGACGTCGGCTCGCCCAGCTCGGCGATCAGGCGCAATGCAGTGCTCTTGCCGCAGCCGGACGGTCCGAGCAGGCTGAGAAACTCGTGCTCGCCGATCTCGAGGTTGAGGCCCTGAAGCGCTAGAACGCCGTTGCCAAAACGCTTGTCGATGTTCGACAGCCGTACCAGTGATCGACGCGTTGGCCTCATCTCACAGGCCGGCCGTCGGCATGAGGGCCGTCCTTGCTTTCGCTCGTGGCGGCGATGCGCGAGGGGCGGCGCACGGGCGCCGCCCGATCATGCCGTGACTATGGCTTGCGCAGTTCGAGTCCGACACCTTTGTTCACGAACTGAAGCGTGTATGACTTCCTGTAGTCCAGTCCGGCGTCGATCACTTTCGCTTTGGTCATCTTGTCGTAGAAGCTCTTGTAGCGGGCTTCGTTCATCGCGCCGATGCCCAACTTGAGCGTGTCACCTGAATCGACGATGCCGTACTCCTTCATCTTGGCGATCGAGAACATGATCTGGGCATCATCCATCTCGGAGTTGTCCTTCTTGATCAGTTCATTGGCCGACTTGCTGTCGCCGTAGAGATAGTTGTACCAGCCGATGATCGAGGCATCGACGAAGCGCTGAACGAGGTCGGGGTTCTTCTCGATCAGGTCGTTGCGCGTCTCGATGGTCGTGGCGTAGGTGTCGTAGCCGTGGTCGGCAAGCAGGATGATGTTGGGCTTGAATCCGCCCTGCCGCTCGATGGCAAACGGCTCGGCGGTCACGTAACCCTGCTGGGCCAGTTTTTTGTCTGCCAGGAAGGGAGCCGGATTGAAGGTGTAGGGTTTCACTTGCCCCTCGGTGAAACCGTATTCCGCCATCATCCACTGGTAGAAGCTGTTGAACCCGCCCTTGCCGACCAACAGCGTCGTCCGCTTCAGCGAGTCGAAGCTGTCGAAGCCCTGGCCAGGATGGGTCATGAAGCATTGCGGATCCTTCTGCATGATGGCCGCGACCACCTTGCTCGGGATGCCTTCCTTCACGGCGCTGAACGCCTGATTGAGATTGCCGCCCATCAGAAACTCGATGCGGCCCGTCGGAAGGAGCGCGCGCTCGTTGCTCTGAGGACCGCCCGGACGGATCGTGACCTCCAGGTTGTATCTGGCATAGGTGCCATCGGCGACGGCCTGATAGAACCCGCCATGCTCCGCCTGCGCCTTCCAATTCGTGGCGAAGGTCACCTTTTCGGCAGCAAGCCCCGGCCCCGCGACCAGCAGAACTGCCACACACCACAAGGCTCTGACACGCACTCTGGACATCTCCACCCTCCGTATTGGACCCCCGACTAGACTAGCGCAACTTCCCTCACCTGTCGCAACCGTGACCGTAGGCCAATTCCACCTCAGCGCGCGGGGCCCAATTGCGCGAGCGGAAATCGATGGACCTCCTCGAGCAGGGTCACCAGCATGCGGGCGGCATGATCGACGACCTTGGCGCCCCGCCCGGAATCGGCGTTGCGCGCATCGCCGCAGGCGCCCGCCGGATTGAGATCCTCGGTCTGCCAGGCAAGCTTGGCCGGCCCCGTCGGGCCCAGCAGCCGATACTCCCCGGCCATCTTCGCGCCCAGCGAGTTGAAATCCGCCAGCTTGTCGCGCCGGACCAGATCGGGCCGGAGATGCATCATCATCGACGTCTCGATCGCACCGCCATGGATGCCGTGGCGCACCTCGTCCGGCGGAAACAATCCCTCGGGCAGGCCGAACGCGTACCAGCTCGAAGCCACCGCGAGCATGCCGCGTCTGACCCGCAGTTCGCGCGCGACGATCTCCATGACCTGCGGCTGACCGCCATGAGAGTTGAAGAAGACGAGACGGCGCACGCCGGCGCGCGCCACCGAGTCGCCGATCTCGGTCCACAGCCGCGTCAACGTCTCCGGCCCGAGGGTCAAAGTGCCAGGAAATGAGATGTGCTCATTGCTCTTGCCGATGGCCTGGGTGGGCAAGATCGTCACGGGCAAGTCCTGGGCCACAAGTTCCAGTGCGCGGGCGACGATGCCGTCGACGATGCAGGCGTCGACCGAGAGCGGCAGGTGCGGCCCATGCTGCTCGATCGCGGCCACGGGAAGCACGGCGACCACGCGCTCGAGATCGAGCCGGCGAAAATCCGCGGTCGTCATCTCCTGCCACTTGCGGCTTGGCAAGTTCGTCGAGCTCATGCCGCTCACGCCTTCGCCGCGTAGACTTCGACCTCGAGCAGCCATTGCGGCTGCGCCAGGGCCGCAACGACCAGGAGAGTCGACGCCGGCTTGTGCCCCGCCAGTACACGCTCGCGCACTTCACGCATGGCGGCGAGCGGCTCGGTTCCGACCGCAAAGCTGGTCAGCTTGACGATATCGCCGACGCCCATGCCGGCGCTCGCCAGAATGGTGACGATATTCGTCCAAACGATCTCCGCCTGCTCGCGCGCATCGCGCCCGACTCGGCCGTCGGCATGAACCCCCACTTGACCGGATATGAACAGGAGCCGGGCATTGGCTGGCACCTCCATGCCGTGAACATAGAGCGCCGCCGGTGGCGCAATGGTCGATGGCATGTGCGGCGTCAGCATCGCAGGATATCTCCGTCCGGAATCTCAGCCTGCCTGGGCCGGTTAACCTTGGCCCAGCACAATGGCCGTAGCAAGCTTGACGCCGTCAAACTGCCGCCGCCGTCGCGACTCGGGGCGAATGATGCTTTGACTTCGACTGCACTGAGGGCCAATACTTTCGGACAGGGGGCGCTTCTTCGGATTACCTAAAGCCTCCTGTCGGTCCGACGGCGCGCCGTTATTGGACGGGACTCGTTTCGATGAATTCTTCCATCCGCCCACCCCGCATAGGTCAAGCCCGCCTGCGCA
>VGDO01000241.1 GCA_016869645.1 Alphaproteobacteria bacterium
CGTCGACCTGGCGGTAGCTGTAGATGCGCTCAAGCCCGTCGATCGTGCTGCGGCTGCGATAGGTGCCATGAGTTCCATCCTGCGCGACGGCTTGGCTAAGCAAGGGGCCTTGCACCGTCTCGCCAATGCGCTCACCGACGTCAGGAACGCGCGCCAGCAAGGTCAAGTCCTGCGTCATCAGCGCGACGACGCCATTCTGGCTCGACTGGATTGCGCCGTAGGTCGCTTTGAAGAACTCGGGTTCCACGAACGCCACGGCGACGCCGTTGAATTGTCCATTGAAGTCTTTGATCGGGCGGCTGACCGCTATGTACCAGAGGCCAGTCGTCACGCTCCGCCCAGGTCGGCTGATGTGCAGCGCTGCGGAGGGATTGTCGCGCAGGAACCGAAAGTACTCGCGATCGGCGAGGCTGGGCGGCGGCGGCAGGTCAGAGGTGTCGCCGGCGTTTCTTCCGTGGCGGTCGACGATCAGCAGCGCGCGCACCTGAGGCGCGTTGACGAGTCGCTGCTTGAGGAGCCCGATCATCCCGTCCTGGTCGACCATCATCGAAGCGGGCTGCAGCGCCAAGGCGTCGATGACGCCGCGCAACATCAGATCCGCTGCCTGCATCGAACGTGCGGCGTGTTCTTCGAGCAGCAGCGCGAGGTTGCGTGTGTCGCGGGTCGCCGCCGCCAGCCGCTCCTCGCGACTGGAGGCGAGGAACATCACGGTGTGTAAAGAGGTTGCCGCGATGATGAGGCCGGCCAGGACAATAAGACAGAGGCGCGGTGACAGGCGGGGCAATCGTCGCCGCTTCGGCGCCTGTGGCGCTGCCATGTCTGTCTGCATCGTGTCTGTCATTGCCGTCGACTTGCTCGAATCCCCAGACGTCCGTGCGGATGCGGTGCCTGTTATGCCTTGCGCGGGTTAATATCCAATTAATGAGATCGCCCCGCCCGAGGACCGATGTCACAAGGCAATCAACGGGTTGGGTCGAGATCAGGTCGCGGCGATGAAGTCCGCGATGATCCGGTCGTGCCAGGCGACGCGGTCGCCTCGACCGTGAAAGCCGACATGGCCGCCGCGCTCCGGCAGGACGGGGTGCAGTGCTGGATTGGCCGACCAGTCGAAGCCGCGATAGGCCTCGCTCGGAATCCACGGATCGTCCTGGGCGTGGATCGCCAGCGTCGGCACGCGAATCGACGGCAGGAACTGAAGCGCGGAATTGGCCGCATAATAGGCCGCCGCACCGGGATACGAGTTGCGCGGCGCGACGAACTGGTCATCCAGGTCCCAGATCGTGCGGGTCAGCGCCAGCGCACGCCGGTCGCGCTTGGTCATGTCGACCAGCGGGCCGGTCAGGTCCTGCTTCATGCGGGTCAGGAGCCATGCGTGATAGGCGGTATTGCGCGGCTCCATGATGCGGCGTGACGCCGCCGCGAGATCGATCGGCGCCGAGACCGCCGCCGCGGCCCGCACGGGCCAGTGCCGGCCGTGCTCGGCCAGGAATTTGAGCAGCATATTTGCGCCGAGGGAGTAACCGACGAAGGCTAACCCGTGGCGGATGAGCTCCGCGTCGAGGCCGGTCAGCGCCGCCTGGAGGTCTTCCGTGCGCCCGGCGTGATAGCGCAGGCGGCAGAGCGACCGCGCCGCGCCCGCGCCGCGCAGGTTGAGCCGCAATACGGCATGACCGCGCGCCAGCAGATAGTCGGCGCTGTTCAGGATGTACGAGCTGCCTTCGCAACCGGTCAGGCCGTGGATCAGCACGACGAGCGGCCGCGCCGCTGCGCGCTCGGCCGGCTGGTGAAGCGTGCCGAGCAATACATCGCCCGACCCGTCGTCGACCGGCAGCGACAGCGGCTGCGCCGGATATTCCAGCAGATCCGGCCGGCGCCTGGTGAGGAAGTTGCGCAGCGTCTGGAGATCGCCGCCGAGCCAGGGCAGCCGCGGACGAAAGGGCGGCGCGGCGAAGGCGTGCGGTCCGGACGTGTTGGAGGCGGGCGTGATGTCGTCCAGCATGGCGTCAATTGATCCGGGTGCGCGAGAGCCAGGTGTCGATGAGATTGACTTGCTCCGCCGTCATCAGCGAGGGCGCGTGGCCGCAGCCGTCGACCTCGACCAGCTCGGTTGGCGGACCGCGCCGCGTCATTGCGACGGCGGTCTGATCGAGCAGCAAATCGCTGTCGCAGCCGCGCAGAAGAAGAACCGGGCAGCGAATCGCCATCCAGACCGGCCAGAAGGCGACGTCCTTCTGCGGCCCGGAAAGCAGCGCCGCCACCGCGTCGGGATCGTAGATCAGCTCCAGCATGCCGTTGGCGCCGGTGCGGTAGCTGGTCCGCGCCAGGTGCAGCCATTGCGCGCGGGTCAGACGGCCAAAGCCAGCCATCACCTCTGCCACGTAGTCGGCCGCCGCCTCGAGCGTCGGAAAGCTGGGACGCTTGCCGACGTAGTGCCCGAGCCGCGTCAGCGCCTCCTTGGGAATGAATGGCCCGACGTCGTTGATCACAAGGCGGCGAACGGGCGTATCGGGCCGCGCCGCAACCATCATGCCGACGATGCCGCCCATCGAGGTGCCGATCCAATCGACCTGGGAAACCCCGAGATGCGCGATCAACTGCACCATCTGGTCGGCATAGACCGGATTGGCATAGAGCGCCTTGTTGGTGAACCAGGCGCTCTTGCCGCGTCCTGCCACGTCGGGACAAATCACGCGGTAGCGCTCGCCGAGCGTCGCGGCAAGCTCGTCGAAATCGCGCGCATTGCGCGTCAGGCCATGGACGCACAGCACGACCTGCGGATTGTCCGCACTGCCCCACTCGGTATAGGCAAGCCGGACCGTTTCGCCCGGTCCCGGCGCGGCAAAACTGCCTTCGCGCATCATGCAGAAGGTCCCATCGCTCATCAGCGGAGTGTGAAGCCCACAATGCTAGCACAGCATGGCGGCATGTCGAAATTATGGCTTGCGCCATATTGTCGCCTGGGATTGTCTTGGCCGGCGCGCCACCCTGGCCCCTCTCCCATCGTCCAGTTTTTCCCGTCATGACCGAACGTCGTCTCCACCGGCAGGGCCTTCTGCTGGCCGCCGCCGGCGCCTTGTGCTGGAGCGTGGGCGGCCTGCTCGTACGCGCCACCGAGGGCGCCGGCACATGGCAGATCGTCTTTTGGCGGGCGGTGTTCTTTGCGGCGACCATTCTTGCGGTTCTGCTCTGGCGCTACCGCGGCCGGATCGTCGAGCCCTTCCTGGCGATCGGCTGGAACGGCATCGCGGCCGCCGGCATGCTCGCCACCGCAAACACGTGCTTCATTCTCGCCATCAGCTACACGACGATCGCCAATGTGCTGGTGCTGCAGGCGACCGGACCGCTGTTCGCCGCCCTGCTGGGCCGCGCCTTCCTCGGCGAGGCGGTGCCGTTCCGGCTGTGGATCGTGATCGGGGCCTGCACGGCGGGCATGCTCTACATGTTCGCCGACGCGCTCGGCAGCGTGTCCATCATCGGGGATGCGCTGGGATTGACCATCGCGCTGGTCATGGCCGGCAACATCGTGGCGACGCGCCATGGCCGCTCGGTCGACATGTTCCCGGCCGTGGCGATCGCCGGACTGATCGCGGTCATCATCTCGTTCGTCGTCATCACCTTCAAAGCCGGATCGCCGCTGGCGATCGACGTCAGCGGCCGCGACCTCGCGATCCTTGTCGCATTGGGCGTGTTCCAGCTCGGCATCGGCTTCCTGCTCTTCACCTCCGCGACGCGGCTGATCACGGCGGCCGAGGCCATGCTGCTGACGCTGCTCGAGACGATCACGGGCCCGATCTGGGTCTGGCTCGCCATCGGAGAGCGGCCGACCGACCGAGCCCTCGTCGGCGGCTGCATTGTGCTCGGCGCGCTCGCGATCAATGCGGCCCTGGCGCTGCGCGCCGAGCCGCCGGATAATCGCTGAGACCGACGCCGCCGGGTGGCGTTCGACAGCCTTCGAGGACAGCGATGCGCATTCGATTGCTGGGCACGGGTACGCCGACACCGTCGCTGCGCCGGGCCTGCTCCGGCTATATCGTCGAGATCGGCGCGGACGTCATCGTGTTCGACCACGGTTTCGGCGCGCACCAGCGCATGATGGAACTCGGTGTGCCGGCGACGCGGGTGACCCACGCCTTTTTCAGCCACGTCCACTACGACCATTGCGGCGACTATCCACGCCTCGTGCTGACGCGCTGGGACCAGGGCGCCGGCAAGGTGCCCGAGCTCAAGGTGTTCGGCCCGCCCCCGCTCAAGCGCATGAGCGCGCAACTCTTCGAGCGCGACGGCGTATTCGGTCCCGATCTGATTTCGCGCACCGAGCATGACTGCAGCCTCGGCATCTACCAGGCGCGCGGCGGCATCCTGCCGCGCCGGCCGCCGGTGCCGGACGTGACCGAACTGCGCAGCGGCGACGAGGTCAAAGGCGACGGCTGGACCGTGACGACCGCTTCGGTCGTGCACTTCCAGCCCTTCCTCACCTGCTACGGCTTCCGGCTCGACAGCCCGGCCGGCTCCTTCGTCTACTCGGGCGACACGGGCGTGTCGGGCGGCATGCGCAAGCTGGCGCGCGACTGCGACGTGCTCGTGCACATGTGCCATTATCTCTCGGGCACCGAACTCAACGAGGCGTTCAAGGAATCCTGCACGGGCCACATGGAGCTCGCGGCGCTCGCCCAGGAGACGCAGGCCAAGAGCGTGGTCATCACCCACGTGACCGAGCAGTTCGACAAGCCGGGCGTGCGCGAGCGCGCGATCGCCGAGATGAGCACGGTTTACAAGGGCAGCATCTATTTCGGCGAAGACAAGATGGAGATCCCGCTGGGCGCGCCTGCCCCGGCGAAATTGATGTAACCTGGCGCTTTCGGGGAGGTGACCATGAGCAAGCTACATGGCAGAGGCTGGATAGCCGCCGCGCTGGCGCTCGCTTTCCTGCCGGCGTCGGCATTCGCGCAGCGCAACGAGGTGCGTATTGCCCAGCAATTCGGCCTGTCCTACCTGCCGCTCCATGTCGCGACCGAGCAGAAGCTGATCGAGCGCGAGGCTGCGGCACTCGGCATGGCCGACGCCAAGGTCACGATCGCCACCTTGGGCAGCGGTGCGGCCGTCAACGACGCGATGATTTCCGGCAACATCGACGTCGCCATGGCCGGCCTCACCGTGCTGATCAACCTATGGGACAAGACGGTCGGACGAAATGCAGTCAAGGGCATGATGGCGATCGCCGACACGCCGATCGTGTTCAACACGATCGACCCGCGCATCAAATCGATCCGCGACTTTCAGGACAGCGACCGCATCGCCATGACGGCCGCGCGCGGCACGCAGCACCACATGGCGCTGCAGATGGCCGCCGCGCGCGAATTCGGCTGGGAGCAGCGCACGCGGTTCGATGCGCTCGCCATCTCCATGCCACACCCCGATGCGGTCGTGGCGCTCTTGTCGGGCGGTGCGCAGATCCGCACCCACGCCACGACCGTGCCGTTTCACAACATGGAGCTGGAGGACCCGCGCGTCCGGACGATCCTCAATTCCTATGATCTGGTCGGCGGCCGCCACACCCTGATCGTCGCCTACAACACCGAGAAATGGCGGCAGGACAATCCGAAGCTCTATGCCGCGACCTATGCGGGCCTCGCCAAGGCGATGGAGGTCATCCGCAGCGATCGGCGGGCCGCCGCCGAGCTCTATCTGCGTGTCGAGAAGTCGCGCCTGACTGCGGATCAGATCGTCAAGATGCTCAGTGACGACAACATGCTCACTTTCACGCCGCAGCCGAACAAGGTCATGAATTGGGCCGACTACATGATGAAGAGCGGCGCGATCAAGAACCGCATGGAGAGCTGGAAGGACGTGTTCTTCGAGGAGTTGCACGCCCTGCCGGGAAGCTGATGTCGTCGTGCATGACCTGCTGATTCGCAATGCCGTTGTTCACGACGGCACGGGCGCGCCCGGTCGGTCGGGCGCGCTTGCCGTCAAGGACGGCCGCATCGCAGCCATCGGCGAGGTCGACGACGCCGCACGCGAGATCGTCGACGCCAGTGGTCTCGTGCTCATGCCCGGCATCATCGACAGCCACACCCACTACGACGCGCAGGTCACCTGGGATCCCTGGCTGACGCCATCCTCTTCCCTTGGGGTGACCACGGCGATCATCGGCAATTGCGGCTTCACGATCGCGCCGTGCCGGCCGGCGGATCGCGAACGGACCATGCGCAACCTGACTCAGGTCGAGGGCATGTCGCTCGAGGTGCTGCGCAACGGTATCGCCTGGAACTTCGAGACCTTTCCCGAATACCTCGACATGCTGGAGCGTGGCGGAACGGTGCTCAACCTCGCCGCCTTCCTCGGCCACAGCTCGCTGCGCACCTGGATCATGGGCGCCGCCGCGACCGAGCGCGCCGCCACCGCCGCCGAAGTCGCGGAGATGGCGGCTCTGGTGCGCGCGGCCATGAAGATCGGCGCTGTCGGCTTCGCCACCTCAACGGCGCCGCAGCACAATGGCGAAGGCGGCACGCCGATGCCGTCGCGGCTGGCGGATTCCACGGAGCTTTCGACCCTGGTCAACGCCATGGGCGAAAGCGGACGCGGCGTGTTCATGCTGACCAAGGGCGGCGGCACGAGTGTCGCCTATCTGGAGAGCATCGCCGCAGCGAGCGGCCGCCCCGTGATGATCGCGGCTCTGCTGCACAACAGCACCAACCCGCGCGGCACCTTCGACGAGCTCGACGCCATCGCGGCGGCGCAGCTGCGCGGCCATCGGCTCTACGGGCAGGTTTCCTGTTGCCCGCTGACCAACGACTTCACGCTGCGCTCGGCCTATCCGCTGGAGGGCTTTGCCGCGTGGAGGCCGGCGATGCGCGCACGCGGCGCCGATCTGAAGCGCATCCTCGCCGATCCGTCGTTCCGCCAAGCCGTCAAGGACGAATTGAGGCAGCCGGCGGGCGTGCGGCTGTTCAACGGCGAGTGGCACAAGATCGAGGTGGTCGAGACCGCGCGGCCGGAGAACCGCGCCGTCGAGAATTGCACGGTCGACCGCCTGGCGGCAGATGCCGGGCAGCATCCGCTCGATTGGATGCTCGATTTCGCCATCGCCGAGGATCTCGGCACGGTGTTCACCGCCGTGCTGCTCAATTCCGACGAGGACGCGGTCGGGCGCATGCTGCGCCATCCCCATGCCAGCATCGCTCTGTCGGATGCGGGCGCCCACCTCACCTTCTTCTGCGATGCCGGCTTCGGCCTGCACCTCATGGGGCACTGGGTGCGCGAGCGGGGCGTGCTCTCGCTCGAAGAGGCGATCTGGCAATTGACCGGGCGCCCGGCCGAGATCTTTGGCATCCCCGGCCGCGGCGTGCTGCGGCCGGGTGCCGCAGCCGATCTATTGCTGATCGACCCCGCCACGGTCGGCCGTGGACCCAAGCGGCGCGTCTTCGACCTGCCCGGCGGCGCACCGCGCCTGACGACGGATGCGCGCGGCGTGCACGGCGTTTGGGTCAACGGCGTGAGAGTGGCCGATGCGTCCGGCCCGATCGCGGCGGCCGGCCGCCCCGGCAAGCTGCTGCGCGATTTCGCGATCGCCAGCTAGGTCACGCGAGCATCGTTCGCGGGCGCCGCGCACCGCCCCGCCGAGAACCCTGGCGCACCATGAGCCCCGGCGCTAACCTGAACTTTGCCCGAATTTTGACCAAGCCACTGATGTGACTCGCGTTTGTCTGCGGGTCCTGACTACAGGCTGGGCTTGACGGCGAGCAGATCGAGTGCGCGGCGCTGGA
>VGDO01000242.1 GCA_016869645.1 Alphaproteobacteria bacterium
GGGCGACGTCGGAAGATCACCAAACAATGCCGTGCGCGGCGGCTCGGATGCGGAGGGTTCGATGCTCATGAATCATCGTACCCGCTCCCGCGTCGATTTCTTCACAAGTTCTGAGTCGTTGCCGTCGCCGCCGATGAGAGAGTCATTGTCGGCGCCGCCGACCAGGCTGTCGCTGCCGTCGCCGCCAGACAGCGTGTCGTCGCCCGTCGTATCGGTGAGGGTATCGTTGCCGAAGCCGCCGATCAGGAGATCGGACGTGGCTGCGCCCACGAGCGCATCATTGCCCGCCGTACCGGAGAAGGTCGCCATTTCTGCCCCTCTCGCCGGACCACCTGGTCCGGGTAACCGCTACCGCACCCCTAGCCGCGAGCCATTCTAGCGAGCGGAATTGAACTTTTATCACGAACCGAATGATCTTGCTAACACTTTCGAGGTACTGCGGCGGTATGCCCTGGACTCTTGCCTTGACCGGTCGGGGTCCGCCTGTGCCACCATGCCGCCGGATCCGCATTGTCGGCGGGCGGCCTTCGTCGGCCCTTCCGCCGCTGGCCAAAGAGGGCGGGCGCCAGGGATGGCCACAAGAATCGCATGACCGCGAAAGTCGAGCGCGACAAGGCCATGCGCGCGGCCATCGAGCGCCACCGCGCGGGTCGGCTCGAAGAGGCGCGCGCCCTTCTTGAAGAGATCATCAGCGCCGATCCTCGCTCGGATGAGGCTCATCACCGGCTGGGCCTGATACGCTACGCCCGGGGCGACATCGCCGGAGCGATCGAGATGATCGGGGCGGCAGCCAAAATCGCCCCGCTGGTCGCCGAGTACCGCAACTCCCTGGGGCTTGCGCGCCGGATCGCAGGCCAGGCGCAAGCCGCCGTCGAATGCTATCGCCAGGCGATCGAACTCAAACCCGCGGTTCCCCAGTTCCACTACAACCTGGCCAACGCCCTGCGCGAACAGGGCGAAACCCAGGCAGCGGTCGCTTCATATCGGCGCGCGATCGTGCTCGATCCGGCCTTCGCCGAGGCGCACAACAATCTGGGCAGCGCGCTCAATCAGCTCGGACAGATCCGCGAAGCCGTCGCGGCCTACCGCGCGGCCATCCACCATGATGCAACTCTGGCCGTGGCCCATCACAATCTGGGCAACGTGCTGCAGGCGATCGGCCGATTTCGCGAAGCCATCGAGCATCTGCGCCTGGCTGGCCGGTTGATGCCGGCAGCACCCGGTGCCCGGATCAAGCTCGGGGATCTGTTCGATCGGCTGGGCGCCCATCGGGACGCCGTCGCCCAGTACACCTACGTGCTGGCCTGCGCCCCCGACAATGTCGGCGCCATGCTCGACATGGGCGACGCCCTGGCCCGCCGTGGTGCAACCGACGAAGCCCTCGCCTGGTTCCGGTTAGCCGCCACGATCGATCCGCAGTCGGCGCGAGGCCTGCAGCGCGCGGCCGACTTGCTGATAGCCTCCGGCGACAGCGAGGCAGGGACGGCTCTGCTCGAGCGCGCATTCGGCATCGGGCGCAATGCACAGATCGGCCTCAAGCTGGCGCAGGTCGCCCCCGTCGTGCCGCCGGATGGGCCGTCCATTGCGGCGGCACGCGCCGGCGGCATCGCCTGGCTGGACCGGTTGCCTCAGCGGATCCGCCGTGCCGCCGCGCCGGGCGATGCGCTCGCCGGGCTGGCGCCCGGGCTGATCAACGGCAACTGCGACGATCGCATGTTTCATGCGCGTATCGCCGAGGCGCACCATCAGGCCTGCCCGGCATTCACGTTCGTGGCGCCGCCTGCGGGCCGCGCGCGTTCGTCGCGCAGTGCAAAGAAATTGCGCCTTGGCGTCGTCGTTCCCAACCGCATCGATACGACGCTCGATCGTCTCTACGTCGACCTGGTCGCCGAGCTGCCGCGCGACGTGATCAGACTGATCGGCCTGTTTCTCGCGCCACCGATCGGCGCTGGCGCGCGCGCCGTGCGAGCGCGTTGCGACCTGATCACCGTTCTGCCCGACACCTTCGAGGCAGCGCGCATGGCGGTGGCCGAATCCGAGCTCGATGCCCTGCTCTTCATCGACGTGGTCAACGACCACTTCGCCTACGGTTTGGCATTGGCGCGTTTGGCCCCGCTTCAGGCAGTCTTGTGGAGCCATCCCGTGACCACCGGGATCGCGACCATGGATCTGTTCCTGTCCGCACGCGGCTTCGAGCCTGAAGCTGCGCAACGCCGCTACGTTGAGCGGCTGGTTGAGCTCGAGCAGCCCCCTGTCTTCGCCCGCCGTCGCGAGCCGGGCGGGCGCGACCGCCACGCGCTCGGCCTGCCCGATCAGGTCCATGTCTACGCCTGCCTCAACTCCCTGCCCGCGCTGCATCCAGATTTTGATCGCTCGCTCGTGGCAATTCTGGATGAGGACCCCCGCGCTCTGATCGTCTTGCAGTCTGATGCCCACGGAGCCTTGGCGGCGAAGCTAAAGGCGCGGCTGACGCACCGCTCGCCGAAGGCGGCCGATCGGCTCCGCTTCATGCCGCAGCTCGATGCCGCATCACGTCTCGATTTGCTCGCCGTGGCAGATGTGGTCCTGGCGCCGCAGACGGTGGATTGCCTGCCGCTCGCCTATGACGCGCTGGCCGTGGCGGCGCCGATCGTGTGCCAGGCCGGTGAGCAGCTGCGCGGGCGCGCTGCCTACGGGCTGCTTCGGTTGCTCGAGGTCGACGACGGCATCGCCGAGGATGGCGCGGACTACGTCCATCGCGCCGTTCGGCTGGCGCGGGAATCACGCCGGCGGGCGCGCTATCGCGACCGCCTGGCGGCCGCCGCACCACGGCTCTTCGAGAACCGCCAGGGTGTCACGCTGGTCACCGATGCGCTGGCACGCGCAGCGGCACAGAGTGCCGGTACCGCGGCGACCGGCTGAGGAAGTCCGGACCGCGACACTTGCCGAAGCGCGGTTGCATTGCCACGTTCGATTGGAAGGATGCGCCGGCGCCGGCGCATCCGATCGTGCGCGGACCGGAATGCCGGAGATGACAGCCAGACTTGGGACGTCGGCCCTCGCCACCTTGTGCCTCGCCGGGGCGGGGCTTGCTTCGGCATGGGCCTTGGCCGGCGAGCCCCCGTCGCTTGGACTGCCGATCGATTGTCGCGTCGGGGCCGACTGCTTCGTCATGCAGTATGTCGACCACGATGAAGGAAAGGGTCACCGCGACTTCCAGTGCCGTCACCGGACATATGACGGGCATAGCGGCACCGATATCGCGCTCTCCGATCCGACGACGATGGAGAAGGGCGTCGCCGTGCTGGCAGCGGCCGGCGGCAAGGTGACCGCGCGGCGCGACGGCGTCGCCGACATGAACGTGCGCGACCAGGGCAGCGAGGCGATCCGGCACCGCGAATGCGGCAACGGCGTCATCATCGATCACGGTGACGGCTGGTCGACACAGTACTGCCATATGCGACGCGGCACCGTGCTGCCGCGCGTGGGCCAGAACGTGAAGGCCGGCGAACGTATCGGAGAGATCGGCCTGTCGGGCGACACAGAGTTTCCCCACGTTCATCTGACGGTGCGCCACGGCAACCGCGTCATCGATCCGTTTGTCGGCGCCGTCGAAGACATTCACACGAGTTGCGGCGTGGGCGAGCGGCCGCTGTGGAACCGCTCGGCGCTCGCGGCTCTCGAATACCGCCCGGTCACCGTCTATCGCTCCGGCTTCGTCGGCACCAAGCCGGCGCCCGAGGACGTTCGCCGGTTCCGGGTCTTACCGGAAGCGACCATCGACGCGGGCTCGCCATCCTTGACCCTGTTCTTCGTCATCATCGGCCTTGCCCGGCATGACAAGGTTCTGGTGCGCATCGTCGGTCCCGATGGCGGGACGGTCCGTGAATTTCGCCATACGGCGGATGCCGACCGGATCATCCAGGCCGGCTTCTCGAATGCCGGCCGTCCTGGCCCGCGTTGGAAGCCGGGCCGCTATACCGGCCTGATCGAGATCGAGCTCGGCCCGGCGAGCGGCACGGGGACCGTCCGCCAGGAGGTCAGCACGGAGCTTCGCTGAGCACGCGTTGGCGGGGTTGCCGCTTGGCTCGACCGCCAGAATCAAGGTAAATCACCGGCATCCGCCGGGCACGGGCTCGGCTGTGTCCGGAGCCCTTGTCCCATGGTCGATGCTCGCTTGGCCGCCCACCCTCGCGTCCAGGCCCCGAGGCACCCATGAGGGAGCCGCTCGGGCCGGTTCGATCAATCCACACCTGGCCGCTTGATCGCTGGTCGCTGCTCTACGGCAATTGGGTCCTGCCTGCGGCCGTCGGCTTGCTGCCGGTCGTCGCCATCGCCGTGCCGCGTGGCTTGGTCCTGCTGCTGGTTGCGACCAGCCTCCTGGCGCTGCCCGCCCTGTTCCGGCGCGAGGATCCGCCCTGGCTTGCCTGCCTGCGCCTGATCGCCGGACGGGACCCGTCACTGCTCTTTTGGCTGGTTCTGGGCGCCGCCTGGGCGCTCATCGCCTGCCTGTGGGCGCCCACGATCTGGGGTGCGTTCGCGCTTTGGATCCGCCTCGCTGCCATGAGCCTCTGCGGCCTCGTGCTGCTGGCGGTCACCGATCGTCTCGACCCGCCTCGGCGCGAGCGCTTCGGTTCGGCCCTGATCCTCGGCGCCGCCGTCGCGCTCGTCCTTGGGCATGTGGTCTGGTTGTCGTTCTGGCTGCCCGCTGTCCGGCAAGGCTTCAAGCTGCCCTACGATCACCTGTTCGAGCTCAATCGTGGTGTCGCGCTCTTGGCCGTGCTCGCTTGGCCGGCACTCCTCGTACTGTGGCGGCGTGGCCAACTGGTCGGCGCCGGCGTGCTGGCGTTCGCCTATCTGCACCTGCTGGTGCGCACCGAAAGTGCCTCGGCCAAGGCGGCCGCCGTCGCAGCATTCGCGGCGCTCATCGCAGTGATGGTGCTGCCCCGCATCGTCCCGCTCGTCGTGGCGGGCGTGCTCGCCACGCTGACGCTCCTGCTGCCCTGGGCCTTCAGTCAGCTGCCGCCGGTCGAGGAGCTCGTACAGAGCTTCCCCCAGCTCTTTCCGTCGGCCCAGCATCGCCTCTATATCTGGCAATTCGCGGTGGAGCGCATCGGCGAGCACCCGTGGCTGGGCTGGGGTCTCGACGCGTCGCGCAACCTGCCGGGCGGCAAGGTCAGGCCGCCGGTCGGCATGGAGATGATGCCGCTGCATCCGCACAACAACCTGCTGCAAATCCGACTGGAACTCGGACTGACCGGCGCGGCGATCATGGCGGCGCTGCTGGCCCGCGGCTGGTCGCTGGCCGCGCGGCAGCCGGATCGAGCCGCCGCGGCGGTTCATGCCGCGATGCTCAGCGGCTATCTCGTCGTCGGCCTGTTCGGCTACGGCATGTGGCAGAGCTGGTGGATCGCCGCCGCATGGCTGAGCTGGGCGGTTGGACGCGCTCTGCTGCCGGATCGACCCGTCGCCGACGCGGCAGCCACGGGCGGGATGCCGTCTCCACGGGCTGGCCGCGACCGGCGGGGAAGGATGGACCATTCGTCAGGACAGTCGGATCGTCGGCCGGACGGCAGTTGATTGCTGCGCCTCAGCATGCATACTCCGCCCGCCCGGCTCGACCCTGACCCCGGCCGAGCCGGCGACGCATCAAGCGGAATGACCTGACAATGCATGCCTATCGCACTCACACCTGCAACGACCTGACCACGGCCCAGGTCGGCCAGACCGCGCGGCTGTCCGGCTGGGTCCACCGCAAGCGTGATCACGGTCAGCTGCTCTTCGTCGACCTGCGCGACCACTACGGCGTGACGCAATGCGTGCTCGATGTCAGCGACCCGGCGTTCAAGCTGGCCGAGGCGGTGCGCACCGAAAGCGTGGTGACCGTGACCGGCAAGGTGGTGGCGCGCAGCGCTGAGACCGTCAATTCCGCGCTCAAGACCGGCCAGGTCGAGCTGCGTGTCGCCGAGCTCGTCGTGCAGTCCCACGCCGACCACATACCGCTCCAGGTCAACAGCGACCAGGACGCCGGCGAGGAGATCCGCCTCAAGTACCGTTTCCTTGATCTCCGGCGCGACAAGATCCACCGCAACATCGTGCTGCGCTCGGCGGTCATTTCCAGCATCCGGCGGCGCATGATCGATCAGGGCTTCATGGAGTTCCAGACGCCGATCCTGACGGCGTCGTCACCCGAGGGGGCCCGCGACTTCCTCGTGCCGAGCCGCCTGCATCCGGGCAAGTTCTATGCGCTGCCCCAGGCGCCGCAGCAGTTCAAGCAGCTCATCATGGTCGCCGGCTTCGACCGCTACTTCCAGATCGCGCCGTGCTTCCGCGACGAGGACGGTCGTGCCGACCGCTCGCCGGGCGAGTTCTATCAGCTCGACCTGGAGATGTCTTACGTCACGCAGGAGGACGTCTTCGCCGCGATCGAGCCGGTGCTCGCCGGCGTGTTCGAGGAGTTCGCCAACGGGCGCAGCGTCACCAAGCCGCCGTTCCCGCGCATCACCTTCGCCGACGCCTTGCTGAAATACGGCAGCGACAAGCCCGATTTGCGCAACCCGATCGAGATCGCCGACGTGACCGAGGTGTTCGCCGGCTCCGGCTTCTCGATCTTCGCCAAGGCGATCGACAAGGGCGCGGTCGTGCGCGCGGTTCCCGTCAAGAAGATCGCCGACCAGCCGCGCAGCTTCTTCGACAAGATGAACGAATGGGCGCGCGAGCAGGGTGCGCCGGGCATGGGCTACGTGATCCTGGCCGATGGCGCCGGCAAGGGGCCGATCGCCAAATTCATCGAAGGCGAGCGTCTGGCGAAGCTGAAATCGCTGACCGGCACGGGTGACGGCGATGCGGTGTTCTTCGCGTGCGACAAGGCCGAGGGTGCCGCCAAGCTCGCCGGCCTGGCCCGCACCAAGCTCGGCCACGACCTCGGCCTGCTCGAGCAGAGTTCATTCCGGTTTTGCTGGGTCGTCGATTTCCCGATGTACGAGAAGGATCCCGACACCGACAAGATCGACTTCTCGCACAATCCGTTCTCCATGCCGCAGGGTGGCTTGGAGGCGCTCACCTCCAAGGATCCACTCGACATCCTCGCGTTCCAATACGACATCGTGTGCAACGGCGTCGAGCTGTCGAGCGGCGCGATCCGAAATCATCGTCCCGACATCATGATCAAGGCCTTCGAGATCGCCGGCTACGCGCGTGAGGACGTCGAGACGCGGTTTGCTGGCATGCTCAACGCATTCAAATACGGCGCGCCGCCGCACGGCGGATCGGCGCCCGGCATCGACCGCATCGTCATGCTGATCGCCGGCGAGCCGAACATCCGTGAGGTCATCCTGTTCCCGATGAACCAGCGGGCCGAGGACCTGATGATGAACGCCCCCTCGGAAGTCTCGGAGCGGCAGCTGCGCGAGCTGCACATCCGCGTCCAGCCGCCGAAGAAATAGGCGGGTTGCCGCGGGCAGGCGTCCCGCCTAATCTCGCGGTCGGGGAAGAGGAGGACCGCGGATGCGGCGATGGGGGGGAATTGCGGCAATTTGCGCCGCAATGTTCCTGACGGAGCCTGCGACAGCGCAGCAGCCGCTCATCTTGCTTCAGGCGCAAGCCCAACCGCCCGCGCAGGCGCAGCCAGCGCCGCCCGTGCGCGGGCGCTACGACTACATCGCGGCGCGCGGCACCGGCGGCCTTGCCAAGCTGAGCGGCGGCAAGAACACCGGCACGCTCGCCGGCAGGGTGACGAACACCGGCAACGATGACATCTTCGGCGGCGGTGGCCTTGCCATCG
>VGDO01000243.1 GCA_016869645.1 Alphaproteobacteria bacterium
CCTAGACAGCGAAGGGGTTACGCTCAATAGGAGACGGCGATGGCCCAGTCCAGGTTGCCGACACTTGGCCGGAGAATCGAAGCCGCGGGCGCGCATCAAAGGCGGGCGCGGAACCTTCACGCTGTTTCGCGGCCGGCAGTCGCCGCACTACGTTGCGCGCGTCTCGGGCCAGCGCGACCGGCTGATGGCCGTGTTCTCCTATCACCGCAAACCAGGCCTGACCTGGCCCGGCTCGGTGATCAACTACGTCAAGAACCGAGCGTAGCCGTTGAGGCGTGTGCAGCCGCGTGCTCGGCGCCGAGTGCGGCATAGAGCGTAGCGATCCGCGCCGTCTCCTGACGTTCCTCGTCGCTGACGAGGCGCACCATGCGCGCCGGCGCGCCGGCCCAAAGCTCGCCCGATTTGACGCGCTTGCCCGGCGTGACCAATGCGCCGGCAGCGACCATGGCGCCGGTCTCGACCACGGCCTCGTCCATGACGCATGCCTTCATGCCGACAAAGCAGCCATCCTGAAGCGTGCAGGCGTGGATCAGCGCCATGTGTCCGATCGACACGTCGTTGCCGATGAAGGTGCCCTGCTTGCGCGAGGAAACGTGGATGACGGAGCCGTCCTGGATGTTCGAGCGCTCGCCGATGCGCACCACGTTGACGTCGCCGCGGATGATGACGCCGTACCAGACGCTCGAGCCGGCGCCGATCTCGACGTCTCCGATGACGACCGCGCCCGGCGCCACGAAGGCGTTGGGCGCGATGATCGGCACATGATTGCGAAACGAGCGGATCAGAGCTGGCATGACATGGTGCGGCCACTCTTAACGACATCGGGGCGTCCCGCGCGGGACGCCCCGATTGGAGACAGACCCCCGCGCGCGACTACCGCTTGGAGAACTGGAAGCTGCGGCGGGCCTTCATCTTGCCGTACTTCTTACGCTCGACGACGCGGCTGTCGCGCGTCAGGAAACCGCCGGTCTTGAGCGTCGGGCGGAGCTTGGGCTCGAAATTGATCAGCGCCTTCGAAATGCCGTGGCGCACGGCGCCGGCCTGGCCCGACAGGCCGCCGCCCGTCACCGAGCAGATCACGTCGTACTGGCCGACGCGGTTCACGGCCGCGAAAGGCTGGTTGATGATCATGCGCAGCACCGGCCGCGCGAAATAGACCTGGCTGTCGCGGCCGTTGACCGTGATCTTGCCCTTGCCGAGCTTGATCCACACGCGCGACACGGCGTTCTTGCGCTTGCCCGTCGCATAGGCACGGCCCTGGGCGTCGAGCTTCGGCTCGGCCTCGGCAACCGGGGCTGCCGCGCTCTGCATCGACTTGAGGCTGTCCAGGCCCTGATGCTGTTCGGCCATGGGTTCAGGCACTCCTCTTGTTCTTCGGATTGAGGGCGGCGACATCGAGCACCTGCGGCTGCTGCGCCTCGTGCGGATGCTCGGGGCCCTTGTAGATTTTCAGGTTCTTCATCAGGCGCCGGGCGAGCGGGCTTTCCTTCTTCATCATGCGCTCGACCGCCTTCTCGATGGCGCGCTCCGGGAAGCGACCGCTGAGCGTGGCGCTCATGGTGCGCTCCTTGACGCCGCCGGGATGACCGGTGTGCCAATGGAACACCTTATCCTGCAGCTTGTTGCCGGTGACCCGCACCTTCTCGGCGTTGACCACGATGATGTTGTCGCCGCAGTCGACATGGGGCGTGAATTGCGGCTTGTGCTTGCCCCGGAGCCGCATGGCGATGAGCGAAGCGAGCCGGCCGAGCACGACGCCGTCGGCGTCGATCAGCAGCCACTTCTTTTCGACCTCGCCCGGCTTGGCCGAGTAGGTTTTCATGAGATCACCCGATCTAAGTTCATCCGACGCTGCGACAATGCGGCGTCGGCCCCGCAACGGGGCGCGTGTATCTACGGCTTCAAGCGACCCATGTCAATCGAATTCACGATTGATCTTACGGAAATAAACGTGCCCATTCATAAGCTTACAGAGACGGTATTCTGTTACCGCACTCTCACTCCCGGTAGGCGACCAGGTCGATCTCGACCAGCGCGCCACGCGCGAGGCCGGTGACGCCGACGCAGGTCCGCGCCGGCAGACGGTCGGCGGCGAGGTAGCTCCGGTAGGTCGCGTTCATCGCCTGGTAGTCGCGCGCGAAATCGGTCAGGTACACGCGCGCCTGAACGACATGTGACAGGTCGCAGCCGGCGGCGGCGAGAACGATCTTGAGATTGTCCATGACGCGCCGCGTCTGGGCTTCGACGCCGAGCGGCAGCGGCCGATCGTCGTCGTCGGGCCAAGTCGGCATCTGTCCCGTGACGAACAGCCAGGGACCGACGCGGACGGCGTGACTGAAGGGCGCCACCGGCTTGGGTGCTCCCGCGGCCATCATGTATTGCGGCGTCATCGCTGACTCTCCCTTCGCATGAAGCTAGCGGCAGGCGCCGAAGGCCAGACCCTGGACCATGCCGGCGCTGGCGCTCCCGGTGTCGTCGGAATCGGCGCCGATCGCGACATGCATGGTGAACGGCGGCGCCTGGCCGAAGGCGCGGCGATAGTCGTCGACCACGTCGACCTGTTCGCTGCGCCATTCACCGAGCGGCGAATCCCCGGGCCGCAGGATGCGCATGACGGCGGCCGAGCCGAGATGCGGGCTCATGACCGTGTCGCCGCGCAACCCCAGTCCGCCCCAGACGTAGACCAGCACGCGGCCCGGCGCATCCGGCCCCTCGATCTGCTCGACGAGCAGCCGCTTGACGCGCTCGGACAAGCTCGCCTCGCGCGCCTGGTAAGGAAACGCGACATAAATGGCAAGCGGCCGGTCGTCCTCGCCGCGGCGCGCGAGGTCGGTCGCCGCCATGCTCCGATCGACGCGCCAGCGCCAGTTCAGACACGGGCTCTGCGCGGGGTCGACGCGCAGCGGCAGATAAAGCAGCGACGCGCTGCGCTCGCTCAGCACCTCGATGCGGCCGTCTTCGTGTCCGATGAAGCGGTTGGGCGGCCTGCTTCCGAAAAGCATGTCGCGCCAGCCAAGATTGGCAAGATCGTGACCGACCCGGATGGCATCGCCCGCAGGTTCGGCCTCGAGAGCGCCAATCCCGCAGAATGCGAGCGCCATGAGGAGGCCGGTCATGCGCCGCACGATGCGCCGACGCATCTCAGCTGGTCGCGCGCTCCGGCGGAATGGCATAGGTCGCGGTGACATGGGCAACTGGATCGTTGTCGCCCTGGGAATAGAGAGTCACCTCGCCATACGCAAGCCGCTTTCCGCATTTGATGATGCGGCCGTCGGCGATCACGTCCGCCAGCGGCGGCCGGCGCAGGAAGTTGCAGGTCAAGCTGGTCGTCACCGCCATCTCGACCGGTCCGATCATGCTGAGGACCACGGCGTACATGGTGTAGTCGGCAAGCGCCATGAGCGCCGGCCCCGCGACCGTGCCGCCCGGCCGCAAATTGTGGCCCCCGGCCGCCATCCGGCCCATCGCCCGTCCCGCCTCGAGCCGCTCGACGCTCAGCCCAAAAAGCTGAACCAGCGGCAGGCCGGCCGCGGCGATGCGGTTGAACTCCGCGATACTGATCCGGCTCGCGCCGGAACTGGCTTCATTGTTCACGACCGGAGCCCCCTTGGCGCGAGCCGCGCCCTGTCGCGCTGCTGAATCTAACAGTGTTTAAATTTTCAAACAATGATATGTTGCCGCTATGCCCGCGCCCGCCAAGGCCGCTCGCCGCCCCGGCAGCCAACGCACGGCTCTTCGCCGTCCAGGGCGCCCAGTGGCCCGCCGCGACGTGCCGCGCGGCAGCTCCGATGGCGGCAAGGATGCTGCGCCCGTGCGCCAGGCGCGCACCCACGAGTTCCGGCGCGCGGCCGTGCTGGCGGCCGCCGGGTCCGTGTTCGCTCGGGACGGGCTCTCGGGCGCGACCATGCGGGCGATCGCCGGCGCAGCCGGCTACACCGTGGGTGCCCTCTATTTTTATTACCCGGGCAAGGAGGCCATCTATGCGGACCTGCTCGGCCAATCGCTCGATCGGCTGCGCATGGCGGTCGCTGGCGCCATCAAGGCGGTTGACGCCGGACCTGACCGGGCCGAGGCGCGGGTCAGAGCCGGCCTCTGGGGCTTTCTCGGCCACTACCGCAGCCATCCGCGCGAGCTCGATCTTGGCCTCTATCTCTTTCGCGGCCTGGGTCCGCACGGGCTCTCGCCCGCTCTCGACCGCGAGCTCAACAGCCGGCTGATCGCGGTGCTTCGGCGCATTTCCGGGACGATGACAGAGCTCGGCCGGCTCGACCCGCTCGCCGCCCACGGTGAAACCGTCGCGGCCTTTGCCACGATGCTGGGCCTGCTGGTCGCCGAGCGCACGGGGCGCCTCAAGATCCTCGACGCGACGGCCGATGACGTCATGACGCGCTACCTCGACGCCCTGGTGGCGCGGCTGCGCGCAGCCGCATAAACTGCCGGACATTGGCCGCGGCGCGGCCATTCGCCCCCATTCGATCGCGGCCCGGAGCCTGCCATGAACGTTCACGCCAAGACCGCCGCCCCCCAATCCGGTTCGGCCGAACCGCTCGTGTTGCGCCGGGACGACGGTGGCGTCGCGACGCTCACCCTCAACCGCCCGGCGCAGCGCAACGCGCTCTCGATCGATCTGATGACGGCCCTGCAGGCGGCGCTCGACGCGGTGGGCGCCGACCGCTCGGTCAAGGCGGTGGTGCTCGCGGCCGGTGGACCGGGGTTTTGCGCCGGCCACGACCTCAAGGAGCTGCGCGCCAATCCCGAGCGGCCGTTCTACGAGAAGACCTTCGCGACCTGCGCCAGGCTGATGCTGACGCTGACGCGCCTGCCGCAGCCGGTGATCGCGCGCGTGCACGGCATCGCGACGGCCGCCGGCTGCCAGCTCGTCGCGACCTGCGACCTGGCGGTCGCGGTCGAGGCCGCGCGCTTCGCCACGCCCGGCGTCAATATCGGCCTGTTCTGCTCGACGCCGATGGTGGCGCTGGCGCGCAACGTGGGCCGCAAGCAGGCCATGGAAATGCTGCTCACGGGCGACATGATCGACGCCGCGACCGCCAAGCAGGTCGGGCTGGTCAACCGGGTCGTGCCGGCCGACCGGCTCGACGCCGAGGTCGACGCGCTCGCGCGCAAGATCACGTCCAAGTCGCCCTACATCCTCAAGATCGGCAAGGAAGCCTTCTACCGCCAGATCGAGCAGCCCGTGGCCGAGGCCTACGACTACGCCGCGCGCGTCATGACCGAGAACATGCTGGCGCGCGACGCCGAGGAAGGCATCGACGCCTTCATCGAGAAGCGCGAGCCGAAATGGTGCGGGGCATAGCCCCGCGTCGCATACCGGCGCTGCCCTACTCCTCCCGCGTGCACCCCAGGTCGCGCAGCAGGCCGTCGCGCAGGCTGTAGACCCAGCCGTGCACGGCGAGCCGCTGCCCGCTCGTCCAGGCATCGCGCACGATGGGTGTCTCCGCGACCTGGCGCACCTGCTCGATCACGCTCAGCTCGCAGAGCCGGTTGAGCCGTTCCTCCGGATCGCCGAGCGCGGCCAGCTCGGCCCTGTGGCTGGCGGCCAGGTCGCTGACCGGGTGCAGCCAGTATTCGCTGAGGCCATGGCGCTCGCCGGCCAGCGCCGCGCGCACGCCGGCGCAGCCATGATGGCCGCACACGATGATGTGCCGGACCTTGAGCACGTCGACGGCGAACTGCAGCACGCTCAGGCAGTTGAGATCGCCGGGATTGACCAGGTTGGCAACGTTGCGATGGACGAACACCTCGCCCGGCTGGAGCCCGGTGATCACGTTGGCCGGGACCCGGCTGTCGGAGCAGCCGATCCACAGAAACTCGGGCGACTGAAGCCGCGACAGACGCCGGAAATAATCGGGATCCTCGCGCTTGCGCTCGGCCGCCCATTGGACGTTGCGCTTGAGCAGGCTCTTGATCGACGGCGCGGAGCTCAAGCCGGCAACTCCGCATGGCCAATATGCATCCCCGGGACCCCCGACATCGCAATCGATCGCATCCTAGGCGGCTCTCGGCACCACTTCGCGCGCCGGTCGTGAGCCGACAATTCGGCGTGCCCGTGCCATGTCATAGGCGCCTTGCAGGTTCATCCACATTTGCGGGCGTATGCCAAAGAAGTAGCCAAGACGCAGCGCGGTCTCGGCCGAAATCGCCCGCTTGCCAAGCATGATCGCGGTCGCGCGATTGACTGGAACCTTGATCGCGCGAGCAAGCTGAGCGGGGCGAATATCCAGCTCCGTCATGAACCGCGACAGATGCCGTCCCGGGTGGATCGGCGCCATGCGGCGGCCGGTCGTCACATCGCCAAAGTCGACTCGGTCCAGGTCCACATCTCTACGGTCTATCGCCATCGGAACCTTCATCAGTGATGGTCGGCCAGTTCAACGTCAAAGGCATCGCCATTGCGCCAATCAAGGCAAATGCGCCATTGGTCGTTCACGCGAATGCTCCATTGACCCGATCGTCCGCCCACACGCTTCTCCAATCGATTGCTTGGTGCCAACCTCAGGTCATTCAGCTCGCGCGAAGCGTCGATCTGGTCCAACTTCATTTTCGCATACTGCTGGACCGAACGATCCAATCGCCGCGCGAACCGGCCGCCAAAAATGGCCGCAGTCCGCTTGTCGGCGAAGCTTCGGATCACATCGGTGACGTATCGCGTAACCAACGGCGCGTCAATACCGGCGTCTCGCTCCTCACCTCTACTGCTCCGACCGGTGCACCGCGGCCATTTCGGCCATGCTGGTGAAGCGGAAATCGTAGCGCGGCAGCGTGCCGGGGTTCATGGTCGCGCCGAAACCCTCGTCGGCATGGCGGCGATGGATCCAGCACGAGGCAAGGCCGAACTCGTTGGCCGGCTGATGATCATGGAACAGGCTCTCGGCCGTGTGCAGGATTTCGTGCCGCGCGATGCCCATGCCGGCCAGCTTCTCCAGGAGGTAGGCGAAGTTGCGCCGGTTCGGCTTGTAGGTGCCGATGTCCTGGGCGGTCATGATCGCGTCGAACTTGACGCCCAATTTGACGTTGCTGCGCGCGAAGCTCTCATTGTCGACGTTCGAGAGAATGACGAGCTTGTAGTGCTGCTTGAGGTATTTGAGCGCCTTCGCCGAATCGGCGAAGGCCGGCCACTTGCCGATCGAGCGGCCGTAGGCGACCGCGTCCTGCCATTTCGGCTCGACGCCCCACTCCTCGGCCAGGCGCTTGTAGACGATCGGCAGGAGGTCGCGGTAGAGCCGCGCCGGCGTGTAGCGCTGCTGAGACGACTCGTGGCGGGCATGGGCCTCGAGGATCTCGTTGCGCGTCAGCTTGCGCTTGGCGCGCCGCGCCAAAGGCTTGAGCGCGGCCACCAGGCCGCTTTCCCAGTCAATCAGCGTGCCATAGCAGTCGAAGGTGAGGACCTTGAAGTCCGACAGACGCATGCTCATCTCCCATCGCCCGATCGCGTGGCCGGCAAGTATGCGCGGCCGGAAGGGGCGCCATCAAGACGGGCGATGGACGGGTGATGTACGTCGCGCGGCCAACAATCTCCCTTACCCTTACCCTTACCCTTACCCTTACCCTTACCCTTACCCTTACCCTTACCCTTACCCTTACCCTTACCCTTACCCTTACCCTTACCCTTACCCTTACCCTTCCCCTTACCCTTACCCTTA
>VGDO01000244.1 GCA_016869645.1 Alphaproteobacteria bacterium
GTCAAGCCCAGCCTGTAGTCAGGACCCGCAGACAAACGCGAGTCACATCAGTGGCTTGGTCAAAATTCGGGCAAAGTTCAGGCTAGGCGCTGTCGGGCGTCGAGCGCGAGCAGCCGAGAACTGCTCAGCCGCGGGGCGCGTGCTTGTTGAGAATGCGCTGCAGCGTACGGCGATGCATGCGCAGCCGGCGCGCCGTTTCGGACACATTGCGATCGCACTGCTCGTAGACGCGCTGGATGTGCTCCCAGCGCACGCGATCGGCCGACATCGGATTTTCCGGCGGCGGCGGCATGGCGCTGCCTTGCGCGAGCAATGCGCCTTCGATGGCGTCGGCGTCAGCCGGCTTCGGCAGATAATCGACTGCGCCCGCCTTGACCGCCGCAACCGCCGTGGCGATGTTGCCATAGCCCGTCAGCATGACAATGCGCATGTCGGGACGCGCTTCGCGCAGCGCCGCGATGACGTCGAGACCGCTGCCATCGGCAAGCCGAAGATCGACCACCGCGTAGGCGGGCGGAGCCGTTCGCGCCGCCGACAGCCCTTGGGAGACGCTCTCGGCTGTCTTCACCGCGAAGCCGCGCTTCTCCATGGCCGCGGCAAGCCGCTGCAGCAAGGGCGCGTCGTCATCGACCAGGAGAAGTGTGCGCTCGGCCGAAGAGACGGCCGGCGTCGTCGTGCTGTCGGTCATGCGATTCCCCGGCTGGTTTCCATTCCGATCATACTGCGCGGCCCCGGCGTGCGCTTGATCTCGAGTTGATTGCGCCGCCAGCGGATGACGACGCGGGCACCAGTCTTTCCTGTTACTGCCGGCGCATTGGCAAAATCGATAGTCGCGCCGGTACCCTCGAGCAGAGTCTTGGCGGTAAAGATGCCCAGACCCATGTGGCCGTCGCGGCCGCTGCGGCTGGAAACGTAGGGCTCGCCCAAGTCATTGAGAAGGTCGGACGCGAAGCCCGGACCATCATCCGCAATGGTGATGGACACGTCCCGGGCCGTCCAGGCGACATCCACGTCGACCCTGCTCTTGGCGAATTGCATGGCGTTCTGAACTAAAGTGCCCACGGCATAAATTAGTTCCGGACGACGATGCACGGGAGGCTCGTTCCAATCGACCTCATCGGCGTCCCGGCCGTCGGGCGTCAGGCATCTGACGATCAGTTCGACCCCCTTCTTCTCATAGGGTTCGGCCGCCGATTCGATCAGCAGCGACAGGGGCATTTCATCGAACGGCGCGCCGCCGCCCGCGTCGGGCCGGCGCGCCAGGCTCGCCAGGATGTCACGACAGCGCTGGCTTTCGCTCAGCAGCAGCTTCATATCGTCGGCCAAGGGGCTGTCCGGCGGGAACTCGCGCATCAGTTCGCCGGCGACCACGGCGATCGTGCTGAGCGGACTGCCGAGTTCGTGCGCGGCGGCGGCGGCCAGCCCACCGAGCGCAGACATGCGTTGCTCGCGGGCGAGCGCCATCTGCGTCACCGCCAGCGCGTCGGCCAGGCGACGCGCTTCCTCGGCGACGAGCCACGCATAGGCTCCGATGAACACGGTGGCGATCACGAGCGCGAACCAGATCGCAATCACATAGATCTGCGGCAGGTCGATCGGCGCGCCGTTCCAAGGCAGCGGCATGTGCCACTGGGCAAGCACCGAGAGGCAGGCGACGGCCAGCGCGCACAGGCCGATCGTGCTGCGCCGGGACAGGATGCTTGCGGAGACCGAGACCGGCGCCAGGATCAGAATCGAAAACGGGTTCTCGAGTCCGCCGGTCAGGTAGAGCAGGACGGCGAGCTGCAGCAGGTCGTAGCCGAGGAACAGCGCTGCCGCGAGGTCGCTCAGGCGCGCGCGCGCCGGGCCGCCCATGCTTGCGGCAAGATTGACCAGCACGGACAATCCGACGACCGACAGCGCAATGTCGATCGGCAGCCTGTAGCCGAGTCCGAAATGGACGACGAGCAGGGCCGCCACCTGGCCGGCCAGCGCAACCCAGCGGATCACGACCAGCGTGCGCAGGCGCACGAGCCCGCGCTGCGCCAACCAATCGGCAGGCGCCGTCGCGGCTAGGTTCGGGGCCTGATTCTGCGCAGGCTTTTCGGCCATCTATCCCAGAATGCGCCCGTCATACCGGGGTGCGCAACCGGTTGAGCAACGATCGGGGCGCCAGATCGTCCCGATGCTTGTCCGAGGCCGCGGCTTGTCCCATATTCGCGCGCCATGCCAAGCCCAGTCACACCCGTCATAGCCGCGCGCGGCCTCACCAAGCGCTTCGAACGCATCGTGGCCGTGGAGAGCATCGAATTCGCGGTTGCCGAAGGCACGACCGTCGCGCTGCTCGGCGGCAATGGTGCCGGCAAGACGACGACGATCTCCATGGTTCTCGGCTTGCTGGTTCCGAGTGCCGGCAGCATCAGCGTCTTCGGCACCGACATGATGCGCGAGCGTCAGCGCGTCCTGCCGCGCATGAACTTCTCCTCGCCCTATGTCGACCTGCCGCACCGGCTGACCGTGCTGCAGAACCTGATCGTCTACGGCCATCTCTACGGAGTCGTCGACGTCAAGGCGCGCGTCGCGGAGCTCGCGGCTGATCTCGCCATCGCCGACATCCTCGATCGTCAGACCGGCAATCTCTCTGCGGGACAAAAGACGCGCGTGGCGCTTGCCAAAGCCCTGCTCAACGAGCCCGATCTTCTGCTGCTCGACGAACCGACCGCGTCGCTCGATCCCGACACGGCGGACTGGGTGCGCGGCTATCTCGAGGAGTTCCGTCGGCGCACCGGCGCCACGATTCTGCTGGCCTCGCACAACATGTCCGAGGTCGAGCGCTTGTGCGACGACGTGCTGATGATGCGCCAGGGCCGCATCGTCGACACCGGAGCCCCGGCGGCGCTGATTGCGCGCTATGGCCGACGAAACTTGGAGGAAGTCTTTCTCGACATCGCCCGGCGCCGCGACGACGAGGCTGCGCAATGAGCGTCGTCGCCGAACGGCGGCCGCGTCTGCGCCGTCGCCACCTCAACGAAAGACTGTCGCTGCGTCGGATCGGCGCCATGTGCCTGCGCCACGGCTATACGATTGCCGCATCCTGGCCGCGCATGTTCGATGTCATCTACTGGCCGACGGTGCAGCTCCTGCTATGGGGCTTCACCACGCAATTCTTCCTCACCCACAGCTCGTGGCTGGTCAACGCCGCGGGCGCCCTGATCGCCGGGGTTCTTCTCTGGGACGTGTTGTTCCGCAGCCAGCTCAACGTGTCGATTTCGTTCTTCGAGGAAGTGTGGTCGCGCAATCTCGGAAACCTCTTCGTCAGCCCGTTGAGCGTCTACGACTTCGCCGCCGAGCTCATGCTGATGGGCGCCGCCCGCAGCCTGGTCGGCATGCTGGTTGCTGCACTGCTCGCGATCCCGCTGTACCACTACTCGATCTTCGATATGGGCTGGGCGCTGGTCGCCTTCTTTGGCGCGCTGCTGATCTTCGGCTGGGCGATCGGCCTCGCGATCTGCGCGCTGATCTATCGCTGGGGCCAGGGTGCGGAGAGCATGGCTTGGGGGGCCGCCTTCGCGATTGCGCCGATCAGCGGGGTCTACTACCCGGTCGCGACTCTGCCCGCCTGGCTTCAGCCCGTGGCATGGGCGCTGCCGAGCTCATACGTATTCGAGGGCATGCGCGCGGCCCTGATCGACGGCAGCTTTCGAGCCGATCTGATGGCCTGGGCACTGCTGCTCGACCTCGTTTATCTCGCGCTCGGTGCGGCCTTGTTCTTCGCCGCCTTCGAGGACGCGCGCCGGCGCGGCAAGCTGCTGCAGCAGGGCGAGTGAGATTCAGCGGGTCGCTTCGATGACCTTGAATCGCGCCTCCTCGCGCAGCGTCCGCCATGAGGCGAAGTTTGCCTTGAGCGCAGCCTCATATGGCAGATGCCGGTTGGCGACCATGAGCAGTCTGCCGCCGGGGTGCAACGCGATTGCGGCCGCGGCAACGAAGGCCCGACCGAGCTCGACGTCGGCCGCACGCCCGGTGTGAAAAGGCGGATTCATCACGACCCCGTCGTAGCGGCGCGGCAGAGCATCGGCGGCGACATCGTGCCAATGAAAGCCGAGTGCCGGCGCATGATGCAGCGCTTCGAGATTGGCACGCGCCGCCTCGAGTGCCAGCCATTCGGCCTCGTAGAGATCGAGGCGCGCTATCTCCGGACAACGTTTCAGCAGCTCCAGCGCGAGATAGCCCCAGCCCGCGCCGAGATCGGCAACCGCGCCGGACATGTTTGCGGGTAGGGCGTCGGCCAGAAGGCGCGAGCCCGCGTCAATCTCATCCCAGCTGAAGATCCCCGGGCGCGACAGACAGCCCGTGGCCGCGACCTTCTGCAAGTCGCCGCCGGCCGCCCATTGCTCCAGGACGGAGGGCACGCGCGCCGCGCGCGTGAACCAGAAAATGCGGCCATGATGCTTGGCGAAGCCCTCGACCCCGCCCTCATGGGCGTCGGCCAGGGCGCGGACGACTGAACGCTCGACGGTCTGGGCACCCGCGGATTTGGCGCCGGCACAAACGAGCACTCCCCCCGACCTCGTCAGCTTCCAGGCGCGCGCGATGTTGGCGAGGTTCTCCGCACGATGCTTGGTGAGCAGGCAGAACCCGAAATCGAAACTTCCCTCGAGCCGCCGCGTGACGCGCGCACCGGCGGCAGCGAGCGCATCATGCGCGGGCTTGAACGTCTGTTCGCACGTCAGGCGTTGCCGCCAGCTATCGTCGAGCGGCGGCTCGGCGCGCATGAGGAAGCCCGACGCGTTCTCGGGCACGGCGACGATACCGCGCGCGAAAGCGGAGAACAGGCCTTTCAGCGCATCGGACATGGCGATGCAATACGATCGCGGCTGGCAGAAACTGTTTGGACGGCATTCATGCGCGGGCTAGAATTTTTTCGTCTTCGTTCAATCGAGCAACGTCCGAATCATCGTGCTGCTTCCGGCATGAGGTCGATTGGGATGCAGCACCCATTTCCTGGGGAGGCGAGGATGCGACTGTCTCATACAATCTCATCTCTGATGGTGGCGCTCTCTGCGCTCTGCTTGTCCGCATCGATCACGCCCGCCGCCGCGCAGGGTGTGCGCCAGCAACTTTCCGCGGAGAGCGCACTCGAGACGATCAAGAAGCGCGGCAGCATGCAGATCGGAGTGTCATCCTTCATTCCCTGGGCCATGCGTGCCAAGAGCGGCGAGCTCGTCGGCTTCGAGATCGACGTCGCCAAGAACATCGCCGAGGAAATGGGTGTCAAACCGGAATTCGTTCCGACCCCTTTCGACGGCATCATTCCGGCACTGCTGGCCGGTAAATTCGACATCATCATCACCGGCATCGGCACCAATTTGAAATACAATCTCAGCGTCAACTTCTCGAACCCGTACAACTGGCTCGGCCAGTCGATGGTGTCCAACAAGAAGCTGACGGCTAATTTCAAATCGACCGATGACTACAACGCGACCAACGTCACCTTTGCGATCCGGCGCGGCAATGAATTCGGCAAGAAGATCATCGGGACACGTTGGCCAAAGGCGCAAGTCCTCCAGTTCGACGACGATGCGCAGGCCGTGCAGGACGTGATCAATGGCAAGGCCTATGCGTTCGTCACCTCAGAGCCCAAGCCGACGAACTACGCCCTCGACTATCCCGAAGTCCTGTACAAGCCGTTCGGCGATGAGCTGCTGATGCGTTCTGCTGCGGCCTTTGCCGTGCGCAAGGGCGACTACGACATGGTCAACTGGCTGAACAACTGGATCATCCTGCGCACCGAAGACGGCTGGTTGCTGGACCGGCACAAATATTGGTTCAAGGGCCGGGAGTGGAAGTCGCAGGTCGACTAGGCTCGGAAGTTTGGCGCCGCGACTGCCGGACACTAGGTCGCCGTCCAGTCGACGGCGTCCGCAAATGCGGCGGCGGCCCGGTAGATCGTGCGTTCCTCGCGCTTTCTGCCGACCAGCATGAGCCCGATGGGCAGACCCTCGCTCATGCCGCACGGCAGGCTCATGGCCGGATGTCCGGTCAGGCATGCGGCCCAGGTGTTGTCCGAGCCCGCATAGATGCGCTCGAGATCCGGGTCCAGCGTGACGCCGGCGGGTGGATGCGGCTTGGCCTTTCTCGGCACTGTCGGCATTGCCACCAGGTCGACGTCCATCAGCAGTGCGTCATAGGCGGCCGTGAGCGTCGGCCGCGCGTTCTGCGCCTTTCGGTAGAAGCGCCCGTTGTATTTCGTGGTCAAGTAGGCGCCGAGCAGCAGGTTCACCTTGACGCGCGGGTGAACTCGATCGGCGCATTCGCGCCAGCGCGACAGACGTTCGAAGAGCGCGGGGTCATAAGGCCCGGGGAATCCCAGTGTCTTGCCATGGGCAAGCGCGAGACTGTTGGCGAAAGGTTCTGGACCGATGCCGATCCAGATGTCGCCGGCGGCGCGATGCAAGGGTAGCGAGACGCGTTGAAGTTTAGCACCGAGACCCGCCAGGGTTTCGATCGCCTGCATCACGGCGATGTCGACATCGGGCTCGCCGCCCGGCTGCGCGAACCCCTCCTCCAAGATCCCGATCTTGAGGCCGGCGACACCCTCGTTCAGGTCTGCCGCATAGTTCTGGACTGGTGATGCATCCTGCCGCCAATCCATGCCGTCGGGTCCGGCGATCACGTCGAGCAACAGTGCGTTATCGGAGACCGTGTTTGACATCGGACCGAGATGATCGAGGGTCGGTTCGTACTCCATCACGCCGGTGAAGGGCACCAGACCGTAAGTCGGCTTCATGCCGTAGATGCCGCAATGCGACGAGGGCACGCGAATCGAGCCCCCCTGATCGCCGCCGATTGCCAGTTCAACTTCTCCGGCGGCGACGAGCGCGGCGCAGCCCGAGGATGAGCCGCCGGTCGTGTAACCATGCTTTCGGGGGTTGTGGATCGGGCCATTGGCGCTCGTCGTGCCGGAGCCGTGGCTGAGGCACTCGGTTTCGGCCTTGCCGACGATCTCCCCGCCGGCGTCGAGTATCCGTTGAACGACGGTCGCATCGATGGTCGGAACGTAGCCGTCGAGCAGCGACGTTCCGTGCATCATGGGAATACCGGCGAGCATGATGTTGTCCTTGAGGACGATCCGCTTGCCTGCGAGCTTGCCGCCGGGCGCGCCCTTGACCGAGGTCTTGTGGCACCAGGCGTTGTATCGGTTGGCTTCGCCGTGCGGCCTTGCACCCGGCGCACGCGGATATTTGATCGGCGGCAGAGCATCAGGAAGCGCTTCCAACGCATTCAATCGCGCAATGGCCGGTGCCATGAGCGCGCGCATCATGTCGAGATCTGATGGCACAACTCCAAAGCCGCATCGCTCTGCCAATCGGCTCAATTCAGCGAGGGTCGGCAGCTCTGCTGACATGGTCTGTCTCCCGGACGGTCCATTGCCTCGCGTTCATCGCGCGCGCGATTCCGGCGCGAAACTCAAGGCGAGGCCGGGCTAAACCTGCGACGGCCGATGAAGGCAGGCAAGCCTAGAGCATGTTGATTTTAGGTTGGTGCATACCCTGAATTCCTGAAGTAGGCTGCGCATTCCTCGGCGGTGTAGCTGCCGAGGAGTTCGGCGATTGCCGCGCAGATCGCCTCGACGGTGCGAGCCTGCGCCTTGCGCAGAAGGT
>VGDO01000245.1 GCA_016869645.1 Alphaproteobacteria bacterium
GTCGGCATCGCCATGATGTCGTGACCGGCCTTGGCCTGGGCCTCGGCGGCGATGGTCAGCAGGTTCTTGTTGCCCTGGCTCGGGATGTAGTCGACGGTGACCTCGACCTTGTTCTTCGCGGCCCACGCGTCGATCACCTTCTTGGACGCGTCGTTGGCGCCCGGGACCCAGTGGTCCCAAAGCCCGACCGCGAGCTTGCCCGCGGACTGCGCCGAAGAGACATAAGGCATGCCGATGACGGCAGTGGATGCCATTGCCCCGGCGACGAACTGGCGGCGAGTGATTCGCTTCTTAGCCATTACAAGACCTCCCTGTGTAGACCTGATGGAAATCGAGCTCGGTAATCTCACGCAATGATTCACCGTATTCTGCCTCGAAATTGATTTAAGCGTACTCGCCGGCCGCGCGCCAAGACAAATCCGTTCAAGCCTGCGGCCTGGACGTGTGGCACGGCGTGCAAAGCGTTATTTGCCTACGCGGATTCAAGTAGCCAGCGCACTAGTGTCCGGTTAAAAGCCGAACAAGCTCAATTGGTTGGAGGGCGGGATCAGCTCGGGCTGCGATCGTTCTGGCAGCAGGGCGCACGACGCCTCGGTTTCCTCGAAGGCGGAGACCGACAAGATCTGTCGACACGTGTAGAGGGAGGCCTCGAGGCGCAGCGAAACAGCTTGGCGCAACCCAGCGTGCGTACCCCCGCATCGTCCTGGTGCCGCTCGCCGATACGCGCGAATCTCTTCCACGGCACGAACTCCATGACCTGCGCGAACAGCGTCTTGCCGACGTTCATGCCTCGCTCCGGGTGGCGCCAACCCGCGAGCATCGCAGATCGGCGACCCCACATTCAAATCGTGGACACCCGGAAGGCCGACAGAACCCCTGTCAGCATTGGCTTTCCCCCACGACGGCATCAAATGAACCAGACCTAGTGCCAGAAGCAGGGCGTTGGTGAGAGGCCGACGAACGCGCGAATGCGAAGCCCCAAACCTGAGACTGGCCTGCATAAGCAGTCAGGCGGTTGTTGCCTTCAAGGATAGCAAACGGCCCGACCTTGGAGCGCCCCCACAGTATCGGCTGCTTCCAATTTGAAGCATGGTGTTTCAACGATTGCGGTCGTCGCTTTGCCACCGGCCGGAGTTCAGTCCTGTCGGCTCCGGTCGGGTCATCCCAGCTACACCAGTATTTCGCCGGGGTGCGGGATGTGAAGTTGGACCGCGGCCATGTCCTTTTCCTTCTTTACGGTCTTCAGCGGTAGTCCACGATCTCCACATTGACGGCATCACCAATGTCCTGCCCGAAGCAGGCCAACCGACCTTCACCGCTGCGCGGCTATGGCCCCCTGCCCTAAATCAGCCTCACCCCCGCCTGGCGCGCCGCCATGTCGATGGCGTCGGGCTCGTCCTTGGTGAGCCGGTCGAGCTCGGCCATCAGGCCATCGAGCTTCGTCTTCATCTCCGCGGCGACCTGCTTGGCCTGAGTGGTCGGCTTGGCGTCGGCGATGCCGACCACACCGATCATGTCGACCAGGCCGTCGTTGAGACCGGCCGGATTGCGCAGACCGTCGCGCGGCGATTCGCGGTGCACGTCGATCAGCACGCCCTCGATGGCGGATAGTCTGTCGGAGAGTGCGGTGGCGCGCGCCTTGAGTCCCTCGCCTTCGGGCCGGCCGGCGATGTCCGCGAGCCGGCGCTTGATCAGGCGGATGCGGTTGACCGCGCGGTAGGTGCGGTCGAGATCGTCGGTCAGGCTGCGCAGCAGCGCGAACTGTTCATCGAGCGCGCCGGCGGGAAGCTTGAGGCGCGGATCGGTGCGCACCTCGAAGCGCTCGGTCGCGGCCGCGCCACCGGCCTCCAGTGAGACCTGATAGGTGCCTGGCAGCACGGCCGGACCCGACTGCGGCGATTCACTGGCGAGGATCTTCGGCTTGGGCGGCGCCAGCGACAGATCGAGCTTCGTCGGCCCCGGCCATTTCAGATCCCAGACGTAACGGTTGAGGCCGGGCTTGGCCGGCGGCCGCTTGGCTTCGGCGAGATCCTTGTCGTCGCTGGCGAGCCGGCAGACCGTCGCGCCCTTGGCATCGAGGATGGTGACGACGACCGGGCCGGACACGTCCTCCGGCAGCCAGTAGTAGATGATGGCGCCGCCCGGCGGATTCTCGCCGACGTCGAGACCGTAGCGCCGCATCTGCCCGTCCGCATCGCGGCGGAGCTCGCTGCTGCCGTCGATGCCGAAGGCGGGGCTGTAGGAGATGCCGGTGCGGTCGTAGCGGCCGGCGCTCCAGTTGAGCTTGTGGCGGATTGTCGGCCGCGGCGGGAACAGCGCCACCGCCGTCGCCTTCTCCGGCATGCGCCGGAGCGGCGTGATGTCGTCGAGGATCCAGAACGACCGGCCGTGGGACGCGGCGACCAGATCGTCGCCGTGCACCTTGATGTCGTAGACCGGCACGACGGGGAGACCGCCATTCATGCGATGCCAGCTGCCGCCGTCGTCGAGGCTGAAATGGATGCCGGTCTCCGTGCCGACGAAGAGCAGGCCCGGCTTGACCGGATCGGCACGGCAGACCCTCGTGATCTCACCCTGGGGCAGACCGCCCGCGATGGCAGTCCAGCTTTTGCCACCATCGCCGGTGCGGAAGACATAGGCCTTGTAGTCGGCGAGCTTGTAGCGCGTCGCCGCGATGTAGACCGTGTCGGCGTTGTGCCTGGATATGTCGACGCTGCCGATGTAGCAGTGGTCGGGCAGCGCCTTGGGTGTCACGTCCGTCCAGCTCTTGCCGTCGTCGGACGTCTTGTGCACCCGTCCATCGTCCGAGGTCACCCAGATCTCGCCCTTGCGGTGGCGCGATTCCTGGATTGCCGCCGCGGTCGCATAGGTCTCGGCGCTCGCCCCGTCGCGGGTGATCGGCCCGCCTGAATAGCCCTGCTTGTCGGGCTCGTTGCGGCTGATGTCGGGCGAGATCGCCTCCCAGCTCATGCCCTCGTCGCGGCTGCGGAAGATGCGGTTGCCGCCGACATAGAGCGTGTCGGGATCGTGCGGCGAGAAGACGATCGGGAAGGTCCAGGCAAAACGGTATTTGAGGTCGCGCGGCGCGACGCCCGTGGAGTCCTCCGGCCAGACATTGACGAGCTGCATCTGCCGCGTGCGATGGTCGTAGCGCTGCAGCGCGCCGTTGCCGCCCGGGCTCGAGCCGATCGCGCCGATATAGACGACGTCGGGATCGTTGGGCTTGACCGCCATGAAGCCGGACTCGCCGGTGCCGGGATAGAAGCAGTCCTGCAGCCCGATCTGGCCCCATTCGGTGGCGCTCGGCACGGCGATCGAGGTGTTGTCCTGCTGCGTGCCGTAGACGCGATAGGGATAAACGTCGTCGACGTCGAGCCGGTAGAACTGCGCGGTCATCTGGTTGTAGATCGACGACCAGCTCGCCCCGCCATTGAACGACACGCAGGCGCCGCCGTCGTTGCCCTCGATCATGCGCCGCGGATCGGCCGGATCGATCCACAGATCGTGATTGTCGCCGTGCGGCGTGGTGATCTCGGTGAACGACGTGCCGCCATCCGTCGATTTCCACATCTGGAAATTGGTGATGTAGACGGTGTCGCCGTGACCGGGATCGGCGAAGACGTGGCAGTAGTACCAGGGCCGCGTGATCAGGTCGCGGCTGCGGCTGGTCTGCGTCCAGGTGGTGCCGTAATCGTCCGAGCGCCACAGGCCCATCTTCTCGCCTTCGGCCTCGACGATGGCCCAGACGCGGCCGGGCCGCGCGCGCGACACGGTGACGCCGATCTTGCCGATCAGTCCGGACGGGAAACCCTGTGCCTCGCCCAGCATCTCCCAGGTGTCGCCGCCATCGAAGGAGCGATGCAGCCCGCTGCCCGGACCGCCGGACGTGATGTCCCAGAAGCTGCGCCGCGCGCGCCAGGTCGACGCGAACAGGATGCGCGGATTGTTGGCATCCATCGACACGTCGACCGCACCCGCCTCCGGCCCTTGGTGAAGCACGCAGGTCCACTTCTTGCCGCCATCGGTCGAGCGGTAGAGGCCGCGCTCCGGATTGGGGCCGAACGCGTCGCCGAGTGCGGCGACATAGACGAGATCCGGATTGGCGGGATGGATCGCAATCTTGCCGACGTGCCGGCTTTCGCGCAGTCCGACATGGATCCAGCTGCGCCCCGCATCGGTCGACTTGTAAACGCCATCGCCATAGGAGACGTCGGTGCGGATCGTCGTCTCGCCGGTGCCGGTATAGACGACGTTCGCGTCGGAGGGAGCGACCGCGATGGCGCCCACCGCGGCGCTGCCGAAGAAGCCATCCGACACGCAGCGCCAGTAGCGGCCGCCGTCGACCGTCTTCCAGACGCCGCCGGCGCAGGCGCCGAAGTAGAAGGTCATCGGGTCGACCGGATCGCCCGAAACCGCGACGACGCGCCCGCCGCGGCTCGGCCCGATGCAGCGCCAGCGCAGGCCTTGAAGACGATTGGACAGAGAGCGAGAAGCGACCGTGTTCATGGCGGTTTGCTGATCCATCTGGTGTCGTGTGGAGGATGCCGGCCTGGTCGGCGCCGTCGGGGGGAACGGGATGCTGCCGCATTGCGCCAGAGGGCGCAAGCATGGCGCAACCCCCGTCAAGAGCCGGATTCCGCCTATTGCTGGGTGCGCAACCGCGACGTCTGCACGATGACGATCGTGACCAGCGGCGCCAGGACCGTGATCGCGACGACCGTGATCAGCAGCCAGCCGAGCTGGCTGTAGTCGGCCGGCACCGTGACGGCGCCGCTCGCGCGGTCGCGCACCTCGCGCGCGACGACGAAGATCTGGTTGAGGTACTTCGTGCCGAGGCTGGCAGCCGCCAGCGCAAGGTTCGTGAACGACGCCATCACGGCGAAGAACGTGGCCTTGAGATGTGCCGGCGCATTCTTGGCGATCCACGCCAGCATCGGCACCATCGAAATCTGCGCCAGCGGGGATTCGAGCGCGGTGTTGAGGATGGCGATGAAGCGCGCGTCGACCACGCCACCGGTGTGGCGTGCGGTCCATTCGTGCAGGCCGTAGTAGAGACCGATGCTCGGCAGCGAGAGCACGCCGGCCGTGATCGTGAGGATGACCACGATGTCGGCGATCGAGCGGCGCGCCATCAGAGGCCGCAGCACGATCATGCCGACCAGCGCCAGGCCGGAGGTGATGAGGGTCAGAACGGAGATGAACTGCTGGTCGAAGCCGAGCACGTCGATCTGCCACCAGTCGACGGCGGGACCAGGCAGCGGCACGGCGCGGAAGACGAAGATGATGATCGCGGTGCCGATCAGCGCGCCGCGCAGACCGGGCTCCAGCTCGAGCACGAGCTGGCGCACCAGGAACAGGACAATGATCATCGATCCGGCGAAGATGATCTCCTGATTGAACGGCACGTCGGCAAGGCCGGTGATCAGTGTAAAAGCGACAAAGAGCAGGCCGCCGCCGATGATCCACCAGTTGGGGCTGGCCTCCTCGCCGCGCGCCTCGAGCATCTCGGTCGCACGGTCGCGGCTGATTCCCTGCCGGACGAGCGCCGCGTGCCGGCGCCGCCGGAGCGCCGCCCCGAGCAGCACGCCGAGCACGGAGATCACCGGAATCGCCAGGGCCAACCGATAGATATCGGCATAGGCCTGGGTCTTCTCGGCGGCCGACATGTCGGCAACGCCGGAGAACATCACCACATTGAGCAATGACACGGTGACGAGG
The DNA here is from genome assembly GCA_016869645.1 of Alphaproteobacteria bacterium. Taxonomy (GTDB): domain Bacteria; phylum Pseudomonadota; class Alphaproteobacteria; order SHVW01; family SHVW01; genus SHVW01. Next base: position 5,719 of record VGDO01000245.1, read on the forward strand.
CCCGAGATGATTGCGATCCGGCCGAGCGTCTGCATCGTCGTGTGCATCAGCTTCAGCGTCGCTTCCGAATGCCGGCGGCCCTGCTCGTCGAAGGGCGGCACGGCCTCGACCGTCATGGCGTCGGCGACAACGTCCTGCAGGACGTAGCCGACCGGCGCCAGCAGCGTGCTGACGACGTACCAGGCCTCGATCGGCATGACCGCGGCCATGCGCTCGGGCTGCACGACCAGCGCGTACATGATCGCGATGCTGACCGCGAGCAGCGCGGCGCCGAGATAGACGAGCGCCGATTTCCAGCGCCAGATCAAATCGACGACCTGGCCGAGCGGCATCTTGAGCGACCAGGGTATGCCGACCCAGAAGGTCAGGGCGGCGAGCGCGGCGGCCGAGAAGCCGAACTGCTCCTTGACGAAGAAGGTGCCCACGATGGAGGTCAGCCCCGAAATTCCCGCCGCCAGGTAGACCATCAGCGGCGGCAGATACGACCACCGCATCTGCCGGCCGAGATCGAAGATGACGGTGTCGAGCCAGCGGTAGGCTCGAGACGTACGCGACAAGGGCGCTGGCTCGATCACGACTGGACCATCTCAACCACCGATGATGATTTCTTCGCCGCCTCGGTTGACGAGCAGGCGCCTCGGCTTGAACGGCGTCAGCGCAATAGCGCGGAGCTCGGCGACGGTGCGCAGCTCCCTGCCCTCGAAGGCCCGGACGATGTCGCCCGCCCTGAGCCCGAGACCAGCGGCGGCAGAGCCGGTTCTGACCTCGAGCACGACGATGCCCGGGATCGCGCTATCGAGTCCAAGCTGCTCGGCAAAGGCCGGCGACAGGCTGGCGACCCGCGCACCACTGAGGGGGTGCAGGCCGGACAGCAGCGTCTCGTCTTTGATCGGCTGGTCGGGCGGCGCCACCAGCGTCACGTCGACCTCGATGCGCACGCCCATGCGCAGCACAACGAGGCGCGCCGTCTCGCCCAGCCTGCGCGTGGCGACCCGGTAGCGCAGCGTCGCGAGCGAATCGGTCTCAATGCCGCCGATCGAAAGAATGACGTCGCCGGGCCTGATGCCAGCATCGGCCGCCGGGCCTCCCTCGTAGACTCCGGTCACCACCACGCCGGTGGGGCGGGGCAAGCCGAGGAACAGGGCAAGCCGCGGCGGAGCGCGCACGCCGGTGACCCCGATCCACGGATGGACCAGCGGGCGGCCCTCCACGCCGCTCTCGACGATGATACGGGCCACGTTCGCCGGCACGGCGAAGCCGACACCCTGGGAGCCGCCGCCACGGGTGTAGATCGCGGTATTGATGCCGATCAGCCGGCCGTCCATGGCCAGCAGCGCGCCGCCGGAATTGCCGGGATTGATCGCCGCATCGGTCTGGATGAAGAAGCGGAAGTCGCCGATGCCGAGGCCGGTGCGCGCCAGCGCCGACACGACGCCTGTGGTCACCGACTGGCCAAGGCCGAACGGATTGCCGATGGCGACGACGAGATCGCCGACCTTGAGCCGATCGGAATCGCCGAATTCAAGGACCGGCAGCGGCTCGGTAATACCGCGAAGGCGCAGCACCGCAATATCGGTGCGCTTGTCGGACAGCACGATGTCGGCCGGAAAGGCGCGATCGTCGGCGAGAGCAACGAAAACGCCGCGCGCGTCCTCGATGACATGGTGGTTGGTCACGACGATGCCGTCGGCGCGCACGATCACGCCCAACCCAAGCGAATTCTTGAATTGCTCGCGCGCGCCGTAGCCGAACAGCAGCGCATCGCTGAACAGGCGCCAGAGCGCGCTGTCGCCGATGGCGGGCGGCGCGCCGGAATCGCGCACCAGGGCGCTGG
>VGDO01000246.1 GCA_016869645.1 Alphaproteobacteria bacterium
CCGGCGCCGCTCAACGCCCGTATCAACCGTTACCGTCGTCATGTGCCCTCATTGATTCGCAAATCAATGGGCACACCATCTCACGCGTAACGGCGCACCGTAAGGCGGCCTCTACCGGACGCGTACGTTCTGCACATTGGCGAGCTTGATCTTGTAGATGCCGGTCGCGCCGCGCAGACGCGGATAGTATTTCGGATCGACCATATTCTCGCGCCGCGCCAGGCGCTCGATGATCGCCGATTCCTCAATGTCCTCGGCCGCGCGCTTCTTCAGCACCTTCCAGTCGTTCGAACCGGCGTAGGATTGCGCGTTGAGCGCCTCGACCGCTTCGGCCGGATCGCCCTCGGCGACGCCGACCTTGAGCACATGCTTGGTCAGGCCGACCTCGGCCGCCCATTTCTCGAAGGATTGGCTGCGCGCGACATAGAGCGTGGGCATTCATTGCGCCTTTCCGACGTTGTTTGCCATATTACCATATGGATGATATGGTTCGCCATATGAAGACGACATTGAACATCGATGACACGGTCATGACGCGACTCAAGCGCGAAGCCGCGCGGAGAGGCTGCACCATGTCCGAGTTGGTCGAGACGGCGCTGCGCCGGCTGCTTGCCGACAAGAAGGAAGCCGTTGCGCTACCGCCCCTGCCGACGTTCGACGGCGGCGGCGAGCTCGTCGACATCGCCAACCGCGAGGCGCTCTACAACGCTATGGAAGAGCGCTAGTGTTCGTTGTCGACACGAACGTACTGGTCTACGCGGCAAACCGCAAATCGCCATATCACCGCTCTTGCTTGCAGTTGCTCGAGGCGTGGCGCCAGCAAGCCGGTGCTTGGCACCTGACCTGGGGGATTTGCTACGAGTTCTTGCGCGTTGCCACGCATCCCCGGACCCTGCAATCGCCATGGACCGTGACTGAGGCATGGGCGTTCCTGGAGGCCATTCTGGCGGCCCCGTCCTTGTCGATGCTCGTGCCGACGGAACGACATGCCGGCGTCCTCGGTGAGCTGACCAGTCGCTTGCCCCACTTGTGCGGTAACATCCTTCACGATGTTCATACCGCCGCGCTGATGCGCGAGCATGGCATTCGAACGATCTACACGCGGGACAGCGATTTTCATCGCTTCCCGTTCCTTGAGCCGATCGACCCTGTGACCTCAACATAGTCGCGCGCGCAACTACCTCTTCGCATCGAACTGCGTGCCCATGCGGTAGCGGCTGCCGGGATGCCAGAACCAGCCGCGCGCGATCGTCTTGTTGTCCACGAGCGAACGCCGGTGCAGCAGCAGGCAAGGCTCGCCATCGCGCATCTCCAGCGCCTTGCGCACCGGCGGCAGCGGCATGCGCGCCTCGAGCACGTGCTCGACATGGGGGGACGGCACGACCGTCCAGAGATACTCGCCCGGCGTCATGCGCTCGAAATTCTGGTTCATGTAGTCGGGCACGACCTCCGGATTGACCCAGCGATCTTCGAACTGGATCGGCGCGCCGTTCTCGCGATGGAGAATGATGGAATGGAAGAGCGGCGTTCCAGCGGCGACGCCGAAGATCACGGCCACGGCTTGTGGCGCAATCTCATCCTGAAGCAGGCGCTGCTCCGAGCTATGCTCGCCACCGCGACGGCGGATCTCTTCGGCAATGTCGCGCAACTCGATCATATCCCTCCTCCACCCCCGCGGTGTCGGGATCATCGTTGGATCGACGCGAAACCTGAACAGACGCCAGCCCGCGCACGGTGCAGAATTGAACCGATCGCGGGAGTTCGCCGGCGCATCTCTTCAGCGCGCAGCGTGATGGTGCCGTTCCCGCGCAGCGCGGGCAAGTGCGGCCGCCCGATAGATGCCATGCACGAACTTGCCATAGGGCATGGTCACGAAGAGCGCGAATACGACGCCGAGATGAAGCGCGAGCAGCACGCCCATGGCGCCGGTCTCGCGCAGCACCAGGAGGGCGAGCCCGGTCAGGCTGGTCAAAAACAGCATGACAAGGAACGCGACATCCATGCCAAAACGGTCGAGGTCCTGCGTCGTGCGGTCGCGCCGCCACTTGGCAGCGAGCAGACCGGCGGGGCCGATCAGGAGCCCGATGCCGCCAGCGGTGCCGAGCAGCACGGGCAGATCGTGCCAGGCATAGGGCGCGATGCGGCCCAGCAGATAGTGATAGAGCGTCGCCACGCAAGTCGAGGCAAAGCACAACAGGAAGCCGTAGAAGGTCAGGTGGTGATGGAGCTTGCGCTCGTCCGGCACGGAGATCGCCCCAGCGCCGCAGCCCTCGCCGCCGCCGTCGAGATTGCGCAACGCCGCCGCGTCGCGCGCTGCGCTGCGCAGCTCCGAACCGCTGACGCCGGCGGATGCCACATCGCGGCCATCGCGCCAGAAGTTGCGCACTCCCATCGCAATTGCGGCCAAGGCATAGAGAAAAGCGGCGCCAAACAGCGCGACCATCGCGCCATGGGGCATCAGCCGATAGAAGGCGCCGGGACCGCTGTGGGCGCCGAACAGAACGGCCGGATCGTGGACCGCGACGAAACCGGCGATGAAGACAGCAAGGCTCAGCGCCGCAATGAGGCTGATCGCGAGACCGTTGCGGTCGAACAGGCCGGCCAGCGATCTCGGCCAGGCATAGTCGCGATAGGACTCCGCGCGCAGGCGTGCGAGCGCGCGCGGCACGTTGACGTCGAACTCGTGCGGCGGGGCGAACTGGCAGTCGTCGTAGCAGGCGCCGCAGTCGTGGCACAGATTGGCGAGATAGCGCAGATCGCCCGATGTGAAGCTGCGCCGCAGCTCCATGGCAGGGAACACCGCGCACAGGCCCTCGCAATAGCGGCACGCATTACAGACCGTCATCAGCCGGTCGGCTTCGCCGAGCGCTTTGGTCGAATGCTCAGGCGTGGACATGGCGCGCGGCCTCCTCGCCCGCGATGCGGCCGAACACCGCGCCGATGGTCATGCCGACGCCGGCGGCATAGCCCTTGCCCAGTACGTTGCCTGCCATGATCTCGCCGGCGGCGAACATGTTCGCGGACGGATGCCCGTCAGCCATCACGATGCGCGCAGCATGGTCCACGCGGGTGCCAAGATAGGTGAAGGTGATGCCGGGGCGGACCGGATAGGCGTAGAAGGGTGCCGTCGCGATGGTGCGCGCCCAATGGCTCTTGGGCGGTGTCAGCCCTTCGGTGCGGCAATCGTCGAGAACGTCGGGGTTGAAAGTGCCGGGCCTGACCGCGTGGTTGAAACCCGCGACCGTGCGCTCGAGCGCATCGGCATCGAGCTCGAGCTTGCCGGCGAGTTCGCGGATGGTCGGCGCCTCGATCGCGGGGTAGAGCGAGGGCATGAACAGATCGCGCGACAGCGAATCGAAGACGATGTAGGCGATCTGGCCGGGCTGGCCCGCGATCAGGCGCCCCCAGATCGCGTAGCGCTTGGGCCAGATGTCCTCGCCCTCGTCGTAGAAGCGCTCGGCCTTGCGGTTGACCGCGATGCCGAAGATCACGCAATCGAGCCGCGTGATGATGCCGCCGTCGAAGCGCGGCGAGCGCGCGTCGATGGCGATGGCATGACACTGGGTCGGGTCGCCGACCGGCGCCACGCCCTTGTCGAGCAGCACGCGCAGCAGCGTGCCGCGGTTGTAGCGCGTGCCGCGGATGAGGAAATTCTCCGCGGCCTCGCCCCAGTATTGCTTGAGCCATTCGATGTTCGACTCGAAACCGCCGGCGGCCGCGACCATGGCGGACGCCTGCACCTGCCGTGTGGCCGCACCGTGGCGCACAGTGGCGTCGCGAAACCTGCCGTCCTCAATGCCGAGATCGACGACTTCGGCATCGTATTCGACCTCGACGCCGAGGCGTTCCGCCGTGCGGTAGAGCGCATTGAGCATCGCGCGCCCGCCGCCGAGGAAGAAGGCGTTGGTGCGCCCCAGGCTCAGCGTGCCACCCAGCGAGGGCTGGAAGCGCACGCCCTGCTCGGCGATCCAGACCAGCATGTCCTTCGAGCGCGCGATCATCATGCGCGCGAGCTGCTCGTCGGTCTGCCCGCCAGTCACGGCAAGGAGATCCGTCCAGAACTCATCCTCGGTGTAGGGCCCCGACAAGGTCGCGGTCGCCGTGTCGTGGGCGCAGCGCATGTTGCGCGTGTGGCGCGTGTTGCCGCCGCGATAGAATTTGGGCGCCGCCTCGAGCACGAGCACGGACGCACCGGCGCGGCGCGCGGCGATCGCGGCGCACAAGGCGGCGTTGCCGCCGCCGATCACGAGCACGTCGACGCGGCGGTCAGGATCGGACATCGGGCGAGTGAAGCACGAATGAGGCCTCGGCGCTTGACATGTGTAGCACATGCAAGCATGTTTTACACATGACCATCATGATCCAGATCCGCAATGTACCCGAAGCGCTTCATCGGCGCCTCAAATCGAGGGCCGCGTTGGCGGGCATGTCGCTGTCGGACTATCTGCTCGGCGAAATTCGCCAGGTGGCCGAGCGGCCGACCATCGACGAGCTGCGCGCGCGTCTCGACCGTCGCTCCAGCGCGACTCTTTCGGAAACCCCCGTCCACGCCGTCCGCGCCGAGCGTGACCGACGATGATCGTCGTCGATGCGTCGGCGGTGTTGGAGTCCCTGCTGCGGACGCCGGCTGCACGTGTGATCGAACGGAAATTGTTCGATCCTCGCCAGACGCTCCACGCGCCCCACCTGCTTGATGTCGAGGTCGCTCAGGTCATTCGTCGATATGCGGCCAATGGCGACATCGACAGCGAACGCGGGCGCGACGCTCTGGCCGACCTCGCGGATTTCCCGGTACGCCGCTACCCGCACGATGTCCTGCTCGGCCGCATCTGGGAGTTGCGCCACAATCTGACCGCCTATGACGCGGTATACATCGCCTTGGCGGAAGCCCTCGATGCCCCGCTGATCACGCGGGATCAGCGCCTGGCCGCCGCCGCCGGTCACCAGGCACGCGTGGAAGTCGTGTGAATTCTTGACGATTGCCAGGAGCTCCAGTCCTGCCCGAACCACTAGAAGAACCGCTTCTTGGCGAAGGCTTTGCCGGAACCTGATTTGAAGCACTTTTCAAGTCGTCTCGCGCACATTTCGTCGCGAACCCCGACGTCGGAGACGAGTTGCGCGGGCAGGCTCGGCTTTGTTGACGTGACCTGACCGAGTTCGTGCGATGCAACTCTACGACGCAGATCATTCGTCGATCCAACGTCAATGCCTGCATTGTTGAGAAGCAGGAAACAGACCTACCCCATGCCGTCCCCCTTCGCTCCGGCGGAGCTAGGGGGACACTCCTACGCCTAATCGGCTTCGGATGTCAGGCCACGTCGTGACCTGCCACCCGAAGCCGAAGGCGTAGCGTGGCGGAGGGGGTGTCCGCCCTCTATCAATTCGCCATGGTTCGCAGTCGGCCGATTGTTGGCATAAAAGCCCGGGAAAATAGGCGTTATCCGTTCGCGCCCGTCCGTTGACGTTCGCCGCAAGCCGTGCAAAAATGTGGGATATTTCATCAGGCATCGGAGGGTGCGATGGCCGGGAAGCTGACGACACGCAGGGTCGAGACTGCAAGGCCCGGCATGCACGGCGACGGCGGCTGTCTCTGGCTCAGGGTGATGCCGTCGGGCTCGCGCCAGTGGCTCGCGCGCGTTGTCGTCAAGGGTGGCGGGCGGCACGATATCGGGCTCGGCGGCTATCCCGTCGTGACGCTGGCCGAGGCGCGCGAGCAGGCTCTAGCGGCACGCCGCATGGCGCGGAAGGGCATCAACCCGGTGGCTGAGCGCCGCAAGGCGGTCGTCCCGACCTTCGAGAGCGCGGCCCGCTCCGTGCACGAAGAACACAAGCCGACATGGCGCAACCCGAAGCACTCTAAACAATGGCTCACGACGCTTGAGCAGTACGCCTTCCCGACCATCGGCGCCAAGCCGGTCAGCGCCATCGACGGGCCGACGGTCCGCGAGGCGCTGTTGCCGATCTGGCTGGAGAAGCCGGAGACGGCACGACGGCTGCGCCAGCGCATCGGGGCCGTGCTGGATTGGGCGCAGGGCAAGGGATACCGGACCGGAGAGAACCCCGTCCGGTCGATCGGGCGCAGTCTGCCGAAGCAGCCGAAGGACCGAGGGCACTTCGCAGCCCTGCCATATGATGACGTGTCAGCATTCCTCGAGCGGCTGCGGGCAAGCAGCGCGGGCGAGCCGGCACGGCTGGCCTTCGAGTTTCTCATCCTGACGGCGACGCGCACCAGCGAGACGCTAAATGCTCGCTGGCCTGAGATCGACTTCAAGGCGGAAACCTGGACGATCTCGCCCGAGCGTACCAAGGCGAAGCGCCCGCATGTCGTGCCCTTGCCTACCCGGTGCATCGGGATCCTGAGTCGGGCGAAAGAGCTGCACAGCGGGCAAGGTGACGTGGTTTTCGAGAGCCGGCCGGGCGAACCGTTTTCGAACATGGTGTTTCTCGCGACGCTCGATACCATGGGCGAGCGCGGCAAGGTGACTCCGCACGGGTTTAGAAGCGCGTTTCGCGACTGGTGCTCGGAGGCGACCAGCTTTCCAGGCGCCGTGGCCGAGGCGGCGCTGGCACACGTCGTCAAGGACAAGACCGAGGCCGCCTATCGGCGCGGCGACTTGCTCGAAAAGCGCCGCGAGTTGATGGATGCATGGGCGCGGCATTGCACGGAGCAGCGCGGCGAGCTGGTGGATCATCCTGCCATGCGGCGGCGGCGCCGGGCCGGGTGAGCCTGCCAGAGACCGGGCGAGTTCGCGAAAGTTCTCGACACCCGGCCGCCCGTGATGTAGTTTTGCCGATAATTCATTCTGGACCTTCGTGTCCCAAACCCCGCTAGGGAATTCCGGCGGGGTTTTCGTTTCTAGCCCTAGGAACCCCATCATGTCAGAACCCATCCCCGCGCCCGCCCCGGCGGTGCGCGAAGGAATCCTTACGCCTGCGATCAAGCCGGCGACAACGCCGCCGGTCTTGGTGACCATCGCCGAAACGTGCAGGTTGACCGGCTTAGGCCGTACCAAAATCTTTGAGCTCATCAACCACAACAAGCTCAAGTCGGTCACCATCGGCCGGCGACGGCTGGTGTCGTACAAGTCGATCCTGACGCTTGCCGGCGAGGCCGCGTGATGCGCGCCGCGATCAAGCGCGCCATCGTGGCGCTTGCGTGTCGCGGCGTCCAGCCGGTGCGCCTGGCCAACTTCATCATCCGGCGCGGCGGGCTCGCCAGTGACTAGCGACGCCATCCAGTCGTTCGAGCGCGCCATGCGCGAGCACGGGCTGGTGGTGCCGGCCGGCGGCGTGAAAGCCGATGGCCGGCTGCACCGATGCGACACCGACGACGGGCCGAGCGGGCGCGGCGATGGCGCGTATGTCCTGTTCTTATACCAACTCGCGCTGATCAGAACCCATGAGCCCAATCGCGCATTCCGAGGGACATGATGCGCCAGGGCTGAGCGACGAGCTTATTCCAGGCGTCGCAGCAGTGATTGACGATGTCCTCTGCCGATG
>VGDO01000247.1 GCA_016869645.1 Alphaproteobacteria bacterium
AGCGCGCACCAGCCGGTGCGGTCACGACGTCAGCCGGGCACGCAGCTCGTATCTGAGCACCTTGCCCATGACGTTGCGCGGCAGGCGCTCGATGAAAACGACGTCGCGCGGATGCTTGAACCGCGCCAGACGGCCCTCGAACAGGTCAAGCACCCGCTGCCTGTCGAGGCCCGCGTCGCGCCGGACAACGACCGCAATCGGCACTTCGCCCCAGCGCGCGTCCGGCCGGGCCACGACGGCCGCTTCAGCGATCTCGTCGCAGCCGGCCAGCAAGCTCTCGAGTTCGCCCGGATAGATGTTCTCGCCGCCGGAGATGATGACGTCCTTCTTGCGATCGTTGATCCAAATATAGCCGTCGGCCGCGACATAGCCGATGTCGCCCGTGCGAAACCAGCCGTCGCGCATCGCGTCCTGCGTCGCGGCCGGATCGCGCCAATAGCCGCACATGAGATTGGGCCCCTTGACCAGCAATTCGCCGCTGCGGCCCTGCGGCACGTCACGGTTCTCGTCATCGACGATGCGTATGCGACAGTGCACCGCCGGCTTGCCGGCGGATCCGACCTGGGCGAATGCGTCCTCGCGCCTGAGATAAGCGGCAATCGGTCCCGTTTCGGTCGAACCATAGATCTGGCCGACCGGCACGCCCTTCCGGTGAAAGGCCTCGATCAGCGCCGGAGGTATCACCGATGAACCGGCGTTGATCAGGCGCAGCGAGGATAGATCGGCTTTCGCAAAGCGCTCGTGGCCGATCAACGCCTGCATGACGGCCGGCACCATCAGCGTCAATGACGGCCTCCCACCTTCAATGGCCGCGAAGACGGCGTCGGGCTCGAAGCGGCGGTGCAGGATCACCGTGGCGCCGGCATGCAATGCCGGCACGGTCTGAATGTTGAGTCCGCCGACGTGAAACATCGGCAGGAAGGTCAGCACGCGATCGGCGGACACGAGGTCGTGGGCATGTGTCGAATTCACCGCGTTCCACAGCAGCGCACTCTGCGTCAGCACCGCGCCCTTGGGCTGGCCGGTCGTGCCGGACGTGTAGACGATCAGCACGGGATCAGCATAGCGGCCGGTGCGGCGACCCGCGTCGGGCGGCGATGCCTCGAGCGCCGTGGCGAGCTCCGTCCAACCCGAGCGCTGCCCGCCGAGCACCAGACGCGCTGCGCCGCCGAAGGCACCGGCGACCTGATCGAGCGCTTCGACGAATTCAGTCTCGGCGACGACGACCCTTGGCTCGGCGTGGCGCAGGATCACGGCGTGCTCGGGTGGCGCCAGCCGCCAGTTGAGCGGGCAGAGCACGGCGCCGAGCCGAGCGGCAGCGAACAGAAGGACCAGCAGTTCCGGATGGTTGAGGCCAAGAAAGGCGATCCGATCGCCCGCGCTCACGCCAAGGCTGTCAAGCAGGCCGGCCATGCGTCCGACGCGCCGGGCGATATCCGCGTAGGAGATGTCCTTGCCGGCGAAATGCAGCGCCGGCTTGGCGAGCTGGAAACGCGCCCAGCCGTCGAGCCAATCGGACATATTGGGCGAGGAATCAGTCATCGACCTCGCCCGGCTTGTAGAGGATTTCGCGGCCGAGCCGATCGAGGCATAGCTCGGCGGTCCACGGCAGCATGAGCGCGCCGCACCGGCTGTCTCGGTAGAGCCGCTCGAGCGGCAGATCCTTGAGCATGGACTGGCCGCCGCACGTACGGATGGCGAGCCGGCACAACTCGTTGGCGTTCTCCATGATGGTGAACTGCGCGGCGTAGGCGCGCATGCGCTCGTCGCGCGAGGGATCGACCCGCGCGTCGCGGATCGCGCGCAGGAACAGCGCCTCGGTCTGTTCAAGCTTGATGCGCATGTCGGCGACTGCGAGCTGCTTGGTCGGATACATGCGCCGCTTGATGGGCGGCATGCCCGCGACCTCGCCGCGGAGATAGCTGACCGTGAAATCATAGGCGGCGCGCGCAATGCCCATATAGGTCGGCGACAGTGTCAGGAACATATGCGGCCAGCGGCTCGCGGCCTGGAAATAGATGCCGCGCGGCATGAGCTGGGCGCCGTCCGGCACGAAGACGTCGTCGAAGACCAAGGTGCGCGACACGGTCGCCCGCATGCCCAGAGGATCCCAGTCGCCGACAATGCCGAGGCCAGGCGTGCCTGCCGGCACCGCGAGATAGAGCGTGTCGCGCAGCGAGGGCTCCGCCTTCGCCTCGGTGCACAGCACGCCATAGTAGTGCGCGGCACCCGACAGCGACGCGAAGATCTTCTTGCCGGTGATGCGCCAGCCGCCATCGGCCTTGACGGCAGTCGTGCCGAAGGGTGCGCGGCCGGCTGCGGCTGCCGAGCCTTCGGAGAAAGGCTGCGCGTAGATCGCGCCGTCCGACACGATTCTGCGGAAGTGCACACTCCGGTGCCGTTCGTGCTCCGCGCGTTCGGCCTCGGTCATGTCGAGGTCGTCGGCAAGACGGCCGGTCCACAGTGTCGAGCATGCATGCATGTTGAACGTCAGCGCGGTCGATCCGCACCAGCGGCCGATCTCGGCCGACACCAGGCAGTAGGTCGCGAAGTCGGCGCCGAGTCCGCCGTGGGCCTCAGGCACGCACAGTCCGAGCAACCCACTGCGCCGGAGGTCGTCATAGTTTTCGAATGGAAAGCTTGCCTCGCGATCGTAGCGCGGCGCGCGTTCGGCAAAAGCCGGACCGAGCTCGCGCGCCAGGCCGATCAGTCGGCGCTGGGCAATGGTCGTGTCGGCTGGTGTTCCCGTTTCGTCTGGCATCGACTGGCGACTCGCTCGAAGACCTGGAATATTCTAGCGCACGGTGCGCGAACACGCGCGCCTGTGTCGCGGTCAGATCAGGAGCCGACGACTTCCAGCATGTGGTCGATTCGGCGTGGCCAACTCCATTCCGCCATGCGCGTGGCAGCGGCGGCGGCATCGCGGCGCGCAGCGGCCCGGTCACGCCAGATCGTCTCCAGGGCCTCGACGAGTTCCTCGGTATCACTTTCGCCCCAGCCATCCGTGCCGCCGTCAGCGAGATGGGAGATGGCGACCGGCGCTTGGCGTTCGAGGCCGCGCAGGCCTGCGAGCCGGATCAAATCCAGATGTCCCGTATTGGCCGATACGAGGGTCGGAACGCCGGAGGCGACGGCCTGCATGGCGAACAGGTTGGTGCCGCCTTCGACCCGGCTGGCAAATACAGCCGCATCGCATTCCCCCAGCAGGTTGGGCAGATGGGGATAGGGCACGTATCCGCATTCAAACACCGCATGGGCGGGAATGCCCTGACCGGCCAACCATGCCGCGACGTTGGGCGTGCCGTCGGCACGGATCGCGGGCACGCCAGCAGCATGACGGCCCAGTCCGATGGTCGCCGCGCGCTCGGCGGACGGCGTGTGCCAGCAGGTGACGAGCAGCGCCTCGGGGTGACGGGCTTGAAAGGCGCGGAAGGCGGCGGCGATGATGTCCTGGCCCTTGCGGAATTCCAGCGCCCCGCCGGAAAACACGACGAAACGTTCGCCTGACACGCCGCTGGGCGGGCGGGGGTGGAAGAGCGAGAGATCGACGCCCTGGAAGACGGCGATGGCCTGGTCGAGCCCGTGGCCGCGCATGACCTGCTCGTTCCAGGACGAGCCGGCGAGCAGGCGATGATAGCGCTGGGCACGCGACACGGCCTCGGGCTTGATGCGCGAGCCCTCCAGGAAAACGACGCCGATGCGCCGATGCTCGGGCGCGTCGCCTTCGACGAGCAGTCGGACGAAATTGTTGCCCAGTGCATAGAGAATGGCCTCGGGGACGGATCCCCGCGACGCCGCCGCTTGCTCGCGCCAGAAGCGCAGGCCGGGCACCGGGTTGCGGATGCGTCGACCTTCCAGTTCGCCCACCACGCGCCGATGCCATGGCGGCATCGCTTCGAGGTGCGCCATCGGGCTCGGGCAAATCAGGCGCAGTTCCGGACTGCGGCGCCGCGCCATGTCGAGCGCAATGTTAAGACCGAAAACGCCCCAACCGGTGTTGAGATTGATTTGCCACGCCAGCCCGAGCGTGCGCGGTTCGGACACGCTCCTATCCGCCCTGCGGAGCTATTTCAGCAGGCTGTCGAACGGCACGGAATAGACGATGGCCAGGAGTTCCGTGCCCGGATTCTTGTCGCCGAGGCTGGCATTGGAAATGTGATGGAACGCAATGCCGAGGCGCGAGCGATTGTCGAACCGATAGGCCAGCTCGAAACCGGTGCGGAACTCGACGACGTGGCCGAGTTTCTTGCCGCTGCCCTCGTGGTAGAGGCCGACGGCCGCGTTCGGCGTCAGAACCCAGCGGGGTCCGAAGTAGATGTCGACCAGCAGCCCGCCATAGCCGTAGGCGGCCGCGTCGGTGGTACCGGACGCGCCGAAGAACGGCTTGAAGATCCAGAAATTCCTGGCGAAGCGGTACTCCATCCGCATTTCGGCCGCCCGCTTATCGTCGTTGATGTCGTAGATGCCGACGCCGACCGATAGAAAAGCCGGATCGTCATCGGCACGCGATTGACCGGCTGCCAAAGCGCACCAGACCAGAAGCGACAGCAGCCCCAACGCGATCTTGTGCACGATTCGACCTCCCGCCGGCGATGACGGCCGCATCTTACAGGCTCACTTCATGCGCTTGAAGTCGTTCGAGGCGTCGACCAGCGCCCGGCGGATGCCCGGCTCGAGCGCTGAGTGACCGGCATCCTCGATGATCCGATAGGCCGCTTCCGGCCACGCCTGGTGAAGGCGGTCGGCGGTCACGATCGGGCACACCATGTCGTAGCGCCCTTGAATGATCGTGGCCGGGATATGGCGGATTGCCGGCAGTCCCTGAAGCAGCTTGCCTTCGCTCATGAACAGACTGTTGATGAAGAAATGTGCCTCGATGCGCGCGATGCCAAGCGCGCGCACGTCATCGAGAAAGCTCTGCACCAGCTCCGGATTGGGCAGCAGCGTCGAGCACGATCCTTCGTATCGACCCCAGGCCCGCGCCGCGGGCATGTGGGCCTGCGGATCCGGATCGATCAGGCGGCGATGATAGTGGCGCAGGATGTCGTTGCGCTCGTCCTCCGGCAGGTACTCGGCGAACGCCCGCCAGTTCTCCGGAAACACCGTTCGGTTGCCGTAGAGGAACCAGTCGATCTCGCTCCTGTGGCCGAGAAAGATGCCGCGCAGAATGAGCCCGGTGCAGCGCTGCGGATGCGCCTCGGCATAAGCCAGCGCCAGAGTCGAGCCCCAGGAGCCGCCGAACACCAGCCAGCGCTCGATGCCGAGGTGACGGCGCAGCATCTCGATGTCGGCGACCAGGTGATGAGTGGTATTGTCGACGAGCTCGCCGAGCGGCGTGGAACGCCCTGCACCGCGCTGATCGTAGACCACGATGCGATAGTGGGTGGGGTCGAAGAACCGCCGATGGGTCGGCGAAGCGCCCGAACCAGGACCGCCGTGCAGGAAAACCACCGGCACGCCATCGCGCCGGCCGCACTGTTCCCAATACATGACATGACGCGAATCGAGCGGGAGCTTGCCGGTCTCATACGGCTCGATCTCGGGAAACAGTTCCGGGTATTCGGCCATTTCGTGCGAATCCGTCTGCGGCGGGCCCGCGATCATAGACAGCTCGAACGAAGCCGCAAGATGGAAGAAAGAGGAAAAGGCAGGACCTGCTCGTCGCCGCTGAATCGAGCTATCATTGCGTTCTGCGATTGCACGCCAGAGGTGAGACGTAGAGGGGACTGGCGAATATGGCGATGTTGACGGTCGGTGATCCCGTGCCATGGTTCGTGATTCCGTCGAGCGTAGGCGAGGACCTTCGCATCGACCTGCTCGGCGGCGCCCGGCTCGTCGTGGTGTTTCTCGGCTCGCTCGGCGACGAACGCGCCGCATCGCTGTGGGCCGGCCTGTCCGCGCGAGACGCCGAGCTGCGGGCGCGCGACATCGAGCTCATCGGCGTCAGCACGGATGACGCCGACTGCGAGCGTCATGCGCGACGGTATCCATCCGGCAAGCCGATCATGCTGTGGGATCGTTCGCGCCGAGCGTCGATGGCGTTCGGCATCCCGTCGGTGGTTTCGGCCGGCGGTGCAGGTGAGCCGCCCGTGCTTCCCGTCTTCCTGCTCGAGCGCGGCTTGCGCGTCGTCGACGTCATCGACCTGGGCAGGAATGACCGCGACGGCCTGCGCGTCGTCCAGCGCATCGATGCGCTTTGGCCGTCGGGAGAGGAAACTCCGCCGGGTCTTGCCCCTGTTCTAGTCATGCCGGATGTGCTGGATGCCGCCATGTGCCGGCGGCTGATCGGGCTATGGCATGAAGAAAATGACGAGAGCGGCTACTCGCGGCAGCTCGCAGACGGTCGGCAAGTGACGATTCTCGACGACAGAAAGAAGCGGCGACGCGATCGCTTTCTCGCGCAGGATCATCCGCTGCGTCGCGAGCTCCTGGTGCTGATCAGTCGCCGCGTCGTGCCGACGGTGCGCCGCGTGTTCCAATACGAGATCACCAGGGTGGAGCGTTATTGCATCGCCTGCTATGACGCTGCAGATGGCGGCTTCTTCGGCCCGCATCGCGACTTCAGCGGGCCGGGGTCGCACCGCGCCTTCGCCATGACCCTGAACCTCAACACCAACGAGTACGAGGGCGGCGACCTGCGCTTTCCCGAATATGGCAGCCGTCTTTACCGGCCCGACAGCGGCTCGGCCATCGTGTTCTCGGGCAGCCTGCTGCACGAGGCGAGACCGGTGACATTCGGACGGCGTTTCGCTTTGTTGTCGTTTTTCTTCGGCGACCGCGAAGCGCAGCTGCTCAGCGCCTACCATCGCCGGCACGGCACAGGCTATGAGATGGTCGATCTGCGGCCGGGGGCGCGCGACAAGGCGGCTGATCCTCCCGTCCCCTGACGCATATCCTCGAGGCGGTCGCGTCGCCTGAGTCCGCGGATTGCGCGGGGGCTCACGGCGCCTATACTTGTCCGACCTTGCGCAACCGATCGGGGACACTGGCCGACCATGAGGCTCTGCCGTTTCGACAATGATCGTCTCGGTCTCGTGGAAGGCAGCGACGTCATCGACGTCAGCGCCGCGCTCGATGGCCTGCCTGCGCAGCGCTGGCCCGTTCCGCTCGGCGACGCGCTGATCGCGGCGCTCGAGCAATTGCGGCCGGCGATCGCCGCGGCCGCCCGGTCGGGCCGGCGACGGCCGGTCAGCTCCGTCGCGCTCCATAGTCCTGTCGCCAATCCGAGCAAGATCATCGGCGCCCCGATCAACTACAAGGACCACCTCGAGGAGTCGAAGAAGGACCCGGGCATCGCCCACGGTCGCAACATCCCTACGATCGGCGCCTGGGGCCTGTTCCTCAAGGCGAACTCGGCCCTGGTTGGTCCGTCGCAGGGTGTCGCCCTGCGCTTTCCCGACCGGCGCAACGATCACGAAGTCGAACTCGCCGTGGTCATCGGCCGGCCCGGCACCAACATCG
>VGDO01000248.1 GCA_016869645.1 Alphaproteobacteria bacterium
GGATCGAGGGCGGAAACAGCCACACTTGATCAACGTCCCACGGACGAAAGGTCTTGCTCATGTGAAATACGAATCACGACACGATACCGCCGTCGAGCAAAATCCGATTACTCGGACAGGCTCCTAGTATCAATGGCGGTAGGTCCACCGGAGGCGCCTGCCAAGCACCAGCCGCCATTCTCCCAAGAACCGAAATTTGTGCACGACCCGCCCCGACTCTCAGCACCGCCATCTCGCCCTGGTCGAGATCGACCCCGAGCACGTCCTTGTAGTTATGCGCGACATAGACGTCGTTGGTGCCCGGGCTCGGCGCGCGCGCGAGCTTCTCGCGCACGATCTTCGGCAGGTTCTCGCGCTGCTCGTCGGTCAGCTCGCCGTGCCACAGGCGCAGATCGTGGTCGATCTCGGCCGGGCCGAAGGCGATGTTGGCGGTCTCGACCGCCCGGCAATAGGGGCTCGAATAGACCCGGCCGACCGGGATGGCGTGTAGCCTGAACGCTCCGGCGATGTGCGCGGCCTCGGCCCTGCCCTGCTCCGACAGCGCGCGCTGCTCGCTGCACGGGCCCAGCTTGACCGCATCCTTGTCGATGCCCTTGTCGGCGTGGCCGTGGCGCAGGTAGATGACGTGGCCGCCGGACTTGAGCGCCTCGATCAGGGCGGCACCCGACAATTGCGGCGGATCGGCGGCCATCGCCGGCGTGGACAGCGCGGCAACCAGGGCAAGTGTCTGCAGCGAACGGGACATGCGTGCCTCCTCACGCAATCGTGTGCGCTCCCGGACTGGACGCCACGGCTTCGGCGATCACATGCTCCGGCTGCGCATGTTGGAAAGATTGCTGTCATGGCTGCGCTCCGGCAATTCATCTTTTCGTTACCGCTGCTCGCGGCCGCGGCGGCCGATGCGGCGGTTTGCGATTACGACATCGGGCTTGCCGGAACCGAGCCGATCACGCTCGACATCGCCGTCGCGTGCCAGGCCGGCGCCGATGGCCTGGAAGCGTCGCGCGCCGCGGCCTCGCTCCTGCGCAGCCTTGCCGTCGATGGACGGCCGATGCCGCTCGAGCAGGCGAGCTGGCCGATCGGTAGCGCCCTATTCACCGCGCGCTATCGTCTGGCGCTCGGCGGCGACGGCGCGGCGCAGAGCGGCGTCGCCGCGGTCGGCAGATCGGTCATGGCCGAGCTGGAAACGTGGCTGCTGCGGCCGGCGAGCGACGACACGCTGGTGCGGCTGCGACCGCGCCTGCCCGCCGATTTCGTGGCGGCCTTGCCCTTCAAGCAGGCCGACGGGGCCTATGTCATTCCCGCCAGCCTCGTGCCGCGCGCCGGCTATACAGCCTTCGGCCGGCTGGTCGAGACGACGCTCGCGCTGCCCGGGCCGGGCTTTTCCGCGTGGAATCCCGGCACCACGCCCGCGCGCCTGCGCATCGTCCGGCTCGACGGCACGCTCGACCTCGAAGACGCGCGACTGTTCCGATGGGTCGAGCGTTCGGCGCTCGCCGTCGCGCGTTACTGGCGCGGCTTTCCGGTTGCGGACGCCCTGCTGATCGTCGTGCCGATGACCGGACGCTCGGGCGTGGTGTTCGGCCGGGTCGTGCCGGCGGGGGGAATATCGATCATGCTGCAGCTGGGCGAACACGCCGGCGCCGGCGCGCTCGATCAGGACTGGGTGCTCGTCCACGAGCTGACTCACACCGCCTCGCCGTTCATGGCGAGGGGCTTCTGGCTGATGGAGGGACTGGCGACCTTGATCGAGCCGATCGTGCGAGCACGCGCCGGCTGGCTCACGCCCGAGGCGGTGTGGGCCGAGTTCGCCCAGGGCATGCCGCGCGGACTCGATGCCATGACGCGCACCGGTCTGCAGGGCTCCGGCCGCGCCGGCATCTATTGGGGCGGCGCCTTGCTTCTGCTGCTCGCCGATGTGGACATCCGCCGCTCGAGCGAGGGGCGGCGCGGCCTGGAGAACTGCCTGCTCGACGTCCTGCGCCAAGGCGGCGATGCCACCGAACGCTGGACGCCCGAGGCCTTCATGGCCGCCTGCGACCGGGCGATCGGCAGGCCGGTGCTGGCCGGACTTGCCGAACGCCATCGCTTCGGCGGCAGCCCGGTCGAGCTCGACGCCCTGTGGCGCCGCTTGGGCGTCGTCCGCGAGGGTGGCGAGGTTCGCTTGGTCGACGCGCCCGAGGCCTGGTTGCGCGACGCGATACTATGGGGCGGCACCGCCGGCCCGCCGCCCGCCTTGCCGCCACGCATCGACTGAGCGGAGCAATTTGGGGCCCCCGGATTTCGCGGGCTTTCGCTCCAGGCCCGGCTGCGACTAGAGTTGAGGCGCGGGATGGTCGGAGGGAAGCATGCCCGGTGTCTGGCTCGAGGATCTGACCTGGCCGGAAGCGGCCGAGCGCTTCAAGGCGGGGGCGCTCGTCGTCGTGCCGATCGGCGCGATCGCCAAGGAGCATGGCCACCACCTGCCGCTCAAGACCGACTGGATGCTGGCGCGCGAGCTCGGCCGGCGCATCGCGGCAGCGCTGCCGGTCGTCGTGGCTCCGGTCGTCTGCTTCGGCTACTACCCGGCCTTCGTACGCTATCCCGGTAGCCAGCATCTGACGGCCGAGACCTTCACCCTCGTGCTCAAGGAGTTGATCGGCAATCTGATCGATCACGGCGTCAAGCGCATAGCGGTGGTCAACACCGGCGTGTCGACCGAGGCGCCGCTGCGCATCGCACTGCGCGACATCTACGAGGATCGCCGCGTGCGCGTCTCGTCGGCCGACATCCGCGCGCTCGGGACCGCCACACGCAAGCTCGCGCAGCAGAAGCTGGGCGGCCATGGCGACGAGTCGGAGACCTCGATGATCCTCGCGATCGACCGCGCCGCCGTGCGCATGGACAAGGCGCGCACCGACTACGGCCATTCCCTCGACGAGCCCAGGACCGTGTTCTACCAGCCCGTCGTGTTCGACGGCGATCCGGCATCGGGCCCCGACTACAGCGCGACCGGTGTCAAGGGCGACCCGTCGCTCGCCACGCCGGAGAAGGGCGAGGCGATCCTCGCCGACATGGCGCGCGAGCTGGTCGATGGGTTGCGCGCGCTCTACCCCGAAGCGCCCGGCCTGCAAATGACTGGGATGCGCTGAGGCGGCAAAGGTCGTGGCGCGCGACATCCACTACCTGCCCGCGCGCGAGCTGGTCGATCTCTTCCAGCGCAAGATGCTGTCGCCGGTCGAGGCGACGCGCGCGGCGCTCGACCGCATCGCGGCGGTCAATCCGCGCATCAATGCCTTCGTGCTGATCGACGAGGAGTCGGCGCTCGCCCAGGCGCGCACGGCGGAAGCGCGCTGGCACAAGGGCGCGCCGATCGGCCTGCTCGACGGCGTGCCGATCACGCTCAAGGACCAATGCATGGTGCAGGGCTGGCCGACGCGGCGCGGCTCGGTGCTGACGCCGGCCGACCAAGTGGCGTCCGCCGACGGGCCGGTGACCGCGCGGCTGCGCGAGCATGGCGCGGTCTTCCTCGGCAAGACCACGACGCCGGAGAATGGCTGGAAAGGCCTGACCGACAGCCCGCTCACCGGCATCACGCGCAATCCGTGGAATATCGAGCTGCACGCCGGCGGGTCGAGCGGCGGCGCCGCCGCCGCGCTCGCCGCCGGCATCGGCGCGCTCGCGGTCGGCAGTGACGGCGGCGGGTCGATCCGCATACCCGCCAGCTTCTCGGGCGTGGTCGGCTTGAAGCCCAGCTTCGGCCGTGTGCCCACCTACCCGCACAACGCCAACACGCACCTGATTCATTTCGGCCCGATGGCGCGCAACGTGGCGGACGCTGCGCTCATGCTCAACGTGCTGGCCGAGCCGGACATACGCGACTGGACCTCCCTGCCCGCCGACAAGCGCGACTGGCAGAACGGCATCGACCATGGCGTGCAGGGCCTGCGCATCGCCTACAGCCCGACGCTCGGCTTCGCCAAGGTCGAGCCCGAATTGCGCACGGCACTCGACAGCGCGGCAAGGCGGTTCAGCGATTTCGGCGCCGTCGTCGAAGGCGTCGACCCGCCGCTCGAGGGCGTGCGCGACGTCTTCGCCGTGCTGTGGGCGGGCGGTGTGGCGCGCGGCATCCACGGCGCCAGCGCCGAGCAGAAGGCCGAGATGGATCCCGACCTCGTCGCCTTCGCGGCCTATGGCGAGAGCCTGGAGCTGATGGATTTCCTCGCGGCCCAGGCCGAGCGCGACCGCATCGCGACCGAGCTTGCGCGCTTCTTCGAGCTGTTCGACCTCTTGCTGACGCCCGCGACGGCGGTCGCTGCATTTCCCTGCGAGCGCCAGCTCGCCAACCCCGAGCGCGAGCGCTGGTGGTTCGACTGGGCGCCCTTCTCCTATCCCTTCAACATGAGCCACCAGCCGGCGATCAGCATCCCGTGCGGGCAGACCAAGGACGGACGGCCGATCGGACTGCAGCTCGTCGGCCCGCGTTTGCGCGAGGACATCGTGCTGCGCGCGGCAGCGGCCTTCGAGAAGAGCCGGCCGGGGTTGTTCCGGCCGCGGATTGATTGAAATAAGCAAGCCCGATCAAGCGTTCCTGTTTGAGTCGGTCTATTTTGGGCGCAACGACATGCTGACATCGACCCGCCGGAACTTTCTCTTGGGCTCAGGAGCCATGGTCATGGCGCAACCGGCGGCGGCCGCCGCCGCCTTCGGTCGACTTTGATTGAAGCGCCGCCTAAATCTGGAACGACCCCGGGCTAGGCCTGCTTCTTCTTGGCCTCGGTCTCGAGCTGCAGGATGAACTGCAGCAGGAAGCCGAGGTCGCTGTCGGGATCGAAGCTGTGGTTCAGAAGGAAGGCATATGCCTTCTCTTCCGCATAGTGATGGGACGCGGCGGCAAGCACACGCTTCGCCATCTCGACGAGAGTCTTGTTGTCGCCGACGGCGAACCGGCCGCCCAGCACAAATCCGACGTCGACGCCGCCGAACAGCTCGCCCAGCATGCCAGACAGGAGCGCCGTCTTCTTCTCCGCGATCTGCGCGATCGCACCGACGGCCTTGGCTTTCGCGACCGTCATCTTCCCCTTCGGCGCCGGCGAGCCGTCGGCCGGATCATCCTCGACCTTGATGCAACGCGCACCGCAGTCGAACTTCTTGCGATCGAAAACGACCAGCAGCGTCGGCTTGTCGGCGCCACCGGCAGGGTAGAATTTCTTCGCGTCAGAACTGACGAGGACTCGTGCGGCGGCGCCTGCGTCGACCGTGGCATCGAAGAAAATCTGCAGAATCTGGCTCAACACCTCGTTCGACAGGCCGGTCTTGATGTCCGGAGCGCCGTACTTGTGTCCGCCACGGTCGACGTAGCGGCCGATGAAATAGGCCGTCAGGTAGGCCCGGTAGATTTCGATCTGCGTGGGGGCATGTCCCGCGGGCGAGTCGGTCGCAACCGCCGCGGCGGCCGTCGAAATGACGGGCCGCTCACTGCCCGACAGCAGGGGCCGCAGAACATCCCTGTCATGGGCAATCAGGAATTGTTTGAGATCATCCACGGTGAATTCCATCCGACGGTCGCCGACCTGGAGCGCGGCGTCGGCGGCGGTCGACATGAGATTCATCCCACCGGTGTGTG
This sequence comes from Alphaproteobacteria bacterium, assembly GCA_016869645.1. Taxonomy (GTDB): domain Bacteria; phylum Pseudomonadota; class Alphaproteobacteria; order SHVW01; family SHVW01; genus SHVW01. Next base: position 5,606 of record VGDO01000248.1, read on the forward strand.
GCGCGGTCGTCATCGACCTGAATTGCTGCATGATCGCCGTGTTTTCGACCGTCTCCGGCAGGCGTGCCGCCGGTGCGATCGACGCGGTCATGTTCGCGGAAAATAGCGCACTGCCGCTGGCGCCGCCGTTGGCGGCGGACGACTTGCCGGTCGCCAGCGGCAGGCCGACCTGCCCCTCGAAACTGGCGCAGCCATTCAAGCCGGCCGCCAGGCAGATGGCCGCAACGGCGGCCTGAATTGTGCGTTTCATGGTTCGAGCTCCCCCTTCCTGGACATATGGGACCGGCCCGTCGTGGCGAGGGGACCGGTCAGGCGCACCTCGGATGAGGCCGCGCCGATGCCGCAGTATTGGGAGCCGACCGGAACCGGTCATCACCCGTCTTGGGTATGAGCCCGAGGGAGGTTCGACCCTCTGAATGTCATCGCGGGCGGGCACGCCGCGCGAGCTAGGCGCCCCACACGTCGCGCGCCACGTCGACGACGAGCTTGATCTTGTTGATTTCGTCCTGAAGCGTGATCTTGTTGCCCTCGACCGTGCTCGAGAAGCCGCATTGCGGGCTGATCGCGAGCTGGTCGAGCGGACAGAACCTGGCCGCCTGCTCGATGCGCCGCTTGAGCTCGTCCTTGGTCTCGAGCCGGCCGACCTTGGTCGTCACCAGGCCCAGGACGATGGTCTTGCCCTTCGGCACGAAGCGCAGCGGCTCGAAACCGCCGGAGCGCTCGTCGTCATACTCGAGAAAATAGCCGTCGACGCCGACCTCGTTGAACAGCGCCTCGGCGACCGGGTCGTAGCCGCCCTCGGCGACCCAGGCGCTCTGGTAGTTGCCGCGGCAAAGATGCATGGAGATTACCATGTCCTTCGGCCGGCCGGCGATCGCATCGTTGATCAGCTTGGCATAGGTGTGGGTCAGCTGATTGGGATCCTCGCCGACATTGGTGCGCACCTGCTCGCGCATCTTGGGGTCGCACAGATAGGCGAAGTTGACCTCGTCGAGCTGCAGATAGCGGCAGCCCGCGTCGGCCATGGCGAGGATCTCCTCGCGGTAGACGCGCGCGAGATCGACGTAGAACACGTCCATGTCGGGATAGGCCCGCTCGTCGATCGATTTCCGGCCGCCGCGGAAGTGCATCATGCTGGGCGACGGGATCGTCTGCTTGGCCGTGCGCTTGGTGTTCGCCTTCACGAACTTGAAATGCTCGACGAAGATCGACTGCGGGCGGGCCAGCTTGCCGTCGACGCGCAGGCCGGGCGGCTCGTACTCGATGTCGCCCTCATGGGTGTGGAAGCGCACCTTGACGCGCGGCGGGATGACCGTGGCATTGGTGAATTTCTCGAGGAAGTCGAGATGCCAGAAGGTGCGGCGGAACTCGCCGTCGGTGATCGCCTGCAGTCCCAGATCCTCCTGCAGCTTGATCACGTCGCGGATGGCGTCGTCCTCGACGCGCTTCAGCTCGTCGGCCTTGATCTCGCCCTTCTTCAGCTTGTCGCGCGCATCCAGGAGCTTCTGCGGACGCAGCAGGCTGCCGACATGATCGGCCCGGAACGGGGGTTGTGTTCGCTGCGCCATGGTGTCCTCGTGTCAGTCGAATGTTGATGCGCCAATTCGTGCCAAGTCTAGGGCACCGGCGTCGGCGCGCGGCATCTAGCCTGTCCTATTCATCGAACATACGGTAGTTGACCGCCCGCGGCACGATTTTTGACGCTGGGCACGGCGCTGCGATCGCGTCGGACGATGTCGGCGCGGCGGGTTGGGGTTCGATTTTTCTGGGTTGG
>VGDO01000249.1 GCA_016869645.1 Alphaproteobacteria bacterium
GCGCGACTTCGAGCGCTACGAGCGAACCGTCGCCGCCTTCTTCCGCCTCGCCATGATCCGCCTCATGCTCCGCCGCTTGACCCGAACAACAGCTTGCTCCTGAATCTCAACTTCCTGGATCGGCTCTCAGGCCTGCGACATTTCGGCACGCACCTGGGCGCGCAGCACGTCGATCGACACCATGGTGCCGTTGCGCACCACATGCCAGAAGGCCCAGCCATTGCAGGCCGGTGCGCCCTGCACGGCGGCGCCGACGGCGTGAATCGATCCCCGGGAATCCGCCGAAATGACCGAGCCGTCGGCGCGAACCTTGGCGGTCCAACGGCGCTGAGGGTCGAACATCACCTCGCCGGGTTGGATCAGACCGCGCTCGACGAGCGTGCCGAACGGCACGCGCGGCTCGCTGCGGCGTGACTGGGTGGTCACAAGTGCCGAGCTGTCGCCTGTCTTGACCTCGGCAATCCTCTCGCGGGCGAGCTCGACATAGTTGTGCTCGCGCTCGACACCGATGAAGTGCCGGCCGAGACGCTTGGCGACGGCTCCCGTGGTGCCCGTGCCGAAGAAGGGATCGAGGATGACGTCGCCCGGTCTGCTGGCCGCGAGCACGACGCGATGGAGCAGCGCTTCTGGCTTCTGGGTCGGATGAGCTTTTTTCGGCTTTCCGTCCTGGTCGATCTGCTTCAGCCGCTCGCTGCCGCCGCACAGCGGCAACAGCCAGTCCGAGCGCATCTGAAGGTCATCGTTGAGCGCCTTCATTGCTTCGTAGTTGAAGGTGTAGCGCGCCGACTTGTCGCGCGCGCACCAGATCAGCGTCTCATGCGCGTTGGTGAATCGCCGGCCGCGGAAATTCGGCATCGGATTGGTCTTGCGCCAGACCACATCGTTGAGCACCCAGAAGCCGAGATCCTGGAGGATCGTGCCGACGCGGAAGATGTTGTGGTAGGTGCCGATCACCCACAGCGTGCCGTCGTCCTTGAGCACGCGGCGCGCGGCAGTCAGCCAGGACCGCGTGAAGTCGTCATAGGCGCGGAAGTCGCCGATCTTGTCCCAGGCCTCGTCGACGCCATCGACACGCGAGTTGTTGGGCCGCAGCAGATCCTGCGCGAGCTGGAGATTGTAGGGCGGGTCGGCGAAGACGAGATCGACCGAACCCGGCGGCAAGCCGTTCATGATCTCGATGCAGTCGCCGACGACGATGCGATCGAGGGGGAGATATTGATCCGGCAAGACTCGCGGTGTGCGCATGGCCGCGCATGGTCCGCGAGGTGCGGCATTTCGTCAAGAAAAAAAGTGTTTTGACTCAAGATGTTATCGACGGGACTGAAACTAGTACGGTGATGTCGGGTTATACCCACTTGATATAGAGCTTCGCGGTGTTCCGGAGTACCATATCCGGCGTTGCGGGCCCATCCGAAGCACGGATAGCGCAGATCGAGCCTGCTCATGATGCGGTCGCGCGTCACCTTGGCCACGATCGAGGCGGCCGCGATCGACAATGACGTCGCATCGCCCCCGACCACGGTCCGGCACGGGCAATCCAGACCCGGCGCCTTGTCGCCGTCGATCAGCACCAAGCTTGGCCTGACGCCACGCCGGCAAAGTGCGGCATAGGCCCTGGTCATGGCGCGTAACGTGGCGACCAGGATATTGACGCGATCGATCTCCGCGGCGCTGGCGGCGCCCACGCCTATGATCGCATGGGCGGGCAGCCGGTCGAATATTGCCTCTCGCTGTGCGGGCGTGAGCGCCTTGGAGTCGTCGATCATGCGGCTGAGCTTCCGGGGCAGGGTCGCGATGGTCAGGACGACGGCGGCGGCGACCACCGGTCCGGCAAGCGGGCCTCTGCCTGCCTCATCAATCCCAGCGACCACACCGCCGGCGGCGCGCTCGAGGCTGAAGTCCGGCATGACCGAACTAGCCCTCCCCCATCTAAACTCTGCCCAGCCGTCACTACTTCGCAGAGTAGCGCCGACGATTGAGCGGCATCCCGAGTCATACTCGGGCTTTCGCAGGTGAACGCTACCAGAATTTCGTGATTAAAATCAACGATTCTTGTTCAGAGACAAGTGTCACCGCGGTCAAACGCAGTTTAGAGGAGGTTGAGCTGTTCGCCGGCTCGTGGGGGCGGCCGGAACAGCGTCGTGTCGAGTTCATCGCCATCGCGGTCGAGGCCAAAGCGCGTGACGGCCCGCTCGAAGCGCTGGCGCACGAGATCCGCATAGGCGCCACTACCGACCTTTCGGCGCCCGAACTGCGACTGGTAGAGCGCCCCGTCACGAGTCTGGCGAACGAGGCTCATGACACGATCAGCTCGCAGCGGCACATGGGCGCGCAGCCATTCCTCGAACAGCTCTTTGATCTCGAGCGGCAGGCGCAGCAGGACATAGCCGGCCGAGCGGGCGCCGTGGGCGGCGGCCGCCTTGAGGATGTTCTCGAGCTCGCTGTCGTTCAGGCCGGGGATCACCGGCGCCGTCATGACGCCGGTCGGGATGCCGGCCTCCGCCAGCGTGCGAATGGCCGTCAGGCGCCGCATCGGCGTCGATGCGCGCGGCTCCATCACGCGTGCAAGATGGCGATCGAGGGTCGTCACCGACAAGCTGACATGGGCGAGATTCTTGGCCGCCATCGGCGCGAGGATGTCGATGTCGCGCATGATCAGCGCAGACTTGGTGACGATCGTCACGGGGTGCTGGTGGGCGGCCAGCACCTGGAGGATCCGCCGCGTTATTTGCATATTCTTTTCAAGCGGCTGATAGGGGTCCGTGTTGGTACCCATGGCGATCGCGCTACAGCGGTAGTGCCGGTCCGCAAGCTCGCGCGCCAGGAGCTCGGCCGCATCCGGCTTGGCGAGAATCCGGGTTTCGAAATCAAGGCCTGCGGAAAAGCCGAGATAGGCATGGGTCGGCCGGGCAAAACAATAGATGCAGCCGTGCTCGCAGCCGCGATAGGGATTGATTGACCGGTCAAAGGGTATGTCGGGCGATTTGTTGGTCGCGATGATCGTGCGCGTGGTGTCGGTCGAGACGATGGTCGCCGGATTGGAAGGCGGATCGGTTTCGTCATCGACCGCCGGCGACTTGTCCGCACCATCGGGCGCCGGAACGCCGGGCCGCGCCCAGCCATCGTCGATGGCGTGGCGCGTGTGTCGCTCGAAACGGCCGACCCTGTTGCTCAGCGCGCCGCGGCCCTTGACCGCTCGATCGGGAAGCGTATCGACCATGGCGCCACTATAGCTTGGGTTCATGGAACGTAGCAAGAACACTCGGGCGACTCATGGGGTGGCCTGGATTCCGCAGTGCCTTGTTTTTCCACAGACCCACTGAGTATTGTGAACGCTGCGGCCGAGCAGATCCTAAGCCGGCCGACCGCCGGTCCCAGCCCGGTGAGCGAGGGTGGCGCGCCACATGAGGACGCTCAGCATCGTCGTACCTACCCTCAACGCCGCCGGTTCGCTGGCGGGATGTCTGCAGGCGCTGGCGAGCGGGCGCGTCGTCTTCCCGGACATGGAGATCCTGGTGGTCGACGGCGGCTCGACCGATGGCACGGGCGAGATCGGCGCCGCGGCCGGCGCCCGCGTGATCTTGGCATTGCCGGGGCGCGGGTCTCAGCTGGCCGCCGGAGCGCGGCTCGCGGACGGAGACTGGCTTCTTTTCCTGCACGCCGACACAGTACTGGCGCCGGACTGGCCCCGGGTGGCGGCTGATCACATGCGCAGCCGCGTGAGCGACCAAGGCGGTGCGCCGGATGGGCGGGCCGGCTATTTTCAATTCTGCCTGGACGATTCTACGGCAGCCGCAAGACGGCTTGAGCGGCTGGTAGCGCTACGGTGTCGGGTGCTGGCACTACCCTATGGTGATCAAGGGCTTCTGATTTCCCGGTCGCTTTATGACCGGATCGGCGGCTATTCGGCGTTGCCGCTCATGGAAGACGTTGAGCTGATCCGCCGCCTCGGCCGGCGACGGCTTGTGGCGCTGGACAGCGTGGCGGTGACCTCCGCTGCGCGCTACCGGCGCGACGGCTACTGGCGCCGGCCGATGCGCAACCTCGCCTGTCTTTCGCTCTATTATCTGGGCGTGGCGCCGGCGCGGATCGCGCGGCTCTACGGCTGAGGCATGCGCGCCGGACGCCACCTCGTGTTGTTCGCGCGCATGCCGCGCCTGGGTGTCGTCAAGCGGCGTCTCGCAGCCGGCATCGGCGACCTGGCCGCGCTTGCCTTCTATCGCCTGACGCTCACGCGCGTGCTGAGGCGGCTGGGGCGCGGCCCGTGGCGCTGCTGGATTGCGGTCACGCCCCCGTCTGCGCGCCATTTGCGCTGGCCGCGACCGTGGCAGGCTTTCGCGCAAAGCTCCGGCGATCTCGGCCGGCGCATGGCGCGCGCGGTCGCCGAGCGCCCCGTCGGCCCGGTCGTCATCGTCGGCTCAGATATTCCCGCGATCGTTCCCGCTCACATCGATGCCGCGTTCCGCGCGCTTGGCCGCGCCGATGTCGTGTTCGGCGCGGCGCGCGACGGCGGCTACTGGCTGATCGGATGCCGGCGACGGCCGGCGCTGCCAAACTTGTTCGATCGCGTGCGCTGGTCGAGCGCGCACGCTCTCGCCGACACGCTCCGCAACGTGGGGCGGCGCGACGTCATCGTGCTGGGCGACCAGCTCGAGGACGTCGACGATATGCATTCCTACGAGCGATGGCGGCGTGCGGAACGCCGCCACAGCAAGTCCGGCACCTGACCACACGGCGCGCCAACCGGGTGAGCCCCGGCCAACCGCGAGGCTCGAGCTCCAGCCTATCGGAGCCGACGAGCGGCGCCGCAGCCACCGATGCCAATCCCGGGCGCGATCGCACCTTTCCTTGGTGAGGTGGACCGTGATTCACGCGTCGGACAGGATCGCCCCCTTCGACAGGCTCAGGAGGCGATTCAATCTGAACCGATCACGGTCTAAGCCGGCTTCTTCAAATGCTCTTGCAGGCGCGGCATCAACTCGACGAAATTGCACGGCCGGTGCCGGTTGTCGAGCTGATGGACGAGGATGTCGTCCCAGGCATCCTTGCACGCACCCGGCGAGCCGGGCAGCGCGAACAGATAGGTGCCGCCGGCCACCCCGGCCACGGCCCGGCTTTGGATCGTCGAGGTGCCGACCTTCTGGTAGCTGAGCCAGCGAAACAGCTCGCCGAAACCGGGGATCGACTTCTCGAACACCGCTTCGAACGCCTCGGGCGTCACATCGCGGCCCGTCACGCCGGTGCCGCCGGTCGAGATCACCACGTCGATCGCCGGGTCGGCGATCCAGCGCCGGAGCTGGTCGGCGATCGCCGCTCTGTCGTCGCGCACGATGGCGCGCGCGGCAACGCGGTGTCCGGCCTGGCCGATGCGATCGACCAGTGTCTGTCCGGACTTGTCGTCCGCCGTCGAGCGCGTGTCGGAAACCGTCAGAACCGCAATATTGACGGCAAGGAAAGGTCTGGTTTCGTCAATCCGTGGCATTCTCGGACACCGTCGTGACGTATCCGTCGGTGTCAGAGTAGAGCGGCCATCCGCCCTCGGCAATGGCATCGAGCGAGGGCGACGACAGCCCCATGCGGTGCCGGTAAATCCAATAGTTCGTCAGCACGCGCTCGATGAAGCTGCGCGTCTCGCGCGACGGGATCGATTCGATGAACAGCAGCGGATCGTTGCGGTACTGCGCGCGCCGCTCCCACTTGCCGAGGTTGCCCTGCCCGGCGTTGTAGGCCGCCGACATCATGATCAAATTGCCCTGGATCTGGTCGGAATCGAGCAGCATGCGGATCAGCCGCTGGCCGAGCGTCAAGTTGAGCGCCGGCTCGAGCAGGCGCTCGCGCGTGCCGTCGAACTCGTCGTCGTCGGCGATCGCCCAGGCGGTGCGCGGCATGATCTGCATCAGGCCGGAGGCGCCGCGATACGACTGGGCCCGCTGATCGAACGCCGATTCCTGGCGCATGATGGCGTAGACCAGCGCCGGATCGACGCTGAAGCCGCCCTCCGGCCGCCAGTCCGGCACGGGGTAGAGCGCCGCGTCGTAGCGCAGGCCCTGGCCGCGCAGCAGCTTGCCGCCGAGACGCATCGCGAGCGCCGGCATGTTGGCCTGGGACGCCAGCGACAGGATCGCCGTGCCCAGTTCGGCCTCGACCTGCGGATAGAGCCGGCGCAGCTCGCGCTCGGCCAGGTAGTGGTCGCCGATCTGTATCAGCGCGAAGGCGCGCTGGCCGCCGGCATGGCGCATCAGCGCGTGGACATCCGCTTTGGTCAGAGCCGGCAGGTCCCAGTTGAGCGGCAGGTCGATGCCGAGCTGACGGCGCGCCAGCAGCCCGTAGAAGGTGCGCGGCTGTTCGGCGGCGCGCGCGAGCCAGACCGTATAGTCGTGCGGCCGGCGCAGCTTAAGATTCGCGCGCGAGGCCCAATAGGCGCCCCCCGCCAGCGACCATGCAGACGCGCTGCGCGAACGCGCCAGCGCCTCGAAGTGTTGGCGCGCATCCTCGAACTTGCCCAGCCGCCAGGCGGCCAGCCCCGCCGTCCAATGGGCGCCGGGGGCGTCGCTGCCGGCTTTCTTCGCAGCTTCCACGGCGAGTGCCAGCGCCTTCTGGTCTTCGCCTGCGGTGAAAGCGGCGATCGCCTGATCCGCACGCGAGCGCTGAGGCCCGTCGGTTTCGTCGCCGACCGCGCCGTGCTCGAGTCCGCTGCCGCTGAGATAGCCGCCCTGCGGCTTGACCGGTGGCTTGCTGCCGCGCGGCATTCGGCTGGCGGCCAAGCGATGAATGCGGATCGCCTCAGGCAGGTCGGCATAATGCTCGAGCCAGGAAGCGAGCTCCTTGTAGCTGGCCCTGTAGTTGCGGTGGAGGTAGCGCTGGGCCAGCACATGACCGACCAGCCGCTTGTCGCGCAGCGCGCGCACCTTGCGGTCAACCGCGGACCACTCGCCATCCTGCTGCGCCTGGAAGATCTCCCGATAGAGCCTGACGTCGTTGGCCGATAGAATGGTCGGCAACTGGTCAGCTGGCATGGGATTCTGCGCGCGCGGCAGCAGAAGCGCGGTGTCGAGTCCAGCACTCGGCACCGTCTGGGTCTGCGTTGCCGCAAGACCTGTCGAGATTCCAGAAGCAAGCGCGACGAGTCCGGCGAGGATTACCGATATTGCGCGCAAGTCTTTGCAGAAATTTCGCGCCCGCATTGCGGGCCTACATAGTGCATCGAACCTGATCTGGCAAGCAAAGCCTGCCCGAGCGCCTCACGGCAAGGTGCGCAACTTGTGGATAAC
>VGDO01000250.1 GCA_016869645.1 Alphaproteobacteria bacterium
CCAACATCGTCGTGCTCGAACGCGGCAATGTCGAAATGCCCCAGCAGAGCGAGCGCGGCCGCATCAGGCTCGAGGACGCTCCGGAATCGTGAACGGCAGGCGGCGGCGGGCCGCGCTACCGGGCCCGCGCTTCAACGACCGGTTTGAGCAGGCTGGCGAGGCCGGCGTGGCCGGAGGGGATGACCCGAATTCCGGTGTCGGCGGCATAGTTGTAACCGGGACAGGTCATCGCAGTGTACTCGTCGAGAATCGACGGGAGCTTGTCGGCGAGCACCCTGTTCGACGGATCGAGATTGCGCACGATCGCCAGGCCCGATGGCGACGTCATGACCAACGTCAGGTCGAGATCGGGGCGATGTCGCGCAAGGCAGAGCAAGACTTTCCAGACGTCGCCGGTCCAGGTTCGCGTCGTACGCTGCCGTGCGCCCACGACCGGCACGCATGGCACGACATCGTGGATCAAGATCACGGAACCGGCCCGGCACATTCGTTCCATGTTGATGAAGTCGCGCAGGCCGTACTCGAACAGGTGCATACCGTCGATGAATCCGAGGTCGACCGGCCGGCCCTCCAGGACAGCATGCAGATCGGCACGGGCGAAGAACTCGTCGCTCTTCGCCTCGACCAGGCGGGCATGGCTGACCGACGATCGAGAACAGCGTGAGAGATTGGGATCGACACCCACGGCGAGCTCCCCCGCGGCGCTCAGGGCCAGTGATTTACCGCGATTGACGCCGATTTCCAGATAGACGCGCGGCCGCAGCAGCGCGTGAATCTGCTCGAGCAGGTCCATGTAGTCCGGGCCGGGAAACAGCAGCTTGTCGAGCAACCCAAACGGGGGGCGAAACCAGGGCAGACCTTCGATCGTCCGCGAGAACTGGCGAACGGCCTCGTCGGTATCGCCCTTCTGTGCGGCAATGCGTCCGGCGATGTAGCAAACGAGGGGATCGGCGGCATCGATAGCGCGTGCCCGTCCCATCGACTCGTCTGCCGCTCGTGCGTCGCCGCCGCGATGCCAGAGAAACGCCCTGACGGCATGGCATGCGGCATCTTGGGGACGCTTGCGCAGCATGGCATCGACCAGATCGGCCGCGCTGTCCAGCTCATTGACCGTCAGGCACATCTGCACGAGCAGGCCGACGCTGAAATCGTTCAGCTTCGGGCTCATGCACCGGCCGCGCGAGGTGCATCGGGAGCGGCGAGCGCGGCCAGCTGCCGCATCACTTGATCGACGCCCGCCAATCGGACATCAGCGCCGTCCCAGGCACGCTTGAAGACAAGCTTGTGATCGGGCCGGAGCTGGACCGACTTGGCCTGCTTCTGGATAAAGGCGACCAGACGGTCGGGCCGCGCGAACTGGTTGTGCCGGAAGCTGAGCACGGCACCCTTCGGGCCCGCGTCCACCTTCTCGATGCCGGCTGCGCGGCAAAGCTGCTTGATCGCGACGATCTTGAGCAGATTGTCGACTGCGGTCGGCATCGGGCCGAAGCGGTCGATCAATTCGGCGGCGAACGCGTCGATCTCGGGCCGATCGACCAGCGTCGCGATCCGACGGTAGAGACCCAATCGCACGGTCAGGTCAGCGACGTAGTCTTCGGGGATGAGCACCGGCGTGCCGAGGCTGATCGTCGGCGTCCACAGCTCGGCGGCCGTCGGCTTGTCCCCTCGTCCGCCGCTGCGTGCCTCGGCGACAGCCTCCTCGAGCAACGCCTGGTAGAGCTCGATGCCGACCTCGCGGATGTGGCCTGATTGCTCCTCGCCCAGGAGATTGCCGGCGCCGCGAATGTCCAAGTCGTGACTGGCTACCATGAAGCCGGCACCAAGCGTGTCGAGAGTCTGCATCACTTCGAGACGTTTCTGCGCGACCGCTGTCAGCTTCTTGTCCGGCGGCAGGGTCAGATAGGCGTAGGCCCGGACCTTCGAGCGCCCGACGCGGCCGCGCAGCTGATAGAGCTGGGCCAGGCCGAACATGTCGGCGCGATGAATGACCAGCGTGTTGACCGAGGGGATGTCGAGGCCGGATTCGACGATCTGGGTCGACAGCAGCACGTCGTGCTGGCGGTCGCAGAACTCGGTCATGACCCGCTCGAGCTGGCTGGCCGCCATCCGTCCGTGGGCGACGGTCACTTTCACTTCCGGCACCAGCCGCTTCAGCCGATCGCGCACCCGGTCGAGATCCTCGATGCGTGGGCAGATGTAAAAGGTCTGCCCGCCGCGATAGTGCTCGCGCAGGATCGCCTCGCGAATGACCACTCCGTCATAGGGCAAGACGAAGGTGCGGACGGCCAGGCGGTCGACCGGTGGCGTGGCGATCACGCTCATCTCGCGCACGCCCGAAAGCGCCATCTGCAGGGTGCGCGGGATCGGCGTCGCGGTCAGCGTCAGCACATGCACGTCGGAGCGCAGCTGCTTCAGCCGCTCCTTCTGCGCCACGCCGAAATGCTGCTCTTCGTCGACGACCAGCAGGCCGAGATTGGCAAACGAGATCGTCTTGCTGAGCAGCGCGTGGGTGCCGATGATGATGTCGACCCTGCCTTCTGCCAGGTCGCGCTTGATCTGCGCGGCCTCCTTGGCCGGCACCAGGCGCGACAACTGGGCGATGCGCACGGGCAGCCCATGGAAGCGTTCGGTGAAAGTCTTGAAGTGCTGCCGCGACAGCAGCGTGGTCGGCACCACCACGGCGACCTGGGAGCCGGCCATGGCGGCGACGAAGGCGGCGCGCAGCGCGACCTCGGTCTTGCCGAAGCCGACATCGCCGCAAATCAGGCGATCGGTCGGCCGGCCGGCGGCGAGATCGCCGAGAGTGTCCTCGATCGAGCGCTGCTGGTCCTCGGTCTCGGGATAGGGGAAGCGGGCGCAGAACTCGTCATAGATCCCTTCCGGCGCGACCATGGTCTCGCCGGCGCGCACCTGGCGCTCCGCGGCGATGCGGATCAGGCCTTCGGCGATCTCCCGGATCTTCTCCTTGACCCGCGCCTTGCGCGCCTGCCAGGCGGCGCTGCCGAGCTTGTCGAGCTGTGCGTCGCTTTCGTCCGAGCCGTAGCGCGACAGCACCTCGATGTTCTCGACCGGCACGTAGAGCTTGTCGCCGCCCGAATAGAGCACGCGCAGGCAGTCGTGCGGTGCGCCCGTGACCTGCAGCGTCTCCAGGCCGTCGTAGCGCCCGATGCCGTGCTCGACATGGACGACGAGATCACCCTCGGCGAGCGCCGAGATCTCGGTCAGGAACTCCTCGCCGCGACGCCGCTTGCGGCCCGGCCGCGCCAAGCGCTCGCCGAGGATGTCCTGCTCGCCCAGGATGGTGAGGTTTTCGGCGGTAAAGCCGCGCTCGAGCCCGAGTATGACCGCGGCGATCGCCGTCGGGGGCAAAGTGCCGACATCTCTCCACGGGCCGACTGCGCGCAGGTCGGCGATGCCATGGTCGCGCAGCACGCCGGTCAGGCGGTCGCGCGCGCCTTCGGTATAAGCCGCGATCACGACGCGGCGTCCGGCCGCCTGCTCGGCCTCAATGACTGCCTTGGTGCGATCGAAAAGGTTCACGCCGGGCCGGTTGCGCGCGTCCGACATGTCGGGTCCGAGCCGCCCGCCGAGATCGATCGCTCCGGGACCATCGGCGACGAAAGGCGAGAAGTCGAGCACGATGCGCCCCGCCAGCGCCTCGTGCCAGGCGGCGCCCATGAGATAGAGCCGGTCCGGCGCGAGGGGCTTGTAGACGACGCCCCCCTCGCGATCGTTCAACCGGCCGAGCGACCGGCGGGTTTCGTGGTACTCGCGGATGAGATCCTGGCGGTGAGCCGCACCCTGCTCGGCCTGATGGTCGAGCGTGACCACGGCGCCCGGCACGTAGTCGAGCAGGGTTGCGAGTTCATCGTGGAAGAGCGGCAGCCAGTGCTCCATGCCGATGTGCCGTCGCCCGGCGCTGACCGCCTCGTAAAGCGGATCGCCCGCGGTGTCGGCGCCGAACGCGGCGCGATATCCCGCGCGAAAGCGGTTGACCGCGGCCGGATCGAGCGGCGTCTCGCTGACCGGCGCGAAGCTCACCGCGTCCTGACGGCCTGTGGTGCGCTGGCTGAGCGCATCGAAACGACGGATCGCCTCGATCTCGTCACCGAAGAAGTCGAGCCGGAGCGGCTCGTCGGTGCCGGGCGGGAACACGTCAATGATGCCGCCGCGCACGGCGTACTCGCCCTGCTCGCGCACCGTGTCCGCCTTGACGTAGCCGGCATCGGCGAAATAGCGGACCAGCTGGGCAGGCGCCATGGGCATGCCCTGGGCGAGCCGCATGACTCGCTGCCCGAAGTAGTCGGCGACCGGAATCCGTTGCAGCACCGCGTTGACGGTGGTCAGCACGATGCGCGCCCGACCGTCCGCCGGCACCGGCTCGGCGACCAGCCGACTTAGCGTGTCGAGCCGCCGGCTGATGATGGCCGCATTGGGCGACACGCGATCATAGGGAAGGCAATCCCAGGCCGGAAAGGTGAGCACCTCGATGCCGGGAGCGAAGAAGCCCAAGCCTTCGGCGACCAGCGCCATGCGCGCATCGTCGCGCGCGACATGGAGCAGGCTGGCGCCCGGGCCGCTGGTGGATTGACCGGCAGACCCCTGGCCGGCCGCGCCACCCACCAATTCAGCCAGCACCATCGTGTCATAGCCTTCGGGTACGCCGCCGAGCGTCTGCCGACCGATTCGCAATACGGTATGTTTTTCTATTTTCAAAGTGTTGACTGCCTGAACTTAAAGTTTTTTAGCAACTCTAGAACATCGCGTCCGCAGCCCTCCGGCTCGGCGGCCCGACCGCCGAGCCAGGCGAACAATTCCGCATCGGGGACGTCGAGCAACGCCTCGTAGCTGTCGAGCTGCTGTTCGGTCATTGCAGCAAGATGGGCATTGGCGAAGCTCCCCAACAGGAGATCGCACTCCTTGGTACCGCGATGCTGGCTGCGAAACAGCAGTCGCTTGCGGCGGATGTCCTGGGGCTCAGCCATGGGATGCGGCAGGGGTGACGTGTCGCTAGGATATAGAGCCTTCGCCCCGGCCTGTCAGCCCTCAGCCTCGCCCGCACCCGCAAGCATGCGTCCGGAGATTCTGTTTCCCCTCTTTGCGCCCGTGACCGCACTGCCCGGCATCGGGCCGCGGCTGGGCAAGCTCGTGGAGAAGGTGGCGGGACCGGCGGTGGTCGATCTGCTCTGGCACCTGCCCGCCGCCCTGATCGACCGGCGTTATGCGCCCAAGATCGCCGAGGCGACCCCGGGCCGGATCGCCACGCTGACCGTCAAGATCGGGAAGCACGAGCCGGCGCACAATCCGCGCCGGCCCTACAAAGTCATCTGCACAGACGAAACCGGCGCGCTTCAGCTGGTTTTCTTCAACGCGCGCGCCGATTGGGTGACCAAGCTCCTGCCGCCCGACGAAGTTCGTGTCGTGAGCGGCCGGATCGACTCGTTTCAAGGCGTGCTGCAGATGACGCATCCCGACCACGTCGTCACGGTCGAGGAGGCGGCGAGCCTGCAGGCGGTCGAACCTGTCTACCCGCTGACCGCGGGCCTTACGCTCAAGATCGTCAACAAGGCCATGCGCGCCGCCTTGGCGCGCGCTCCGCAATTGCCGGAGTGGCAGGACGCAGCATGGCTGGCGCGGAACGGCTGGCAGGGCTGGCTCGCCGCCTTGATGGCAGCGCACGCGCCGGAACGGGATGCCGATCTCGAACCGCTCGCAGCCTCGCGCCAGCGGCTTGCCTATGACGAGCTGCTGGCGAATCAATTGGCTCTGGCACTCGTGCGCGCGCATCAGCGCAAGCTGGCCGGCCGCGCCGTCAGCGGCGATGGCACCCTCCGCAACCGTGCGCTCGCCGCCCTGCCCTACCGGCTCACCCAATCGCAGCAACAGGCGCTCGCCGACATTCTCGCCGACATGGCGGAGCCGCAGCGGATGCTGCGCCTGCTCCAGGGCGATGTTGGCAGCGGCAAGACGGTGGTGGCCTTCCTGGCCATGCTGAACGCGGTTGAAACGGGTGCCCAGGCAGCGCTCATGGCGCCGACCGAGATACTCGCCCGCCAGCACTTCCAGACCATCGAACCGATTGCCGAGAAGATCGGCGTCCGCGTCGCCCTGCTGACCGGCCGCGATCGCGGCAAGTCGCGCCAGGCGGCGCTCGACGGCCTAGCCGACGGCACGATCGCGATCGCCATCGGCACGCACGCGCTGTTTCAGGATGAGGTCGCGTTCGACGATCTGGCGCTCGCTGTGGTCGACGAGCAGCACCGCTTCGGCGTGCATCAGCGGGTGACACTCGCAGCCAAGGGGCGCGCCGTCGACATGCTGGTCATGACCGCGACGCCGATCCCGCGCACGCTGATGCTGACCGCCTATGGCGACCTCGACGCGTCGAGGCTGACCGAGAAGCCGGCGGGACGCCAGCCGATCGACACGCGCGCCGTGCCGCTCGACCGCATCGCCGAGGTGATCGACGGCATCGAACGCGCGCTCAAATCGGGCGCCAAAGTCTATTGGGTCTGCCCGCTGGTCGAGGAATCCGAGCAGAGCGATCTGGCCGCCGCGGCCGAGCGCCAGGCCGAGCTCAAGGGCCGGTTCGACGAACGGGTCGGGCTCGTCCATGGCCGCATGAAGGGGACGGACAAGGATCGCGCCATGGAGCGGTTCGCGGCACGCGACGGTGGCACCGACATCCTCGTGGCGACCACGGTCATCGAGGTCGGCGTCGACGTGCCGGCGGCCACGGTCATGGTGATCGAACACGCCGAGCGGTTCGGATTGGCGCAGCTTCACCAGTTGCGCGGGCGCATCGGTCGCGGCGCCGCCAAATCGACCTGCATTCTCCTCTACCAGGCGCCGCTCAGCGAGGTGGCGCGCGCGCGCCTTCAGATCATCCGGGAGACCGAGGATGGATTCCGCATAGCCGAGGAAGATCTGAAGCTGCGTGGCGCGGGCGAGCTGCTCGGCACGCGACAGAGCGGCCTGCCCGAGTTTCGCATGGCCGATCTCGCCGCCCACGGCGATCTGCTCGCCGCCGCGCGCGACGACGTCAAGCTCATCCTCGAACGCGATGCCGACTTGATGGACGAGCGTGGTCGCGCCCTGCGTACCTTGCTGTACCTGTTCCAGCGCGACGCCGCGGTGAAGAACCTGCGCAGCGGTTGACCGCGACACGCGGTCGCCGGCGTATTACCTATAAATCCATCTGATCAATCCTGCCTCTCGTTCGATTTGAGAAATAAATAGAACCGACCTAGACTGAACTTTGCCC
>VGDO01000251.1 GCA_016869645.1 Alphaproteobacteria bacterium
ATGGCGGGTGTGGCGCTCCTCAATCGATCCGCGATTCGGCTTCGCAACCAGAATCATGAATCGAAATGCGGCTCCGCGCCACATCCGTCGCTCAAAAAGCGCAACTACGATGAATAAGAGCCGCTAGTCACGGCGCATGTCCGCCGGTCAAGCGGACGAACCGACGTCGCCAACACGCCGATCCCACTCCGATATTCGATCGGCGGGGTGGGATGCTATTCGCCAGCGATCGGGTTGCGCAGGATGCCGATGCCGGTGATCTCGACCTCGCAGGTGTCGCCCGGCTTCATGTAGAGGGGCGGCGTGCGCCGGTCGCCGACGCCGCCCGGCGTGCCCGTGACGATCAGATCGCCGGGATTCAGCGTGGTGAATTGCGAGATGTAGGAAATGAGATAGGGCACGTTGAAGATCATGTGGTCGGTCGGCGCCTTCTGCACCTCCTGGCCGTTCAGCCGGGTCATCAGCACGAGCTTGGACGGGTCGGGGATCTCGTCGCTCGTGACCAGCCACGGCCCGAAGGCGCCGGAGCGCGGGAAGTTCTTGCCCGGCGTGAACTGGTGCGTGTGGCGCTGCCAGTCGCGCACCGAGCCGTCGTTGTAGCAGGCATAGCCGGCAATGTGCTTGAGCGAGTCGGCCTCGGAGATGTGCCGGCCGGACTTGCCGATCACGGCGACCAGCTCGCCCTCGTAATCGTAGCGCTCCGAGTTGCGCGGCTTGATCATGGGCTGGCCGTGGCCGACATGGCTGTCGTTGAAGCGCGTGAACAGCACGGGCTTCTCCGACTTGTCGCGGCCGGTCTCGACGCGGTGCGTCTCGTAGTTGAGGCCGACGCAGATGATCTTGTCGGCGAACGCGATCGGCGGTCGATGCTCGATCTGGTCGAGGCCGACGTCGCCAGCCTTGCCCGCGACCGTCTTGGCAAGCTCGCCGAGCGCGCCGGCCGCGATAGCGGCGCGCAGGTCGGCATACTTGCCGCCGAGCCGCGCGCCCGCCTCGACCACGCCGTTGCCTGCGACCACGCCGAACCCGTCCGTGCCCTTGTTCCGATAGCTGACCAGCTTCATGTCACGTACCCCTCCGATTTCTTCTCCCTCCCTTGCGCGATAGCGCGGGGGAGGGTCGGGGTGGAGGCACTCATGGCCGCCGCTTCGGGCCCCCACCCTGGCCCTCCCCCACCTGAGGGAGGGAACAGTTCGTCTAGCTCCGCATCCAGGCCGAGCCCCATAGATTGAGCGTGCGCTGCTCGTGCTTCCATTCGCGCGCCGCCATGTCGATCGGCATGATCTCGAGCTCGGCCGACAGCTCGACCTTGTGGCCGTCGGGGTCCTCGATCATGAAGAACAGGTTGTTGCCCGGTCCGTGCCGTCCCGGACCCCACCACAGCGGCACGCGCAGTGTCGACAGATGGTCGGCCCAGTCGCGAATGTCGTTCCACGACGTCGCCTCGTAGGAGTGATGGTCGGGACGGCTTTGCGGGGCGCGGAACACGGCGAAGCTGTGATGCTCCGGATCGGAACGCAGGAAAGCCGCGGTGACGTCGCCCGCATCGTCGCGCACGCGATCGGACACGACGAAGCCGAGCGCGTTCTCGTAGAAGTCGACCATGGCGCCGAGCGCCGTGCTCGCGACGACGACATGCTGCAGACGACCAGGCAAAGAGTGCGCCGGTCCGTCGCCCGGCGCGTCCGCAACCGCATCGGCCAGGCCAAAGGCAATGCGGCGTCCGTCGGGATCGGCGACCGCGAATGCCCGACCGTCGAACAGCGGCGATGGACTGGGCAGGATCGGCACCTGACGCAGCTCGAGCGCGCGTCTGAGCGCGGCGAGCCGCCCGCCATCGCCAAGGTCGAAGGCGAAATAGGGCAAGGCACCCTTGGGTCCGGCGCCGATGATCAGGCGGCGGTCCCGTCCGGTCAGCAGCCATTGGTCCCGATCGAGCCGGCGCTGCGCCATGCCCAGCGCCGCGGCGTAGAACTCGGCCAGACGGGCAGGATCGGCGGAGTCGCGCCGGAAATGGTGCACGCGCGCCGGCCAGATGGGATGCGCCTGGGCACCGGTCGCAGCCACGGCTTTCGTCCTCGAAAATCTATAAGCGTTTGACACTGTTACCGTTATTCATTAGCGTGTCAAATAATTCGACCAAAGCCGACGATGTCCAACTCGGCGGTATAATACGTCAAGCGGGAGGGTCACAATATGACATCGAAACTGAAAATCATTGCGGCTGCCGCGCTCGCGGCGGTGTTCGTCCAGCCGGTCGCGGCCGACAACGTCAAGGTCGGCATCATTACCACCTTGTCGGGTCCGAACGCATCGCTCGGCCAGCAGATGGACCAGGCGATCAAGCTCTACAACAAGCTGCACGCGCGGGACATCGCGCCGCACACGGTCGAGATCGTGTTGCGCGACGATACGGGCCCTGCGCCCGACGTGGCGCGCCGCATCGCGCAGGAGCTGATCACGCGCGACCGCGTCAACATCCTGGGCGGCGTCGTGTTCACGCCGAATGCGCATGCGATCGCGCCGCTCGCGACCGAAGCGAAGATGCCGCTCGTGATCATGAATGCCGGCACCTCGGTGACGACGACGCTGTCGCCCTATTTCGCCCGCGTGTCCTTCACGCTGTGGCAGTCGAGCTTCCCGATGGGCCAGTGGGCGCATCAGGCCGGCATCAGGAGCGTGTTCACCGCGGTGACCGACTACGGCCCGGGGCATGACGCCGAGGCCGCCTTCACCAAGGCCTTCACCGAGGCCGGCGGCAAGATCGCGGGCTCGGTGCGCATGCCGCTCGCCAATCCCGATTTCGTGCCGTTCATCCAGCGCGCCAAGGATGCCAACCCAGAGGCGGTGTTCACCTTCGTGCCGGCCGGCCGCCAGGCGACCGCGTTCATGAAAGCGTTCGGCGAGCGCGGCATGCGCGAGGCCAATATCCGTCTCATCGGGCCGGGCGACATCGTGACCGACGAGGAGCTGCCCAACATGGGCGACGTGCCGCTCGGCGTCGTCACCATGCACCACTATTCCTCGGTCCACGACTCGCCGACCAACAGGGAATTCCAGGCGGCGTGGAAAAAGGAATACGGCCCCAACGCCGTGCCGGGCTTCATGGCGGTCGGCGCGTGGGACGGCATGGCCGCGATCTACCACGTGATCAAGCAGCAGAACGGCAAGCTCGACGGCGACCGGACGATGGCTCTCCTCAAGGGCTGGAAGCACGAGAGCCCGCGCGGGCCGATCATGATCGATCCCGACACGCGCGACATCGTGCAGAACGAATACATCCGGCGCGTCGAGAAGCTGGGCAATGCGCTGGCCAACATCGAGATCGGCACGATCCCGCAGGTCAAGGACCCGTGGAAGGTCTTCAACCCGCCGAAATGATCTAGCGGCGAGCAATCTCTCCCTCCCCTGCCTTGGGCGGGGGAGATCGAAGCGCGAAGCGGTTCGATCGGTGGGGGCCCGAGCAAAGCGAGCGGTGTCCCCTTCGGGCCCCCACCTCGATCCTCCCGCGCGCAAGCGCGGGGGAGCAGGCGCTGATTGGATTGGGCCGTCCAACAGAACAATCCCCGCAAGCCCCAGTCTCGCGATAGAACTGATGCCAAATTTGTCCTGGGGACGAAGCTGACTTGCCCTCCGCGCTGATCGGCATCCTGTTCGACGGCATCGCCTACGCGATGATCCTGTACATCATCAGCGTCGGGCTGTCCGTCACCATGGGCTTGATGGGGTTCGCCAACCTCGCCCATGGCGCCTTCGCCATGGCGGGCGGCTACCTGCTGGTCACGCTGATGGCGGCCTTGGGCCTGCCGTTCCTGGCCAGCCTGCCGATCGTCTTCGTCGTCGTGGCGCTCGGCAGCATCGTTTTCGAGCGCCTGCTCTACGTCCGGCTCTACCGCGCGGGCGAACTCGACCAGGTGCTGTTCACGATCGGCCTGATCTTCATGGCGATCGCGGCGACCACCTTCATCTACGGCCCCCTGCCGCAGGCGGTGCGCCTGCCCGCCTACCTGATGGGCCAGGTCGATCTGGGCTTCCGCTCCTTTCCGACCTACCGCTCGTTCCTCATCGTGATCGGCGCCGTGCTGATCCTGGCGCTGTGGCTCGGCCTCGAGCGCACGCGATTGGGCGCCCAGGTGCGCGCCGCGGTCGACAACCGGCGCATGGCCGAGTCATTGGGCATCAATGTCGGCAGGCTGTTCACCACGACCTTCGCGCTCGGCAGCGGGCTCGCCGGCCTCGGCGGCGCGCTCGGCGCCGACATCCTGGCCCCGACGCCGTCCTACCCGCTCGAGCACATCGTCTACTTCCTGATCGTCGTCTCGGTCGGCGGGCTCGGCAGCATCCGCGGTCCCTTCGTCGCGGCACTCCTGCTCGGCGTGATGGACACGGCGGGCAAGTACTATGTACCCGACTTCGGCGCATTCTTCATCTATGTCGCCATGATGGGCCTGCTGCTGTGGCGACCCCACGGCCTGTTCGGGCGGGCCTGAGCCATGGCCACGCCGCTCCACCCGATCGACCAATTGGGCGCATGGCATCGCATCCGGCCGCTCGAGCTGCTGCCCTGGGTGCTTGCCGTCGGCTACTACTTTCTGCCCAATTCGAACCTGCCGCTCGGCACCGAGATCCTGACCTGGGCGCTGTTCACGCTGTCGCTCGATCTCGTGCTCGGTTACACCGGCATCGTCTCGCTCGGGCACGCCGCCTTCTTCGGCATCGGCGCCTATGCCGCGGGGCTGGTCGCGCGCTGGCTCGGTTGGACCGAGCCGATCACCGCACTCATCTTCGCCGGCGCCGTCTCGGGTGTCGCGGGCGTCATTTCCGGCCTGATCGTGCTGCGCACGCACGGCCTCACGCTCCTCATGCTGACCATGGCGGTCGCCGTCATGCTCAAGGAGCTCGCCAACAAGCTGGGCTGGCTGACCGGCGGCGCCGACGGGCTGCAGGGCATCGTCATCGACCCGATCTTCGGCCAGTTCCGCTTCGACATGTTCGGCCGCACGACCTACTGGTACGCGCTCGCCGTGCTGTTCCTCGCCTGGATCGTGGCGCGCCGGATCGTGCACTCGCCCTTTGGCCGCTCGCTGGTCGGCATCCGCGAGAACGCCACGCGCATGAGCGCGATCGGCAGCCCGGTCATGCTCCGCATGGTGACGGTCTACGCGATCTCCGCCGCGATGGCCGGCGTCGCCGGCGCTCTGCTCGCCCAGACGACGCGCTACGTCACGGTCAACGTGCTGAGCCTGGAATATTCGGGCGACGTGCTGATCATGCTGGTGCTGGGCGGCATGGGCAGGCTCTACGGCGCCTTCGCGGGCTCGGCCGTGTTTCTCGTGCTGCGTGACGAGCTGAGCAAATTGAGTCCCTACTACTGGAGCTTCGGCATCGGGCTCCTGCTGGTCGCGACGGTTCTGTTCGCGCGCGGCGGCCTGCTCGGCATCGTCGACACGCTGTGGGACCGGATCAAGCGGTGGCGCGCATGACCGTGGCGCTGGAGACCCGGGGACTGTGCAAGAATTTCGGCGCGCTCGCGGTCGCGCGCAGCATCGACTTCCGGCTCGAGACCGGCGCGCGCCACGCGCTGATCGGGCCCAATGGCGCGGGCAAGACGACGCTGGTCAACCTCATCACCGGCCGGATCGCGCCGTCGAGCGGCCAGGTGTTCATCGCCGGCGACGACGTGACCCGCCTCGCCGAGGCCCAGCGCGTCAAGCGCGGGCTCGCCCGCACCTTCCAGATCACGACGCTGTTCAAGGGCCTGTCGGTGCTGGAGAACGTGACCATGGCAGTCGGCGAGCGCGAGAACACGACGGCCAACATGTGGCGCGCCGCGGGCTCACGCCGGGCCATCGTCGAGGAAGCCTACGGGCTGCTCGAGCGCCTGGGCATCGCGGCCGATGCCATGCGGCGCGTCGCCGAGCTGCCCTATGGCCGCCAGCGGCTTGCCGAGATCGCCATGGCGCTGGCGCTCCGCCCGCGCGTCCTGCTGCTCGACGAACCGGCGGCCGGGGTGCCCTCGACCGAAAGCGCCGTCATCCTCGACGTGGTCGGCGCGCTGCCCGACGACATCGCCGTGCTGATCATCGAGCATGACATGGAGCTGGTCTTCCGCTTCGCGCGGCGCATCACCGTGCTGGTCGAGGGCGCGATCCTGACCGAGGGTACCCCCGCCGAGATCGCCGCCGACAGCCGCGTGCGCGAAGTGTATCTCGGCAAGTCGCATGGTGCCGACCATGGCTGAGCTGCTGCGCCTGGAGAAGGTGAGCTCGGGCTATGGCGAGACCGTGGTGCTGGAAAACATCGACCTCAAGCTCGCGGAGTCAGGCACGCTGGCGATCATCGGGCGCAATGGCGTCGGCAAGACGACGCTGCTCGCGACCATCATGGGCCACACGCGGCTCCATGGCGGCGCGATCCGCTTCGGCGGCCTGGATCTCGCGGGCCGGCCCGGGCACGAACGCGCCGTCGCCGGCATCGGCTACGTGCCGCAGGAGCGCGAGATCTTCGCGTCGCTGACGGTCGAGGAGAATCTGACCGTGGCGGCGCGTCCCGGCCCATGGACGGCGGAGCGCGTCTACGAGCTCTTCCCGCGGCTCGCCCAGCGCCGCCGCAACCGCGGCAACCAGCTCTCCGGCGGCGAGCAGCAGATGCTGTCGATCGGCCGCGCGCTGACGGTCAACCCCAAGCTGCTCTTGATGGACGAGCCGCTCGAGGGCCTGGCGCCCGTGATCGTCGAGCAGCTCCTCGCCGCCATGGAGCGCCTGCGCGAGACCGGCGGCTTCTCGATCGTGCTGGTCGAGCAGCACACGCGCATCGCGCTCGCGTTTGCCCAGCGCACCGTGGTGCTCGACCGCGGGCGTGTGGTGTTCGATGGACCGAGCGGGGAGCTTGCGGGCGATCCGGAGCGGCTGGCGAAGTTGATCGGGGTGGCGGGCCAACCAGGGCAACTGCACCCGGCAGCCGAGGGCTAGCTTGATCTCTAGCAGCGCCTGGCGACCAGCGTCCTTGTAAACTGAAAATCAGACTTTCAATTTACAGGCTCATCAGGAAAACGAGTGGGTGATTTGACGAGGTAGGCATGGCCGAAAGCCGCAGGATCGCTTGGTTTCAGGCGTTTCGCGGGACATTTGGATTTGGCATGATA
>VGDO01000252.1 GCA_016869645.1 Alphaproteobacteria bacterium
GCCTGGACGATCCAGGACACGTTGAGCGCGGCGACGTGCAGGTAATACCAGTTGAAGCCCGGTGCGTGGCGCTGGCGGAGCCGCGGATTGTAGATGGCGTTCATGCTGACCGCGCGGTCGATGCGCGGCATGACGAAGCCGACCGCCTTGCCGTTCTCGGCGATCAGATCGATCGGCCAGGCGATCGACGGATGACCCTGGGCGAGCGTGGGATCGCTCGGCGGGTTGGCGACCATGGCACGCAGCTTGCGCACGCGCGCCTCGTCTATCGCGTGATAGATCTTCGCGACCCGGTCGTTGCGATCGGTACGGTAGACCTCGCCCTCGCCCGACGACGCGATGCACTCGCCGAGCTGGACGAGGGCGCCGGCCGAGGTGCGCAGCCGCCGCATCATGACTGCGGTGCTCCGCGCCGATACCCCGAAAGCAGCAGCGTCCTGTCGTCGTCGGAGCGCGCCTCCAGACGGGCCGAGGCAAGGAATTCGCGAATGTCGAGCCGCGCCTGGCGCTCGTCCTCGGCGGCCAGGATGTACTCGTCGAGCGGCTTGAAGAACGGAGCGTGCGGCTGCATGGCGCGCTGCTCGATCGAGACACTTTCGAGCCCGTCGGTTGCCACACAGACGAATGACTGCGGCTCCTGCACGCTGCGCACCCGCACCCGGTCGAGTCCGTCCCGGTCGGTGAGGAACACGGTCTCGTTGGCGTATTCGCCCTTGTCGGGCCGGAACAGCAGCTGATAGCCGCCGCCTTCGGCGCGGCTCACCAGCAACCCGTCGCCGAGCTGCGCCGCGCCGAGCCAATCCGGCGAAGCGACGAAGGCGATCAGCGTGCAGGCGAAATCGCCGCGCGGCACACCTTGCTGGCGCGCCAATCGATCAAGGTCCGCCCGCGCATCGGCAAAGGCGGCGCGAAGCAGCGCGCCGAGCTCGCGCTCGTTGGGACGGTTCCGATTTCGGCCGCCATCCGCATCGCGGGTCCGCAAGTCGCGCGCCAGACGCTTGATCGCGGCGCGCACTGCGTGACGCGCGCCGCGATGCGCCTGCGACGAGCTGCCGGCGCCGTCTGCGACGGCGCCGAGCAGCAGCCCCTCGCCCAATTTGCGAAATGCGCCGAAATCCTGGCACGGCATTCGCCGACGCCGATGGGCGCGACCGCGCCTGCACTCGACGGCGGCAATCCACGCCATGCAGGTCAGGTGCCCGTGCGCGCCCAGCTCTCGACCGGCGGCAGCGCCACCATTTCGCCGCCGACCCGTCCGCTCGACACGCGCTTGAGCGAGGTCGACAGCCATTCGAACAGCTTGCGGAAGCGCAGACGCTCGAGCATGAGCGGCGGGCGACTGGGCGGCGTGATGCAGCCGAGGATGTCCATGTTGGCGTCGCCGACGCCGACCGCGAAGAAGGTCAGCTTGCGATCGGTCTCGGCCGCGTGCACGCGGCGCGCCGCAATCTCCCAGCGCTGGCCGTCGGTCGGCTCGCCGTCGGTGATCAGGAACGCCCAGGGGCGGTAATAGGGAATGCCGTTCTCGCGGTAGAGCGCCTTGCGCTTTTCGATCAGATCGAGCGCGCAGTCGATCGCCGCCCCCATCGGCGTGTCGCCCGCCGCCGCCAGCACCGGCGGCTCGAACTGGTCGATCGTGACGAAATCCTGCGCGACCCGCATGGCGCCGCCGAACGAGACGATCGCAACCTCGACGCGCAGCGCGGCAATGTCGTCCTTGCGCACGTCGTCGCGAAAGGCGGCGACACCGGCGACGAGCTCCTCGATCGGCGCGCCGGCCATCGACTTGGACGTGTCGAGCATGAGCACGACGGGGCAGCGGGCCTCGGGATTGTCGACGAAGGCCGGGTGGCCCAGACCCATAGCTTGCCCCTCAGTGCGCTATAACCACAGGATCTAGAAATCCTACAGGAAGATTTTAATCAACACAAGGGGTTATCGGGGTTCCCGGAGTCGTGGAGTTAAGGAATCTGTACAGTGAATTGCCCAGCCATGTTGATGGAAATGACGCCGCCCCAGTTGCACATCAGCTTCGACGAGTTGTTGAGAGCCGGCATGTTGGCGATCAGCACCGTCGGGGCGCCGACCACCCAAGGCGCCGTGGTCATGGGCACGCAAGGCATCGGGGTCAGCACGCCCAGAGCAGCGGCCGTCGCCGCGGCGACGGTGGGATTGGCCAAGCTGCTGCACATGCCGAAGGTCGGCACGTTGACCATGGCCTTGTTGTCCATGATGTTCGCCGCGGGCGTGCCGGTCATCACGCAGTTGGCGGGCAAGACATTGAGCGCGCACGGCGCGACGCCGAAGCTGCATTGCATGAGCGCGCCGGTGCAAACCTGCATGGCCATGGTGTCCTCCTCTGCGTTCGCTACGAGCCGCCGAGCTTTGCCGTCAGGCGCTTGATCAGGCCGGGACGCTCGACCTTGCCCTCGTCGGTCATCTCGAGAACGTTGCCGTCCTCGTCGTAGAGCACGACCTCGCCGGCCGGCTTGCCGTCCTTGAAGTGGGCAACCTCCATGAGCGCGCCGCTCGGATAGTAGCGCTTACGCTCGCCCATCAACTTGTTGGCGCGATAGGCGGCCTGCTCGCGCAGCTTGCCATTGTCGTGATAGTCGGTCAGTTCGCCCTCGAGCTGGTCGTTCACGTAGAAGCAGCGGCGCACCGGATTGCCCATCGGCCCGTAGAACACTGCCGGCCCGTTCAGCTTGCCGCCGACATAGTTCACCTCGCCCGACAGCGTCCCCGCCTCGTCATAGAACTGGCAAGGGCCGTTCTGCACGCCGTCGCGATAGGTGATGCGCGTGCGCACGAGCGGACCGGCATAGGCGACGAGCTCGCCGTCGAGCTCGCCCGCCTTAAACGACATGCGCTGGGCCAGCGCGCCCGTGTCGTCGTAGATCAGCGTCTCGCCGTCGGCCACGCCGTTCTTGAACTGCGAGCGCTGAACGATGCGGCCATCGGCGTCGTAGTTGAGGCACTCGCCCTCGATGCGGCCCGCGACGAAGGCCTGGCGCGCCACCGGCTTGCCGGTTTCCGGGTTGAGCAGCTCGCTCGGCCCGTCGAGCACGCCCGCGACCATGGTGTGGCGCGCACGCACGCGGCTCTGGTCGTCGTGGTCGACGATCTGCTGCACGGCTTGGCTGGGGGTCGGGTCGCTCAATTGATCTTCACCAGGCCGCCCTTGAGCGTGAGCATGCCGCCGCCGTCGACGGTCTGCGACGCGCTCGCCTTGTTGTTCATCTGGATGCCCGCCTCGTTGGTCAGGTTCATGCCGGCCTTGTTGGTGAGATCCGTGCCGGATTGGTTGGTCAACGTCGTGCCCGACTTGTTGGTCAGGTCGGCGCCCGACTGATTGAGGAAGGCGCCGCCCGACTTGATCGTGACCTTGCCGGTCACGTCGATCGTCAGGTCGCCGCTGACCGTCAGCTTGAAGTCGCCGCTGACGGTCTGGGTGAAGTCGGCCTTGTTGGTCAACGTCTCGTTGCCGGTGATCGTGGCCGAGCGCGTGCCCTTGACCGTCGTCGTGTCGTTACCGGTGTTGATCGCGGTCGTCCGGTTGCCCTTGGAGATGGTCAGGCTGTCGTTACCCTCAGAGATCGTCTCGGTGCGGTTGCCCTTGGCGATGGTCAGCGTCTCGTCGGCCTTGTTGATCTTGGTCGTGCGCGAGTTCTCGATCGTGACCGTCATGTCCTTCTGGGCATGGACGTAGATCTCCTCGGAATCCTTCTTGTCCTCGAAGCGGATCTCGTTGGAGCCTCCGCCGCCCTTAGACACGTCGGATTTGATCGTGCTCTTGGTCGCGTCGTCGGGCAGCGTGTAGGGCAGCGTCTGGGTTGCGTTGTAGACGCAGCCGGTGACGATCGGGCGGTCCGGATTGCCATCGAGGAAGTGGATGATCACTTCCATGCCGATGCGCGGCACGAAGAGCGCGCCCCACGCCTTGCCGGCCCAGCCCTGCGCCACGCGCACCCAGCACGAGCTGTTCTCGTCCTTGGTGCCGACCCGGTCCCAGTGGAACTGCACCTTGATGCGCCCGTACTTGTCGGTCCAGATCTCCTCGCCCGATTTGCCGACGACGGTTGCGGTCTCGGCGCCGACCGCGCGCGGCCTCCGCGTGCGGATCGGCGGCCGGTAGGTCACGGTCGCCGGCAGCGCGGTGAAGCTGTTCTCGTATTTCTCGAGGTCGGCATCGATGCGCACGGCATAGAGCACATAGGTCGTGTTCATGTCGGCGCGATCGTGGAGCGACATGGTGAATTTGAAGCCGGGCATGAAGCCGCGGCAGCGGCTGACGCCGGTCATGACGAGGGCATCCGCCTCGACCGCGTCGAGCCGGATCTTGGCACGCGCATCGCCGGCGTCCTTGGTCGTGAAGCCGCCGGCGAAGTCGTAGAGCTTCATCGTGCCGGAGCTGCCGGTCTGGGCCGCGACCAGGCTCGTGCTCGGCGTCTCGAAATTGTAGTCATCGAGCGTGTAGCCGCCGGGCACCACCTGCTTCTCCAGGACGCAGAACGAGATGACGTCGTCCTCCATCTTGGTGCCTTGCGGCTCGCGATACTCGATCTCGGTTTCGGCCGGTACGTCCTGGTAGCCGTCGGCGTCGTCGCACAGCACGATCGTGTGCTTGTCCTCGGCGTGCTCGAAGTAATAGAAGATGCCCTCGTCCTCCATCAGGCGCGACACGAAGTCGAAGGCGGTCTCCCGGTACCAGACGCAGTATTCGCGCGCCGTGTAGGTCTTGGTCAGCGAATCCTTGACGTCGGTGAAGCCGAGATCGGTGAACACCTGCTTGATGATGTCGGGCACCGTCTTGGCCTGGAAGATCTTGTAGTCGCTCGCGAGCTTGAGCTGCCACAGCCAGGGCACGAGCTCGGCCTCGTAGATGGCCTGCTTGTCCTCGCCGATCCTGACCAGGCGGAAACGCCGGACGAGGCCGTGGATGTAGCGCTGCGTGCCGTCCGACAGGTCGATGATCACCGTCATGTTCTGGCCGACCAGCGTGGAGAAATCGAGATCGAGGTCGTCGGAGAGGAAGGTCGCGGTGAAGTTGAACAGGCCGGAGATGACCTCCTCGCCCTTGACCGCCTTGATGATGAGCACGTCGTCGCCGGCCGGCGTGTTGGCGCGCAGGTATTGCGTGTCGTCGGTGCCAGCGCGCTCGTCGCTCGCGGCCTCGGTCGCCTCTCCGACGACGAGGTCGCCATTGTCGGTCTCGAGCAGGTCGAGTGCCGCGGCGACGTCGCCCTGAGCCGCAGCGAGGAGACGCAGCTCCTGGGCGGTCTGTGCGACGATCGCATCGGCAGCGGCCGTCACCTGCTCCTCGATATCGGTGACCGCGCCGACCACCTGGTCGACCACTGCCTGGGCCTGGGCCTGCGCGTCGGCGATCTGGTTCTGGATGTCCTCGACCGCCTGCTGCGCCGCGGCAATCTCGGACTGCACTGTATCGACCAGGCCCTGGACCTGGGCTTCGGCCGCGGCGATCCGGCTCTCGACCTCGGCGATCGCGCCCTCGACGCGGCCCTGGACCTCGGCGATCGCACCCTCGACCCGGGCCTGAACCGCCGCCACCTGCGCCTGGGCCTGCTCGATGGCGCCGGTGACGTTGTCGATCGCGCCCTGCACCTGGGCCTCGACCTCGGCAACCAGCTCCTGCGCCTGGTTGATCTTGTTCTGGACCTCGGACTGGATGTCGCTGACCAGCTGGGTCGCCTGATCGATCTTGTCCCGCGCCTGCGCCTCGATGTCGGCGACCGCCTGACGCGCCTGGTCGATCTTGTTCTGGACCGCAGCCTGCGCCTGGTCGAGCAGGCCGACCGCCTCGCCGACCACCGCTTCCGCCTGGGCGCGTGCATTGGCGACAGCGGTCTCGGCCGCGCTGACCAGGCCTTGCGCCTGCGCCTGGACGGCGGTGATCCGGCCCTGCACCTCGGCGATCGCGCCCTCGACGGTGGCACGCGCCTCGCCGACGACGGCGAGCGCGCTGCTGATCAGGCCCGACGCCCAGCCGCGCGCCTCCTCGACCTTGCCGCGCGCGGCCGCGATCTGACCCTCGGCCTCGGTCTGCAACGCGGCGAAGCGTCCCTGCGCCTCCTCGATGCCCGATTGGACCTCGCTGCGGATGCTCTCGACGCCGGCGCGCGCGTCGTCGATCGTCTGCTGCGCACGCGACCGCGCGTCTTCGAAAGCGGCGCGCGCCTCGGCGACCTTGGCCTGGGCCTGGGCCTGCACCTCATTGGCGCGCGCGCGCGCCTGCTCGAAGGTGGCGACGGCCTGATCGCGCACGCCGGTGACGCGCGCGGCGATGCCGGCAAACAGCGAGCGGCCCCGCTCGGCGAGCGACGTCGCCTCGCCGCGCAGCGTCTCGACGCGCGCATTGAACGCGTCGCGCCCGGCGTTCGCCGCACCGACGGCGTCGGCGGCGAGGCCGGTCGCCTGTTCGCGCGCGTCATTCGCCATGCCGGCGATGCCCTGGGCGGCCTCGTCGATGCGCTGACGCGCCGTGGTCGCCGCGGAGATTGCCTGGTCGGCGCGCGCCCGGACGTTCTGACGCGCGGCGCGCACCTGCGCGTCGACGCCATCGATGATGGCGCGCCGCTCGGCCTGGGTCGCGACGATTCGGCCATTGACCGACTCGGCCGCTGACGCCACCTCGTTCTGCTTCTGGCGCAGGCGCTGCTCGGTCGCGGCGATCTCGCTCTGCGCCTGGGTGCGCGCGCTGTCGATCCGGCCGAAGAGCTGGGCCATGCGGCTCTTGACGGCGGCACTCGCCTGATCGATGCCGCCGCGCACGCGGTCGCCCGCGGCCTTGGCGCTATCGGCATTGGCGCCGGCAGCGCGCAGGAGATCGGCGAGCAACGCCTCGGCCTTGTCGACCAGCCCCTTGGCCTCCGCCGCGACCGCATCGGTCTGCTTCTCGGCCTCGCGCTGGGCGGACTGGAAGCCTTCGTTTGCTTTGGCCAGGGCCTCGTCGATCTGGCGGCGCGCCGCCTCGGCTGCCTCGCGCGCGCCCTCGACGTCCCGCTTGGCGGCACCGGCTGCGGCCGCGGCGTCGGCGGCGATGCCGTGAGCCGCAGTCGCCTCGGCGGCTGTGCTGCGCGCAT
>VGDO01000253.1 GCA_016869645.1 Alphaproteobacteria bacterium
ATCGCTGCTCGCCGATCTCGCCACGCTCACCCGCAACACCGTCCGCTTCGGCCGCGCAGCCTCCTTCCCGGTGCTCGCCACCCCGACCGAAATCCAGCGCCGCGCACTCGATCTGCTCGCCGTCAAGCCCAGCCTGTAGTCAGGACCCGCAGACAAACGCGAGTCACATCAGTGGCTTGGTCAAAATTCGGGCAAAGTTCAGACTAAGTGGCTCTTTCAAGTCGCCAGCCATGTCCGCTTGTAGCCGAGGCTGTGAAAAAGACCGTCGAGAAAGCCGACGGGTGGCTGGGTATCAGGCAAGGCTCTTCTGCGAATTTGATCTGGATAGCCGGGTGCCGGGCGATCATCTCCTTCGGAAGATCGATACCGTGCTGGACCGGGGCGGTGTGCGCCAGCGACTGGCGCACCACTACAGCCACACCGGACGACCGTCGATCGTCCTGAGCTGATGGTCCGGATGCTGCTGGTCGGCTACTGCCATGGCATCCGCTCCGAGCGGCGGCTCTGCGAGGAGGTATCGCTCAACCTAGACTACCGGTGGTTCTGCCGGCTCGGCCTCGAGGACGAGGTGCCGGACCACTCGACCTTCTCCAAGAACCGGCACGGCCGTTCCCGCGAAAGCGGCCTCTTCCGGCATGTCTTCGAGAGCGTGCTGCAGCGTTGCATGTCCACGGGCCTGGTCGCCGGCGAGGGCTTCGCCGTCGATGCCAGCGTGATCGAGGCGGACGCCAGTCGCTGCACCTGGGTCGCTGGTGACGAGGTCGACTGGAGCGATCTGCGGCGACAGACTGGAAACGTCGGTCGAACCACCAGCCAATCGGCGCGCGATCGCCGAGAAGTGTTCGAAACTTGGAGAATCGATACACTTGCCTCGGTCGGCTTCGCTAACGCAGACGATGCATTTGATCCGACCGGTGCCGCGCCGCCGATGCCGCTCTGGCGAGGTCACCGCATGCATATCTCTTTATAATGGCCTCGTTCGAGGATTGCCTCGGTAGCAGCAAACATGAAACATCCCCTCGCACTGTCTCTTTTCCTTCTCATCGTCGTCGGCGGCGGGCTGGCGATCGGCTATCTGACCGCGCCGGGCGCTTGGTATGCAGGCCTCGTCAAGCCGACATTCAATCCGCCGAACTGGGTGTTCGGGCCGACATGGACAGTCCTCTACGTTTTGATCGCGGTGGCCGGCTGGCGCGTCTGGTGCAAAGAGTCAGGGGATTGGCCGATGCGCCTGTGGTGGGCGCAACTCGCGCTAAACTTCCTGTGGACGCCCGTGTTCTTCGGGGCGCAGCGCATCGATCTAGCGCTCGGCGTCGTTCTGGCGCTGCTCGTCGCCATCCTCGCCTTCATCGCCGCGTCATGGCGGCGGGATCGCACCTCGGCATGGCTGTTTACGCCCTATGCCGCTTGGGTGGCGTTCGCGTCGGTGCTCAATGGCGCGATCTTCGTGCTGAACTGATCGGGCAGCCTCATGCGACGACGGGTGATTACCGTCAACGACAAGATGCAGCAAGGCTGTCGGTATTTCCTGACAGAACCGATCGGACGCAATTTCGATCCGAAGTTCATGCCCGAGCTGACGCCCAAGGAAATGCTGGCGCTCGGCGTTTTCGGCGGCAAGTACATGACCGACTGCCGAAAGGAGTTTCCCTCAAGCTGGTTCACACGCGCCAAGATCTCGCCGGCAGGCTGGAGTGGACTGCAGTTGCGCACACGCGACGACCGCGTCGATCGCTGTGGGCCAAGGAACCTCTATTGTACGGCGCACTCCATCAGTGACATGCTAGCCTCGTCGGAGTCTTGCACAGCACACTGGTGGCACCCGAGGCGGACAAATTGCTCCATAGATTTGTCGTCTTTCCTACTAAGGGAGGAATCCGGGCGCCACAATTCACCGATGAGATAGACGGATCATGCAGCTCAAAGCTGCCGTCTCATCGGCGGCGCTGCTGCAGCCGTTGGTGCCATCTCTCGCTATCAATTAGAGCGTGATCCCGCGCTAGCGCGCTCGGTCGTGGCGTCTTGCGCGTCGGTGCCGCCTTCGCATGGCGGGTCGTCTCGCCAGTTGCCCGCACAACCGCCAAGCCATAGGGCAAGAACGACGGAAGCAAATCTTGTTTTGCTCTGAGATGCCGTCGCCAGTGACCGGCGTCGGCCGCCTTACCTGTTTGCCTCGGGCATATCCAATCTGAGCTGTCCGCGCGACGCGGGCTCCGCACCCATGGCCGCCTCGAGCAACCGGCGCTCCTCGCGCGGCGTGCGGCCGTGGAAGTCGCGGTAGCACTTCGAGAAATGCGAGGCCGAGACGAAGCCGCAAGCGAGCGCCACGTCGATCACCGCCATGGTGGTCTGCAATAGCAGGAGGCGCGCGCGGTTGAGGCGCAGCTTCAGGTAATAGTGGCCGGGCGTGGTCTTGAGGAAGCGGCGGAACAACCGCTCGAGCTGGCGGCGCGACAGGCCGACGCGGCGCGCCAGCTCCTCATGTGCCAGCGGCTCCTCCTGATTGGCCTCCATGTGGCTGACCACCTCGATCAGCTTGGGGTGGCCGATGCCGAGGCGCGCGCGCAGCGGCACGCGCTGCGGATCGTGCGGATCGCGGATGCGGTCGAGGATGAACTGCTCGGAAATCGAGGCGGCTAGCTCCTGTCCATGGCCGAGCGCGATGCCGTGCAGCATCAGATCGGCGGCGGCGATGCCGCCGGCGCAGGTGAAGCGGTCGCGGTCGACCTCGAACAGCTCCGAGGACACCTCGATGTCGGGGAATTCCTCGGTGAACGATCCGAGATTCTCCCAGTGGATCGTGCAGCGATAGCCTTCGAGCAGCCCGGCGCGCGCGAGAATGTGGCTGCCGGTGCACAGCGCGCCGATCTCCGCGCCCTTGCGCGCCAGCCGCCGGAAGCGCGCGAACACCGTTTCGTCGCGGTAGAGATGCGCGTCGATGCCGCTGCACAGGATGACGGTCGGGAACTGGTCGAGCGCGTCGATGCCGTGCTCGGCCATCAGCATGAGACCGTTCGAAGCCTCGACCGGCTTGCCGTCCTTCGAGATCACATGCCAGGTGTAAAGCTGCCTGCTGCTGAGCCGATTGGCGAGCCTGAGCGCCTCGAGCGCCGCGGTGAAGGCGATCATCGAGAAGTTCGGCACGACGAAGAACGCGATCCTCTCGGGCTGCGCTTGGCCGCTTGCCCCGGCATTCGGCTGGAACATGGCGCTGGCGTGAATCCTTGTGTGGGCGCCCCGATCGGGCGCCCCAACGGAACGCCCACTGCGATGATACCCCAAGGCTTGCGACCGGTGTACGTTTCCGCAATGGGGATTTCAGCCGTCGCCAATGCCCGCATGTACTCGGTCGCACCCGGTGCCGCCGCCGCCTGGCGGGCGCTGCTCGCCTGGGTCATGGCGCGCGCCGGCCTCGACTGGCCGGTCATCGATCACGACGTGTCGGAGCCGATCACGGACCTGTGGGCGCGGCCTGATCTCGGCTGCGTCATGATGTGCGGCCTGCCGTTCAGCCTGCGCGCGCCGCAGCCGACGCTGATCGCCGCGCCGATCCCGTCGCCCGAACGCTATGGCGGCAGGCCGATCTATTTCACCGACATCGTCGTGCGTGCCGACGCGCCCTATCAGCGCATCGAGGACACCTTCGGCGCCCGGGTCGCCTACACGGTGCACCACTCGCAATCGGGCTTCGTCGCGCTGCGCCGCTATCTGCTGCAATACCGCGCCGGCGACCGGCCGCTTTACCGCGAGGCCGTCGGCCCGCTGTTCACGCCGCGCCGCATCATGCAGACGATTGCGTCCGGCGATGCCGATGTCGGCCCGCTCGACTCCTTCTGTCACGATCTGCTGCGCCTGCACGAACCAGAGCTGGCGAAGCGCGTGCGCACCATCGCGACCACACCGCCGACGCCGATCCCGGCGCTCGTCGCGACAGCCGACCTCGACAATGCGACGCTGGGCCGGTTGCGCGCGGCGCTGGTCGAAGCCGAGCATGTTCCCGATCTCTCCGCGGTGCGCGCGGCGGCACTGCTGAAGTCGTTCGACGTGCCCGATCCGGCACGCTATGACGTGCTGCGGCGCCAGGCGCCGGAAGCGGAGCTGCATCACGGCATCTGGTGAAGGACGAGGGAGGTACGACGATGTGCAGGAACCGGCTGATCGCGTGAACGGCGATCATCATCGGCAGCGTCGCGACACTGCCGGCGCTGGCACAATCCTATCCGACCAAGCCGATCCGCATGATCGTGCCGTTCCCGCCGGGCGGCCCGACCGACCTGCTCGGCCGGCGGTCGGACAGAAGATGCACGAGGCCTGGGGCCAGCCGGTCATCACGGAGAACCGGGCCGGCGCCGGCGGCAACATCGGCATGGAGGCGGCGGCGCGCGCGCCGGGCGACGGCTACACGCTGGTCGTGGCGCCGACCGGCAACCTGACCGTGATCCCGCACATCCAGCAGCTCAACTTCGACGTCATGAAGGATCTGGTGCCGATCACGCAGATGGCGACGGTGTCCAATGTGCTGGTCGTGCATCCCTCGGTCGCCGCCGCCAACCTCAAGGAGCTCGTGACGCTCGCCAAGTCAAAGCCGGGGGCGCTGACCTACGCGACGCCGGGTGCCGGCAGGCAGGCCCATCTCGCCGGCGAGTTCCTCAAATCGATGGCCGGCGTCGATCTGCTGCACGTGCCCTATCGCGGCACCGGTCCCGCGCTCAACGATCTGCTGGGCGGCCAGGTCGCCATGATGTTCGCGCAGCTCTCCTCCGCGCTGCCCCACGTGCAGAGCGGCAAGCTCAAGGCGATCGGCGTCGCCGATCTCAAACGCTCGCCGGTCATGCCCGACCTGCCGACGGTGGCCGAGCAAGGCCTCGCCGGCTTCGAGGCGGTGTCGTGGTACGCGCTGATGACATCGGCGGGCACGCCCGCGGAGGTCGTCGCCAAGCTGCACGCGGAGACGGTGCGCGCGCTTCGGCAGCCCGATGTGGTGGAGAAGCTGACGGCGCTCGGCGCCGATCCGGTCGGCGGCACGCCCGCCGAGCTCGCGCGGATCATCCAGAGCGAGTCCGCGCGCTGGGCGAAGCTGGTCAAGGAGGCCAACATCAAGGCGGAGTGACGAGGCCGAATGGGGTCGTTTGACCAAGCAGCGGCGGTGAGCAAGATTGACGCAGGCGGTTAAGCTATTCCAAATTCTCCCGTAACTATCTGGTGGAGCGCATGGATTTATGGTGAATACGAAGTGCAGCCGCGTTGACTTTGGCGCGGTCGGCTTTATAAACAGCGCCTTGCTCTGCCAGAGCCCCGTCCACCCCCGGACGGGGCTATTTCTTGAGGGAGATCCCCACCATGTTGTTGAAGGACGCACGTGGCGATGCCGTTTCCGGCGCCACGGCGGAGGCGCTTGACGCCTTCGAATCCGCACTCGCCGGCTTCCAGTGCTACGCCGGCAACCCGCTCGAGCATCTCGATCGCGCCGTGGCCGCCGCCCCCGATTTCACCATGGCGCATGTCATGCGCGCGCATCTGCTGCTCGCTGGCTCCGAAGCCGCCGCGATCTCGCCGGCGCGCGACAGCCTGGCCAAGGTCCGGCCAGCCGCGATGACCGATCGCGAGCGCATGCACGTGACGGCCGCGAACGACTTGGCTGACGGACGCTTCGACGCGGCCGCCGAGCATTTCGAGAACATCCTGCTCGCTCACCCGCGCGATGCGCTGGCTCTCCAGATGGGCCATCTCATCGACTTCTATCGCGGCGATTCGCGCAATCTGCGCGACCGGGTCGTGCGCGTGCTGCCGGCCTGGACCTCGACGACGCCAGGCTATCACGCGCTCCAGGGCATGCTCGCCTTCGGCCTCGAGGAATGCGGCGACTATGCTTCCGCCGAGGAGATCGGCCGGCGCGCCTGCGATCTCAACCCGCGCGATGCCTGGGCGCACCACGCCGTGTCGCACGTGCTCGAGATGCGCGGCCGCACCGAGGACGGCATAAGCTGGATGCGCACGCGCGAGACGCATTGGTCGGTCGACAATTTCTTCGCGATCCACAATTGGTGGCATCTGGCGCTCTATCATCTCGACCGCGACGAGATCGCCGAGGTGCTGAAGATCTATGACGAGCGCGTGCGGGCGACGACGTCGGTCGTCGTGCTCGACATGGTCGATGCGGCGGCCATGCTGTGGCGCCTGCATCTGCGCGGCATCGATGTCGGTGCGGCGCGCTGGCGTGAGATCGCCGAGGTCTGGGCGCCGCTCGCCGATGACGGCTTCTATTCCTTCAACGACGTCCATGGCATGGCGACCTTCCTCGGCGCCGGCCGCGACGATCTGGTCGAGCGCCAGCTGTCGACGCTGCGCCGCGTCGCCGGCAGCCAGGGCTGCAATGCCGCCATGACGCGCGAGGTCGGCCTGCCGGTCGCCGAGGCGATGGTCGCCTTCGCGCGCGGCAAGTTCGACCGCACGGTCGATCTGCTCCGCCCGGTGCGGAACTTCGCCAACCGGTTCGGCGGCAGCCACGCGCAGCGCGATCTCGTCGATCTGACGCTGATCGAGGCGGCCAAGCGTGGCGGCCAGGTCAGCCTGGTCCGCGCGCTCGCGGCCGAACGTTTGCGCGCCAAGCCGCAGAGCCCGATTGCGCTGCGCTATCTCGGCTTCGCCAACGAGCGCAGGGCGGCGTAGCCCGGAGTGCTTCCTACCCCGTGCGACGCGCGGGGGAGGGTCGGGGTGGGGCCCTTGTGGTCTGGCGCTTCCTGCCCTTCGGTTCGCCTCCTCGATCCTCCCCCGCTTAGGCGCGGGGGAGGAGATGTCTTAGGCTGAACTTTGCCCGAATTTTGACCAAGCCACTGATGTGACTCGCGTTTGTCTGCGGGTCCTGACTACAGGCTGGACTTGACGGCGAGCAGATCGAGTGCGCGGCGCTGGATTTCGGTCGGGGTGGCGAGCACCGGGAAGGAGGCTGCGCGGCCGAAGCGGACGGTGTTGCGGGTGAGCGTGGCGAGATCGGCGAGCAGCGAT
>VGDO01000254.1 GCA_016869645.1 Alphaproteobacteria bacterium
TACGAATCACGACACGATACCGCCGTCGAGCAAAATCCGATTACTCGGACAGGCTCCTAGAACAGGCGCCGGAACAGGTCGGGATAGATCGTCACCAGCCCGTCGCCGTCGATCTCGATGTCGCGCATGAAGCCGGTGTCGAGCGATTCGTAGCGATAGCGCGTCGGCGTGAGGCAGGTGTAGCGCTGCGGGCTGATCCTGACCGTGAGCGCCGGCGGCTCGATATAGCAGACTTTGAGCTCGGCCGACTGCCCGGGACCGAGCCCGAGCCGGCGGATCGGCAGCGTGTTGGTATAGGGCGTGATCGTGATGTCGACGTCGATCGCGCCGGCCAGCGCCGGCAGCTTCACGCCCGCGCCGTCGCGCCAATTGCCGTCGCCGTCGCTCGCGAGGTCGATGCGGCGCCCTTCGCCGAACAGCTCGACCTCGACCTCCCGCGTGCGCCATCGCGCATCGCAGGTGACGACGAAGTGCGCGGTGAAGCGCGCGCCCTCGTCGCTGACGATCGCGATCGCATCGGCGACGATGCGCTCCGCGTCCTGGGTCAGCACCAGATGCTGCAACCCCGTCCCCGCCCATTCCTGCCAGCGCGCGATGATGGTTTTGGTCATGGTGCTCCGAATAAACCTGGAATTGGCGTCCGCTGCCTTGCGCGCTTCCCCTCACCCGGCGCTTCGCGCCGACCTCTCCCCCAAGGAGAGGTGCCGCTCACCCTCTCCTTGGGGGAGAGGGTGCGAGCATAGCGAGCGGGTGAGGGGAACCGTCGAATGACGCGAGTCCTGCTTCCAGCTTGCTCTACCGCGGCGCCGTGATCGTCACCGCGCCTCGACACACCCCTCATGCGCGAGCAGCCATTGCTTGCGCTCGATGCCGCCGCCATAGCCGGTCAGCGTCCCGTCGGTGCCGATCACGCGGTGGCACGGCACGACGATGCTGATCGGGTTGGACCCGTTGGCGAGTCCGACCGCGCGCACGGCGGTGGGATGGCCGATGCGCCGGGCGAGGCCCGCATAGGACAGCGTCTTGCCGCACGGAATGCGGCGCAGCGCCCGCCACACCTTGTTCTGGAAATCCGTGC
Source organism: Alphaproteobacteria bacterium (assembly GCA_016869645.1). Taxonomy (GTDB): domain Bacteria; phylum Pseudomonadota; class Alphaproteobacteria; order SHVW01; family SHVW01; genus SHVW01. The sequence goes on from VGDO01000254.1 coordinate 1,079, forward strand.
CGGCCTCGACCACGGGCAGCGCATCGATCGCATCGAGTCGTCCTGAAAAATATGTCCTGAGCGACGTGGCGTGGCCGAAGCGGTCGCGCGCCGGTGCAAGCTCGACCTTGCGGCCTCGGCCGAGGCGCTTCAGCGCGCGCTGCATGGCTTGTCTGTGGTCGCTCCACTCGACGATACAGAGGTGGCCCGCCTCGTCGTCGACGATCGACAGCTTGCCGATCGGGGTCGCGATCTCGTCGATCAGCAGGCGCAGCGGATCAGTCATCTGCGGTCCGCGGGTGGGGGCCCGAAGCGGATACGCTGGCCGCAGGGGCCTCACCCCTTCGAGCCGCAACGCGGTTCGAACTCCCCCGCGCTGGGCGCGAGGGAGGGAGATCTTGGGAGCGTGCCGCATCCGCCGCCCACAGATGCTGCGCCGCATAGGCGCGCCAGGGCCGCCACGGTTCGGCGCGCAGCGTGAGCTCCGCCGGCTTCGGTCGCGTTCCGTTCACGGCCGCGCCGCGCAAGATACCGATGTCGCTGGCCGGGAAGGCGTCGGTCTCGCGCACGGCGCGGAGCGCGATGTAGTGCGCGGTCCAGTCGCCGATGCCCGATATGGCGCTGAGCCGCGCCACAGTCTCCTCGACGGTGGCGAGCGGCTGAAAGAGATGCGGGTCGGCCAGCGCCGCCTCGGCCAGCGACCGGAGCGCCTTCTTGCGGGCGCCCGGCATGCCGAGCGCGGTGAGATCGGCGGCTGCGAGCTGGGCTGCGGTCGGAAAGGCGTGGGTCAACGTCCCGCCGACGCTGCCCGCACCGAGGCCGAGATCGAGCGGCGTGCCGCAGATCCGCACGAGCTGGCCGGCGAGCCGGCGGGCCGCCTGCACCGAGACCTGCTGGCCGAGCACCGCGCGCACGGCGGTCTCGAACCCGTCCCAGGCGCCGGGCGCGCGCAGGCCGGGCCGGGCGGCGACCAGCGGCGCCAGCAGCCGGTCGCGGGCCAGGTGCTGGCCGATCGTCGCCACGTCGGCGCCGAGATCGAAGACGCGGCGGATGCGCTGGATGATCGACGGCAGTGCGGCGAGCGAGGGCAGCCGGATGGTCGCGGCGAGCCCGTGGCGCTGGGGCAGGTGGCGGATCTCGACCGTGCCGGAAACTCCGTCGATCAGCACGGTGCGCCGATAGGTTTCGCCCCCGGGCTCCCTGACGACCTCGTCGATGCCGGCGATCGTGCGATCGGCGAGGAAGGCGAGCATCGCCGGCCAGTCATAAGGCGGGCGGTAGGACAGGCGCACCGTGACGCCTGACACCACGGCAGATCCTTCGGGGAGCGCCGTGACCGTGCGGCGGCGCAGCGCGCTCGGCGGCTTCCGGAACAGGGCGCGGAACGTCTCGTTGAAGCGGCGGATGCTGCCGAAGCCCGAGGCGAGTGCGACCTCGGCCATGGGCAGGCGCGTCTCGTGGATGAGGTGCTTGGCGAGATGCACGCGGCGCGTCTGCGCGACCGCGATCGGCGAGGCGCCGAGATGCTGCGTGAACAGGCGGCGGAGCTGGCGCTCGCCGACGCCAAGCCGCGCCGCCAGCCGCTCGACGCTCGCATCATCGCCGTCGAGCGCGCCCTCGGCGATCAAGGCGAGGCCGCGGCTGACCGTCGCCGAGGTGCCGCGCCACGCGCCGGTGTCGGGCGCGGTCTCCGGCCGGCAGCGCAGGCAGGGCCGGAAGCCCGCCTCCTGGGCCGCCGCCGCGGTCGCGAAAAAGCGGCAATTCGCGGGCTTCGGCGTGCGCGCCGGACAGACCGGCCGGCAGTAAATGCCGGTCGATGTCACGCCGACGAAGAACCGCCCGTCGAAACGCGGGTCACGCGCCTCGAGCGCGCGGTAGCAGGCGCGGGGATCGAGCTGGGTCATGGGCCGAGATTACGCCCGCTCCGCCCCCGGCGCTCGCGGTTTTCGGACACCGACATCGCGGCCAAAGGTTGCGATGTCGGACCGCCCGCGTGCAGCGCAAGCTGCACGTACCGCCGGTAGGTCGAACGAAGTTCGACCGGTAGGCGCAGCAAGAGTTCTGAGCTGGAAGCAAAGTTCGCTGTCTTCAGGCCTTCGTCTTGTGTCAGGAGCCTTCCCCGCCTAGACTGAACTTTGCCCGAAAAATCCTGGCCAGCGGTCAAAAATCGTAGTGCTGAGAATCGGTTAGCCCGAATTTTGCCGTGTCCGTACTGACTACAACGGCATGAACGAAAAAATGATTCAAATCAATGGCTTGGCCATTCGTGATACATGCCTACAAACGGCCGCGGTTTCGGACCGACATTTCCCGAATTGCTGAGTCGTACGAGTCACTTACCAGACAGTGATCTGTCTGGGGTGGGGCAAAGTTCAGTCTAGCCGGTAAGGCGGTAGCTCGCGCCGAGCGTCGGCGGTCCCTCGCACGTGACCCGGCCCTGGTCGACGAGTTGCACCAGATGCGCCAGCACGGACCGGCCGGCCGCGCGGTGCAGATGCTGCGGAACGTCGACGTAGATCGCGGCGACCATGTCGGCGATCAATGTGTCGCCCGCCTGAAGCCGCTTGAGGATCGCCGCCGTGCGCGCCTGCCGGTGCTCGATGAAGGCGCGCACATGGGTCTGCGGATCGGGGATCGCCGGTCCGTGGGTCGGCCAAAAGAGCCGTTCGTCGCGGCCGAGCAGCTTGTCGAGCGAGGCCAGGTAGTCGGCCATGTCGCCATCGGGCGGCGAGATTACGCTGGTCGACCAGCCCATGACGTGATCGCCGGAGAACAGCGCCTTTTCCTCCGCGAGCGCGAAGCAGAGATGGTTCGAAGTGTGCCCCGGCGTGTGCACCGCGGTGAGGCGCCAGCCCCCGCCGTCGAGCACGTCGCCATCGCGCATGGTGACGTCGGGCCGGAAATTCTGATCGCCGCCCTCTTCGACGGCAGGCCCGTCGTGATCGCCGCGTCCGCTGCCATGGGGTCCGTATCCATAGGTCGGCGCGCCGGTCGCAGCCTTGACCGCGGCCGCAGCCGGCGAATGGTCGAGATGAGTGTGCGTCACCACGATGTGCTCGATGGTCTCGCCCCGGAGGGCATCGAGCAGGGCATCGACATGGGCCGTGATCGCCGGACCCGGATCGATCACGGCGACGCGGCCGTGCCCGACCACGTAGGTTCCCGTGCCGTGGAAGGTGAATGGGCCGGGATTGCGGGCGACGATGCGCCGGATCAGCGGGGTGACCCGTTCGAGCTTGCCGTACTCGAAGGTGAGGTCGCGATGGAATTGGATGGCGGCCATGACGAGCTCAGGCGCGCGGGATTCCGTCGGCCGGCACGACGCCGGCGCCGTAGCCGGCGGCCTCGGGAATGCGGAAGGCCGGGCCCTCGGGTGTGCGCACGAACTCGGGCTGCACGGTGACGATCGGTTCGCGCCGCGCCGCCTCGAGTGCGGCTGCTGTCGTGGCATGTTGCCCGAGCTTCATGAGATTGAGGCGCGTGGCGAATACCAGGCTGATGCGCCCGGCATCGGCGGCCGCGATGGCTGCCCTGGGCGTCGTCCACATTGCCTCGACGGCTTCCCTGCCATCGTGGCGTGCCGACTGATCGCCCGGCGCTGGCGCCAGGTAGAACAGCGTGTCGAAGCGCTTCGGCCGGTCGACCGGTGTGATCCAGTGCGCGAAGGGCACGAGCAGATCGGTCGCGAGCTCGAGGCCGGCGCGTGTGACGAGCTCCGCAAAGCCCTCGCTGCCGCCGGTAGCGCACAGATTTGCGACGTCGCCCGCGGACAACAGAGGAGCGCTCGGCCGCGCGCGCGCGAGCAGGATGCCGCCTTCCTCGAAACTCTCGCGGATGGCCGCGACGCGGGAAGCCAGCAATCTGTCGTCGGACTGCGACGCGGGCGCCGAACGCCGCCCGAGCTCGGCATCGGCACGGTCAATCTTGCCGCCCGGAAAGACCGTGGCACCCGCCGCGAAGCCCGAGGCGCGGTGGCGGGAAACCATCAGCAGTTCCAATCCTTCGGCGCCATCGCGCATCAGCACGAGGGTGGCCGAGGGTATGGCGGCGACGGGTTGCTCTTCGGTCATGTGACGCTGACTTGCCCAAAATGGAAGCCGCGCAGTCTATCAGAGCGCGGTCCGCGCAGTCGCGGCTTGACAAATAAGTTGATATCAACATTATTGCGGCATGGCCAGGAGCGGAACGTCTCGGCCAGGCAGCGCGTCGTCAGTGCGTGTCGTCTGCCTGTGTCTGAATCTGCAGCGTGCGGCGCGGGCGACCGCGCGGCGCTTCGACGAGGCGTTCCGGCCGCTTGGCCTGACCAGCGGCCAATTCTCGCTCCTGACGGCGATCGACAGATCATCGTCGCCGACGATCGGACGGATCGCGTCCGTTCTGGCCATGGACCGCACGACGCTGACCGCCAACCTCAAGCCGCTCGAACGTCGCGGCCTGGTGGCTGTGACGATCGACGAGGCCGACCGGCGAAGTCGTCGCCTTGCGCTGACCAGGGAAGGGCGATCGTTGCTCGGCACGGCCGTGCCGGTGTGGAAGCGGACGCACGCTGCCGTCGAAAGCCTGATCGGCACGGCGGAGGCGGCTCGGCTGCGGGACGATCTGCTGGCGCTTTCCTGAAACCTGAACACGAAGGATGGTAGTCATGAGTTATGTCGATGGTTTTGTGTTGCCTGTTCCGAAGAAGAACCTCGCGGCGTACCGCAGGATCGCCAGGAAGGCCGGCAAGATCTGGCGCGAGCATGGCGCGCTTGAATACCGCGAATGCGTCGCCGACGACGTCAAGTCCGGCAAGTGGACGTCATTTCTGCAGAGCGTGAAGCTGAAGCCGAGCGAGGTCGTGGTGTTCAGCTACATCGTCTACAAGTCGCGCGGCCAGCGCGACCGGGTGAATGGCAAGGTCATGAAGGACCCGCGGCTGGCCAAGATGATGAATTCCAAGGCGATGCCGTTCGACGGCAAACGCATGTTCTGGGGCGGCTTCAAGACCGTGGTCGCGCTCTGAGCCCGCTGGCCCGGCGCGCCATGTGACGCGCCGGGCCGGTGAAAACCGGGCAAATTCGAATGGATAAGGCAGGCTGAAAAGTTTTCCTGACGCTGTCGGTTTTCCGCCCCCACGTTCGTCAATGGAATGAATGGGCACCCGGCCCAGGGCGCCGCCCCGTCAGGCGGCGCATGAAGCTGGTTCACAAGTCTCCACGAGAGATCAGGGAGTATTCACATGCTTGTCAAGATTCTGGTCGGCATCGTCGCCGCCCTCGCCATCTTCGCCATCGTCGTGGCGCTGCAGCCGTCCGAATTCCGCATCAGCAGGTCGGCGACCATCACGGCGCCGCCCAATGTCGTCCACGCCCAGGTCAACGATTTCCGCAAATGGAGCGGCTGGTCGCCCTGGGAGAAGATCGACCCGGCGCTGAAGCGGAGCTACGCCGGCCCGGCCGAAGGCACCGGAGCGGTCTACGCGTGGACCGGCAACAACGAAGTCGGCGAGGGCCGCATGACCATCTTGGAAAGCCGCCCGGGCGAGCTGGTGCGCATCAAGCTCGAGTTCTTCAAGCCGTTCACGGCGACCAATTTGGCGGAGTTCACGTTCAGGCCCCAGGGCAGTCAGACGGAAGTGACCTGGGCCATGACCGGCTCGAAGAACTTCATGGTCAAAGCTGTCCACCTCTTCATGAACATGGACAAGATGGTCGGCGGCATGTTCGAGCAGGGCCTGACCGCCATGAAATCGGTGTCGGAAGCGGCGGCCAAGTCCTGAGCCGTCGCGCCCCCCGTTCGCATCATCCCAACCCTCAACCCCCAACCCCCAACTCTGAACAGGTGATCGACATGCTGGTTCAATCCTATCTCTTCTTCGACGGC
>VGDO01000255.1 GCA_016869645.1 Alphaproteobacteria bacterium
CACTCCCTCCGCCAACTCGTACGACCCCAAATCGGTCAATTTCGGGCATTTCCATCAAATCCCGCGCGGCCCGCCGGCGCCCCATCGTCCGCCTCTTCGCTTCCGTGTCCGCCGCCCGGCTGGTAAGCTAGGAGCAATCAATCGCGGCGCATGCGGGGAAGAACGCCGCTGTCCGACCCCTCGACGGACGATCCACGGAACCGATGCGACTGATCGGACGGATCATCGGCTGGCTGTTGATTCTGGCGGCCCTCGTCCTGCTCGGGCTCGATCTGCTCGATTGGTACCGCATGAAGGCGTTCGACCCGATGGAGGCCGGCCAGGTCTGGTATGCCTATCACCGCTCCAGTCTGAACCTCGCCCAGGCGGTGATCCAACGCTATCTGCATCCCGTGGTATGGGAGCCCGTGATCACCTGGGTCCTGACGCAGCCGGCCTTTGCGGTGCTGGGTATTCCGGGCGTGCTGCTCGCCTATCTGTCCCGACGGCCGAAGCCGCGGTCGCGCCAGCCCCTGTTCATGCAACACTAAGGCGAAGCTGCGCTTCATGCCTTCCGGTGGAGCTGCGCTTCGCCTTAGGTGTCCATCTTGAGCGCGGCGATGAAGGCCGATTGTGGGATCTCGACCTCGCCGAACTGGCGCATGCGCTTCTTGCCCTCTTTCTGCTTGTCCAGCAGCTTGCGCTTGCGCGTGATATCGCCGCCATAGCACTTGGCGAGCACATCCTTGCGCAGCGCCGAGATGGTCTCGCGCGCGATGATGCGCGCGCCGATTGCCGCCTGCACCGCGATCTTGAAGAGCTGGCGCGGGATCAGATCCTTGAGCTTGACGCACAGCGCGCGGCCACGTGTCTCGGACTGGCTGCGGTGCACGATCATGGCGAGCGCGTCGACCGCCTCGCCATTGACCAGGATCGACAATTTGACCAGATCGCCTTCGCGGTAGCCTTCAATGTGGTAGTCGAAGCTGGCATAGCCGCGGCTGACCGACTTGAGGCGGTCATAGAAGTCGAACACCACCTCGTTGAGCGGCAGCAGATAGACCGCCATGGCGCGGTTACCGACATAGGTCAGGTCGACCTGCTCGCCGCGCCTTTCCTCGCACAGCTTGAGTACCGCGCCCAGATGCTCGTCGGGCACGAAGATCGTCGCCTTGATCCACGGCTCCTCGACATGGGCGATGCGCACCGGATCCGGCATGTCGGCCGGGTTGTGCAGCTCGAGCACCTCGCCGCTCGTCAGGTGGATGCGGTAGATCACGCTCGGCGCCGTGGTGATCAGATCGAGATCGAACTCGCGCTCGAGCCGCTCCTGGATGATCTCCAGGTGCAGCAGGCCGAGGAAGCCGCAGCGGAAACCGAAGCCGAGCGCCGTCGAGGTCTCGGGCTCGTACTGGAAGCTCGCGTCGTTGAGGCGCAGCTTGGCGAGGGATTCGCGGAGCTGCTCGAAATCGGCGGCATCGGTCGGGTAGAGGCCGCAGAACACCACCGGCAGGCTCGGCTTGAAGCCGGGCAGCGGCTCGGGGGCCGGGCGGCGATCCTCGGTGATGGTATCGCCGACCCAGCAATCGGCGACCGTCTTGATCGCCGCCGTGATGTACCCGACCTCGCCCGGTCCCAGCCGATCGACCGATTTGAGCTTCGGCGTGAACACGCCGACCTGGTCGACCTGATGCGTGGCGCCGGTCGCCATCATGCGGATCTTGAGGCCGCGCTTGAGCTCGCCGTCGCGCACGCGCACGAGCGCCACCACGCCGAGATACTGGTCGTACCAGGAATCGACGAGCAGGGCCTTGAGCGGCGCCTCGGCGTCGCCGGTCGGCGCCGGCAGGCGGGCGACCAATGCCTCGAGCACGGTGTCGATGTTGAGCCCGGTCTTGGCCGAGATCTCCAGCGCCTGCGAAGCATCGAGACCGATGACATCCTCGATCTGCTGCTTGACGCGCGCGGGCTCGGCCGCCGGCAGATCGATCTTGTTGAGGACCGGCACGATCTCGTGGTTGGCCTCGATGGCCTGGTAGACATTGGCGAGCGTCTGCGCCTCGACTCCCTGGGTCGCGTCGACCACCAGGAGCGAGCCCTCGCAGGCGGCCAGCGAGCGGCTCACCTCGTAGGCGAAATCGACATGGCCGGGCGTGTCCATCAGGTTGAGGACGTAGGCCTCGCCATTGGCGGCCGTGTAGTCGAGCCGCACGGTCTGCGCCTTGATGGTGATGCCGCGCTCGCGCTCGATGTCCATCGAATCGAGCACCTGCTCGCGCATCTCGCGCGCCTCGAGCGCGCCGCAGCGCTGGATCAGCCGATCGGCGAGAGTCGACTTGCCGTGATCGATATGGGCGATGATCGAGAAGTTGCGGATATGGGCGAGATCGGTCATCGCGAGAATTTCAAGGTCACGGTCGCTGTCTGGTCGATTGAGAACATAGGGTGGCGGTCCCCCTGCTGCAAGCAAGGGTGGCGCCGAGGCGCCTGGTACCGATCCTGTCAGGTCCGCAGCATGCCACCCGTCGCCTTCTGCACGGCGGCGACGATCTTGGCCGATGCGGCTTCGATCTCGGCATCGGTCAGTGTCCGCTCGGTCGGTTGCAACACGACGGCGATCGCGATCGACTTCTTGCCGGCACCCAGATTGGCCCCGGCATAGACGTCGAACAGCGACACATCGGCGACGAGCGACTTGTCGGCGCCGCGCGCCGCGCGCAGCAGCTTCTCGGCCGAAACCTCGGCATCGACGACGAAGGCAAAATCGCGCTCGACCGCCTGGTAGGGCGACAGCTTGAGCAGCGGACGCGCCGTCCCTTTCTTGGCCTTGGGCGGCGGCAGGGCGTTGACGAAGACCTCGAAGCCGACGAGGACGCTTCCGGTGCCGACGCCCATCGCCGCGAGCACGCGCGGATGAATCTCGCCGAACCATGCGAGCACATTGGCGCCCAGCCGGGCCGTGCCCGAACGCCCGGGGTGATACCAGGAGGGCGCATCGCCAGTGATCTGCACATTGTCGGTCGGCGCGCCGAGTGCCGCCAGCAGCGCCAGCGCATCGGATTTGGCGTCATAGGCGTCGACCGCGCGCGGCCGCTCCAGCCAGTGGCGCGGCCCGCTGTGGCCGACACGCAACCCCGCGGCAACCAGCGACTGACCGCCGGGCGTCGTGTCGCGGTACTGCGGGCCGACCTCGAACAGGCCGAGATCGACCACACCGCGGTCGGCATTGCGACCCGCCGCGGCGATCAAATTGGGCAGGATCGACGGACGCATCGCGTCGAGTTCGGCGCTGATCGGATTGACGAGCGTCATCTCCGGCGCACCGCCGCCGAACAGCCTGGCGTGGGCGCCCGGCAGGAATGAATAGGTCACCGCTTCGACCAAACCACGCGCGGCCAGCGTGCGCTTGGCGGTGCCGGCGCGGCGCTGCTGCGGCGTGGTGGCCGGCAGCGGCAGCGGCGTCATGCGCGGCATCGACACGGGCGCGATGCGATCGAATCCGTGGACGCGCGTCACCTCCTCGACGATGTCGGCCTCGCCCTCGATATCGCCACGCCAGGAGGGCGGCGAGACGTCCCAGCTCGTGCCCTTGTCGGCCACCGTGAAGCCGAGCTCGCCGAGAATGCGCCGGGCATCGGCGGCCGGCACGTCGATGCCGCCGAGACCCGCCAGGCGCGACGGACGGAAACCGACGGTGCGGCGCCAGGTCGGCTCGTCGCCAGCGACCGTGATGTGGCTCGCCGTGCCACCGCAGATCTCCTGGACGAGACGTGCCGCGACCTCCGCGCCCCACCAGTGCGAGGTCGGGTCGAGGCCACGCTCGAAGCGGTAACGCGCGTCGGACTGAAGGTCGAGACGGCGTCCGGTCGCCGCAGTCAGCACGGGATCGAAGATCGCGACCTCGAGGAACATGTTGGTGGTCGTCGCCGAGCAGCCCGTGCGCTCGCCGCCCATGATGCCGGCCAGATCGTCGGCGCCCTCGGCGTCGGCGATCACCAGCATCTCCGAATCGAGCTCATAGGTCTTGCCGTTGAGTGCGGCGAAGCTCTCGCCCTTGCGCGCACGGCGGATGATCAATTCGCCGCCCCTGACCTTGTCGGCATCATAGGCATGCAGCGGACGGCCGAGATCCATCATCACCAGATTGGTGATGTCGACCAGCGCCGAGATCGGCCGGAGGCCGATGGCGGTCAACCGGTCCTTGAGCCATTGCGGGCTCTCGCCATTCTTGACGCCGCGGAAATAGCGGCCGGCGACCACGGGACAGTCGGTCTCCGACGCATCGATGCGCCATTTCAGCGGGCTGTCGAAGCTGCCCGCCACTTTGGCATCGTCAAACGGCTTGAGCCGGCCGAGTCCGGCCGCGGCCAGATCGCGCGCGACGCCGCGCACGCCCAGGCAGTCGGCGCGGTTGGGCGTGATCGAGATGTCGAAGATCGGATCATCGAGCCCCAGCACCTTGGCGAAGGGCTGCCCGACCGGCGCGTCTGCCGGCAGGTCGATGATGCCGTCATGGTCCTCGCCCAGGCCCATTTCGCGCGCCGAGCACAGCATGCCGTTCGATTCGACGCCGCGGATCATGGTCTTCTTGAGATTGAGACCCGTACCGGGAATGGTGGTGCCCGACGCGGCGAAGACGCCCTTCATGCCGGTGCGTGCGTTGGGCGCGCCGCACACGACCTGGACCTGACCGCTGCCCGTCTCGACCTGGCAGACGCGCAGCCGGTCGGCCTGCGGGTGAGGTTCGGCCTTGACGACGTAGCCGACCACGAAGGGAGCGAGCGCCGCCGCGCGGTCTGCGACCGCTTCGACCTCGAGCCCGAGCATGGTCAATGTGCGCGCGATCTCGTCGACGCCGGCGGTGGTGTCGAGATGGCTCTTCAGCCAGGACAGCGTGAACTTCATTGGCTGAGCCCACTCGTCATCGACGGCACGTCGAGCGGCACGAAACCGTAGTGACGCAACCAGCGCAGATCGGACTCGTAAAAAGTGCGCAGATCGGGGATGCCGTATTTCAGCATCGCGATGCGCTCGATCCCCATGCCGAAGGCGAACCCCTGGTAGCGTTGCGGATCGATGCCGCAATTGGCCAGCACCTTCGGATGCACCATGCCGCAGCCCAGGATCTCCAGCCAGTCGCCGCCGGCGCCGATCCTGAGCTCGCCGCCGGCACGGCTGCAGCCGATGTCGACCTCGGCCGACGGCTCGGTGAACGGGAAGTAGCTCGGCCGGAACCGCACGGGCAGATCGTCAATGCCGAAGAAAGCGCGGCAGAATTCGATCAGGCAGCCCTTGAGATGGCCCATGTGGCTCGTCTCGTCGACCACCAGTCCCTCGACCTGATGGAACATCGGCGAATGCGTCGCGTCGTAGTCGCAGCGATAGGTGCGCCCGGGCACGATGATACGGATCGGCGGCTTGACCTGCTGCATGGTGCGGATCTGCACGGGGCTGGTATGCGTGCGCAGCAGCACGGTCGAGCCATCGGCCGCGGGCGGCAGGTAGAAGGTGTCGTGCGCCTGGCGGGCCGGATGCTCGGGCGGAATGTTGAGTGCGGTGAAATTGTAGAAGTCGCCCTCGATGTCCGGTCCTTCGGCGACCGTGAAGCCCATTTCGCCGAACACCGCCGTCAGCTCGTCGATGGTCTGGCTCACGGGGTGGATGCGGCCGCCCGCGTCGGGACGCGCCGGGAGCGTCATGTCGATCCGCTCGTTCGACAGCTTGGCGTCGATGGCAGCGCTGCGGAACTCGGCCTCGCGCGCGGCGATCGCGGCTGTCACCTCGTCCTTCAGCGCGTTGAGAAGCTGGCCGGTCGTGCGGCGCTCGTCGGGCGTCAGCCGGCCGAGCTGCTTCATCATCTCGGTGATGTCGCCCTTCTTGCCGAGCGCCGACACCCGCACCTGGTCGAGCGCCGCAGCGTCCGCGGCGGCGGCGATGCGGCCGAGCGTGTCGCCCTTCAGTCGATCGATCTGTTCCTGCATGACGTTCTTCCAAGCGCAAAGAGGGGCCGTCGGACCCGGCCCCTCCTGGAATGTCTGGCGAAACGAGGGGCCGGTCAGCCGGCTCCTCGTCGTTCAGCTATTTGGCGAGAGCGGCCTGGGCTTGGCTTGCCAGGGCCTTAAACGCGTCGGGCTCGCGCACGGCAAGATCGGCCAGCACCTTGCGGTCGATCTCGATGCCCGCGCGCTTGATGCCGGCCATGAAGGTCGCATAGGTCAGGCCGTTGAGCCGCGCGCCGGCATTGATGCGCTGGATCCACAGCGCGCGGAACTCGCGCTTGCGCGCACGCCGGTCGCGATAGGCATAGCGCAGCGCCTTCTCGACCTTCTCGATGGCGATGCGGAAATTGGTGCTGGCGCGGCCGACATAGCCGGCGGCGCGGTCGACCATCTCCTTGTGACGGCGGTGGGCGGTGACGCCCCTCTTGACGCGTGCCATGGCTTACCTCGCGTAGGGCATGTAGATGCGCACAAGATTGGCGTCGCGCTCGCGCATGATCTCCATGCCGCGCGCCTTGCGCTTCATCTTCTTCGGCTTGTTGATGAGCATGTGGCGCTTCTTGGCCGGGCTCATCTTGACCTTGCCCGTGGCGGTGAAGCGGAAGCGCTTCTTGGCCCCGCTCTTGGTCTTCATCTTGGGCATTTCGATCTCCTTAAGATGTTGAATGCACAGAAAAAATCTCTGTGCTCTGGCCGGCCGGGCATGCCCGTTTCATCGCCGCGGCGCGGTCCTGGGTCCCCGAAGGGAGGGCAGGTTATAACTGCGTCGGCCGGCGAAGGCAAGGCAGGCCCCCGCCCGAGCGCCAGCGGCAGGTCGTCTAGCCTGAACTTTGCCCCATTTTCGAGCTAAGCAATTGAAAGTGCGGGGATTTTGGCTTTGACGGTAGTCATGTAATTTGTTTGAGGGGCTTGACAGGCTGGTTGT
>VGDO01000256.1 GCA_016869645.1 Alphaproteobacteria bacterium
CGTTTATTGTCTTACGGGCCCTAACACAGATGAGCCGAATGCGCCCGCGTGGGGCGCAGCATGACCCGCCGTTCTCAGCCGATGGAGTGCCGCGTTCCGGGACCTACCATCCCTCGCGTCGTCCGTTGGACGCCCGGGAAGAACAAAGGCCCGTCCGGTCGGACGGGCCTTTGCCTCGGTCGATGTGAAATGGTGTCTATTTGGCCGTGATGCGGCCCTCGACCTTGGGCGACACGGTACCCTTGGCCTGGATGTACTCCATGACCTGCGTGGCCATCAGCTTGGCCGCGCTTTCGTCGATCAGGGACTTGCCCTTCTTCAGGATCTCGAAGCCGTCGCCGCCGGCGGCCACGTACTCGTTGGTCGCGACCTTGTACATCTTCCGGGCGTCGAGCGGCTGTCCGCCCACCTTGATCTCGACCACGCGCGAGCCCGCAGGCTGCTTGGGATCGTAGACCAGCGTCATGCCCGAGATCTGCATGAAGCGACCCTGCTTCTGCTCGACCTGTCCGACGCTGTGCTCCATCGCCGCCTTGAGATCGGCACCGCTGAGTTCGAGCAGCACCGTCTTGTTCCCGAACGGCAGCTCCGTCAGCACGTCCTTGCGGGTGAGCGTCGTGCCGGCCTCGTAGGTCTTGTCGCCGCGGATGCCGCCGCCATTGGCCAGCCCGACATCGCCGCCGACCGCTTCGCGGACCGCGTCGGCAATCAGATTGCCGATTGCGGCTTCCACTGCGCGCACCTCGTTGCGCCGGCTGTCGAGCGGCGTCGCGGTCTTTCCGACGGCGACGTTGAGCTCGGCGTCGAGCTTGTCGGTGTGCTTCTTGACCAGCGCGGCGATCTCCGCGTCGGGCGCCACGTTGTAGTTCGCGATCATGCGCCAGGCCGGCACGATGGTGTAGCGCGGCGCGCCCTGCTGCTGCGGCGTGCGCGTCACCGTGAGGTCGATCGCAGCGAGAAAGCGGGCATCGTAACCCGCCTTGTGGATGAGGATGTCGCCTTCGTGGAAGGTGATGGGATCGTGGTCGTGGCCGCCGAGCACGAGGTGGATGCCCCGGGCTTTCTTGACCAGATCGCGGTCCTCGTCGATCTTCAGATGAGTGAGGGCGACGATGATCTCGGCGCCCTGAGCCTTGAGGTCCTTGATCGCCTGGTTAGCGGTCTCGATGATCGGCAGGAATTTGGTGTCCTTGCCCGGGCTCGCCAGCGAGTGCGTCTCGGGGGTGAGGAGGCCGAAAAAGCCGAATTTGATGCCGCCGAAATCGCGAACATGGAGCGTCGGCGCGCCGTTGAACGGCTTGCCGTCCCCCCCCGCCACGTTGGTGACGAGCCAGGGGAACTTCGACTCTGCCATGCGCTGCTTGAGCACGTCGTCGCCGAAATCGAACTCGTGGTTGCCGAGGACGGCGAGGTCGGTCTTCACGGCATTCATCATCTCGACCATCTGCGCGCCCTTGGTCAGGCCCGACATGACCGAGGGCGAAATCAGGTCGCCGCCGAAGGTGGTAAGCGTGTTCGGATTGGCCGCGCGTTCCTGCTTGAGCAGCGTCATCAGCGGCGCAAAGCCGCCCCAGCCGCGCACCGGCGTGATCTCGTAGACGTCGTTGGTGTGGAGGAACGTGACCTTGACGGTCGTTGCGGTCTGCTGCGCGGCTGCCGCCACCGACAGGACCAGTGCCGCCGCAAGCGCAGCCAGCGTCTTGCCCAACAATGCCAATCTTCCAGTCATCTCCCGCCTCCTGTGAAACTGTTCTCGATCCGCCGCCGGCTGTGCCGGCGCAGAAACCCGGGGGCGGGCCCGCCTTCGGGCGGACCCGCGCCCTCATTCGGAGCCAGCATGAAGGGAATTGGCCGGCCTGAAAAGGCCCTGCCGGAATCCGATTAGCCCGCGCGCTTGCGCGCTGTCCGGCGCGTGTTCGGCTGGTCGTCCTCGTCGAACAGCTCGGCCAGTTTCTCCATCATGGTGCCGCCGAGCTGCTCGGCGTCGACGATGGTGACGGCCCGCCGGTAGTAGCGCGTCACGTCGTGGCCGATGCCGATCGCGATCAGCTCGACCGGCGAGCGCGTCTCGATGTAGCGGATGACGTCGCGCAGGTGACGCTCGAGGTAGTTGCCTGGATTGACCGACAGGGTCGAATCGTCGACCGGCGCGCCGTCGGAGATGACCATGAGGATGCGTCGCTCCTCGGTGCGCTGGATCAGGCGGTTGTGCGCCCACAGCAGCGCCTCGCCGTCGATATTCTCCTTGAGGATGCCTTCGCGCAGCATCAGGCCCAGGCTCTTGCGCGCGCGCCGCCACGGCGCGTCGCCCGACTTGTAGACGATGTGGCGCAGATCGTTGAGCCGCCCCGGATTGGCCGGCTTGCCTTGGGCGATCCAGCGCTCGCGCGACTGCCCGCCCTTCCAGGCGCGCGTCGTGAAGCCGAGGATCTCGACCTTGACGCCGCACCGCTCGAGCGTGCGCGCGAGGATGTCGGCGCTCATGGCAGCTATCGTGATCGGCCGGCCGCGCATCGAGCCGGAATTGTCGATCAACAGCGTCACCACCGTGTCGCGGAACTGGGTTTCCTTCTCGATCTTGTAGGACAGCGGCTGCATCGGGTTGACCACGATGCGCGCCAGCTTGCCGGCATCCAGCATGCCCTCGTCGAGATCGAATTCCCAGGCGCGCGACTGCTTGGCGAGCAGGCGGCGCTGCAGCCGGTTGGCGAGCTTGCCGATGACACCCTGCAGGCTGACCAGTTGCTGGTCGAGCAGCATGCGCAACCGCGCCAGTTCCTCGGCATCGCACAGCTCGTCGGCCGGCACGATCTCGTCGAACTCGCTGGCAAACGCGTGATAGGCCGGCTCGCGGTTATCGCCCATGCCTCGGTTCGGCCAGCGCTGCGGCGCGCCCGGCTGGCCCGGCTGCTCGTCGCCCGATCCGGGCGACAGCTCGCCATCGACCTCTTCGCCGCCGTCCTCGGCGTCGTCGCCGGGCTGCGCCTCCTGGGGCATGCCGTCGGTCGCGACCGAGGCATCGGCCGACCCGCGCTGACCGGACTCGGCATTCTGCTCGGACTGGCCGGAATCGTCCTGACCCTCGGCCTGCTCGGGCTCGTCTTCCTCGCCCTGGTCGTCGCCGAGGTCGAGATCGAGATCGCTGATCAGCTTGCGCACCGCGCGCGCGAAGGCGTCCTGGTTGTCGCAGGTGCGCGCCAATTCCTGGAAGTCCCGGCCGGCGCGCGCCTCGAGCCAGGGGCGCCACAGCTCGACCACATGCCGGGCCGCGGTCGGCGGCGCTTCGCCGGTCAGGCATTCGCGCGCCATCAGCCGCAGCACCTCGACGAGGTTGACCTCGCTCTTCTCGCTCATGCGCTCGAAGCCTTTGCGGCGATAACGCTCCTCGAGCGCAGCCGTCAGGTTCTGGGCGCAGCCGGCCATGCGTCGGGCGCCCAGCGCGTCGCAGCGCGCCTGCTCGACCGCCTCGAAGATCGAGCGCGCGGTCTGGCCCTTGGGCAGCCGCCGGGCATGAATACGGTCGTTGTGATAGCGCAGCCGAAGCGCGATGGAATCCGCTTCGCCGCGCACCTGGGCCACGTCGGCCAGCTTCAGGTCGCGGCCGGGCTGCGGCAGGCGTGCGCGCGTGCCCTGCAGGCCCGGCTGATCCGCGCCGAAGCCGACCTCGAGATCGTCGCGCTCGGCGATCGCGCGCATGGTCGCGGCGGTCGCGCACTTGAAGCTTTCGAGCGGTGTCTCGGCGTCGCTCATCGTCGGCAACCCCAGTTCCGACGCGTCAGGCCTTGTGCGTCTTGACGCCGCTCTCCGGGAGCTCCGTGCCGAAGCAACGCTGGTAATACTCGGCCACCGTCGAGCGCTCGACCTCGTCGCACTTGTTCAGGAAGGTGACCCGGAATGCGAAGGCAATGTCGTTGAAGATCTTGGCATTCTCCGCCCAGGTGATGACCGTGCGCGGCGACATGACGGTCGAGATGTCGCCGGCGATGAAGCCGGCCCGCGTCAAATCGGCGAGCGTGACCATGGACGAGATCGTCTGCCGCCCCTCGGTCGTGTCGTAGCTCGGCGTCTTGGCCAGCACGATCTTGGTCTCCTCATCGTGCGGCAGGTAGTTGAGCGTCGCCACGATGTTCCAGCGGTCCATCTGGCCCTGGTTGATCTGCTGCGTGCCGTGATAGAGGCCGGTCGTGTCGCCGAGGCCGACCGTGTTGGCGGTCGAGAACAGGCGGAACGACGGATGCGGACGGATGACGGTGTTCTGGTCGAGCAACGTCAGCTTGCCGTCGACTTCGAGCACGCGCTGGATCACGAACATGACGTCGGCGCGGCCGGCATCGTATTCGTCGAAGCACAGCGCGCATGGATTCTGCAGCGCCCAGGGCAGGATGCCCTGGCGGAACTCGGTCACCTGCTTGCCCTCGCGCAGCACGATCGCATCCTTGCCGATCAGGTCGATGCGGCTGATATGGCTGTCGAGGTTGACCCGGATGCATGGCCAGTTCAGCCGGGCGGCGACCTGCTCGATATGCGTCGATTTGCCGGTGCCGTGGTAGCCTTGGATCATGACGCGCCGGTTGTGCGCGAAGCCGGCCAGGATGGCGAACGTCGTATCGCGGTCGAAGTGATACGCCTCGTCGATGTCGGGAACGAGGTCCGTCGGCGTGCTGAACGCCGGCACCTGCATGTCCGTGTCGAAGCCGAAGGTCTGACGTACCGAAACCTTGATGTCCGGACGGCCGCCGGTCTTGGCGGAAGCGTCCGATGTGGTGACAGAAACCATGATGTGTCCCGAGTCCCAAAAAGCCCGACCGAAGGGCCAGCCCGGTCGAAGCGAGTGACGAGCCGAAAAGTGCGAAATCCACCGCGCGGCAGCCCGATGAGCGCCGCGGCGACGGTCAGGCAGTCACGGCGAAAGGCTCTTCTTCAACGTGGTATAGGCCTGATTGATTGATTTTAGCCGCTCCTCGGCCGCCTTGTCGCCCCCATTTGCGTCGGGGTGGTGCGCCTTGACCAGCTCCTTGTAGCGGGCCTTGATCTGGCCCCACTCGGCATTGGGCGGCAAGTCCATGATCTGCAACGCTTCCTGATCCGAATTTCCGGTCCTCGGCGGGGCCCGGCGGCGCCCTTCGGTCCGACCCTCGGCATCGGTGAAAAAGCCGAAGCCGTCGCGAATATTCTCGGCGCCGAAGCGGCGTGCATCGAAGCCGGAGCGCCGAGTCCGATCGGCGCCGCTGCCATGGCCGCCTTTGCCGCCCAACGGCCAGGTTGGCCGCCACCACGTCGTATCGGCGCGGTTGTAGGCTTCGATCTCCCTTTCGCTCATCCCGGCATAGAAGTTCCAGGAGGCGTTGTAGCTCCGGACATGGTCGAGGCAGAACCAGTAGTACTCGGTCAGACGGTGGCGCGAGACCGGGGCACGATAGAGCCCCTCGGCCCGGCATTCCGGCGCATTGCACATGCGCAGCTGCGTGCCGGCGCCGTTGTCGCCGGCCGTCCGCGGATGGAGCTCGAATGTGTGCATGGCGTCAAACTTGACCATTTTGGCAGTATGCGGGCGCCCTGTGGCGAGCGCAAGCGCAGGGGGCGCATGCCGCCGCGTCGCATCCGCAGATATATGCGGTCTCGACCGCAGTTTCAGCGGTGCACGCTCCGGAATAGGCCGGCGAATTGTCTCACCGCAGCGAACCTGGTTGCGCGCCCTGGCTTGACTTTGACCCTGCTTGCCGACACATAGGCTGTCGTCCGCCGGCCATATGCGGCGCCGGCGCGCATGAGGATCAAACAATGACGAGAATCTCACGCCTTGCGATCCGACACGCCGGCGCCGGTGCCGCGCTCGTCGGCCTGCTGCTTCTGCTGTCCGCGTGCGGCACTCTCCGCAACACTGTCGAAGACGGACCCGACAAACTCCTGATGCTGCGCGGCCATGATCCGGTCGCCTATTTCACCCAGCAGCGAGCGGTCAAGGGCGATCCCGCAATCAAGGCAGACCACGAGGGACTGACCTACTGCTTCATCAGTGACGAGCATCGGCGAGCGTTCCTTGCCAATCCCGCGCGCTTCGTGCCGGCCTATGGCGGAGCGTGCTCGAACGGCACGCCCTATGCAGTCAAGACCCATGGAACGACCGGCGAGATTTTCGAGGTCTATCGCGACCGGCTTTTCGTGTTCGGCGGGCGCGATGCGCGCAAGCACTGGCTCATGGAGCCCGACCGCAACATCCAGCTGGCCGACGCCTACTGGGAAAACGAGATGAAGGACACGCCGCACAAGCTTCAAAACCTGAAGCGCATCTTTCTGTTCCGCGTGCCGCACTACAAGACGGACGCCGAGCTCGAGGCCGAATGGCGTCGGCGCAATCCGGGCTCCTAGCTCGTGACCGTCGCGGACTCCATGCGCGTCAAGCTCGCCCGGGCGCTTGCGCCGGAGCGCCTGGACATCGAGGACGATTCCCACCGTCACGCTGGTCATGCCGGCGCGCGCCCCGGGGGCGAGAGCCATTTCCGCCTGACCATCGTCTCGCAGGCCTTCGCCGGCAAGTCGCGCGTCGAGCGCCAGCGCATGGTCTACGCGCTGCTCGAAGACGAGTTCAAAGCCGGGCTGCACGCGCTGCAGCTCCAGACCCTGGCGCCTGGCGAGGGCCGCTAGACGAGGCTGCCGCGCGAGTCTCGCTGCGCCGTTCGGTCGAGCTCCGCTCGACCTTCCGGCAGGTAGACCAAGCGGCGCTTCGTCTAAACTGAACTTTGCCCCATTTTCGAGCTAAGCAATTGAAAGTGCGGGGATTTTGGCTTTGACGGTAGTCATGTAATTTGTTTGAGGGGCTCGACAGGCTGGTTGTGCCGTGATTCAAGCTGCACATGTA
>VGDO01000257.1 GCA_016869645.1 Alphaproteobacteria bacterium
GGCCGTGTCGCGCGGCGTCACGGCGATGCTCGGGCTTCCACATCGTGCACCCCTCGGATACGATTCGGGTGCCCGACAATGAATCACAACAGATTCGTCCGATTCAACAACTTTCAGGATCGGCTCTTAGGGAGGCCGGCAGCCCGGCGGTTGCGGCTGCGCCGCGTCCTGCCGTTGCAGCATGAAATGGCACCCGCCGTGCCCTGCGAAAGGTGCTATAGTGATCGAAGCCTCTTCGGGCCCTCGTTTCGGCAATTTCAGGGCCTCGGCCATGTCAGATGGCCGGATGCAACGACCAGTGCCGCCCGTGGCTTGCGCCGCTCCAGCTAGTCGCGATCAGCCAAGCTCGCGAGACGAGATCGCCTCGGACACGTGCGCCGGCCGATTCTTCCACCACCAATGCCGCCCGACGGGCGTCACACGACCAGAGTCAATCAAAGGAGTGTCGACACGTGTTGAAATCCGACGAATTGCAAGCCATCGAATCCCGCCGCAGGGCCCAGAGCGTCTTCAACAAGATGGTCAAGGAGCGAGATGCGAAATCGCTGACCGAAAGTCAGAACAAGCAGACGGCCGAAGCCGCCAAGACGGTCCGGCTCCGGGCACTGCGTCTTGCCAAGGAAGCTGCCGACAAGCTGGAAGCTGAGGCAAAGGCCGAGGCCAAGATCAAGGCCGGTACGCCTGCGCGCAAGCGCACCAAGAAGGCAAAGGCCGACGCGACGAACGAGCCAGACCTCGGATAGGCCGCTCCCAGTCAGCCGATCCTGATCCTCACCCTCACCATCAGTCCGGCCGGCGCGCGAAGGCGAGGCTAAGGCCGAGTCCGCAAAGGACGACGCCCGAACCCTGACGCAGGCGCCGGATCAGCGTGGCATGACGCGCGGCGCCGGTGCGCAGCGACGCCGCGAGCCGGACGACGACGACGTCCGCCAGCGTGTTGAGCAGGACCGATGCCAGGCCGAGCGCCAGGAACTGCAGCAGAACGCTGCCGTCGGGCGCGATGAACTGGGGTATGAAGGCAAGAAAGAAGGCCGCGGTCTTGGGATTGAGCGCCTCGACCACGACGCCCTCGCGAAAGGCGCGGCGTGCGCCGGTGGCAGCGGCCGTCACCGGCATCGACGCTGCGCCCGCCTCGCGGATGGCACGGATGCCCAGATAGACGAGATAGACGGCACCCGCCAGCTTGAGCAGTTGGAAAAGCTCAGCGCTGGCCAGCACGATAGCCGATACGCCGACCGCGCCGGCTGCCACATGAACCAGGCCGCCCAGCCCCGTGCCGGCGGTCGACGCAAGGCCTTCGCCCTGGCCACCCGCCAGCGTGCGCGCGGCGACGTAGAAGATGCCGGGCCCGGGCGTGATCGCGACGATCAACGCCGCGGCCAGGAACAGCGTCAGCGCAGCTCCGTCGGGCATGAAAGGTTCGTCAGTCCTTCGCGTCCTCGGCGAGCTGCATCTTGATGATCTTGTCGGGATCCGAGACTGCGCCGTTGTTCGACTGGCTGCCCTTCTTGATCTTGTCGACGAGCTCCATGCCCTCGGTCACCTGGCCCCACACCGTGTACTTGCCGTCGAGGAAGCTGGCATCGGCAAAGCAGATGAAGAACTGGCTGTCGGCGCTGTTCGGGTCGTTGGCGCGCGCCATCGAGCAGGTGCCGCGCACATGCTTGGTGGAGGAGAACTCGGCCGGAATCTTCTTGCCCGAGCCGCCGGTGCCCGTCCCGGTCGGATCGCCACCCTGGGCCATGAAGCCGGGAATGACACGATGGAACACCACGCCATCGTAGAAGCCTTGCTTGACCAGCTCGTCGATGCGCGCGACGTGCTTGGGGGCGAGATCCGGCCTCGTCTCGATGACGACACGGCCGTCTTTGAGATCCATGTAAATCACGGCTTTTCTCCACTAATCCGGGGCGCGCTCAGTCTTTGGCATCCTCGGCGAGTTGCATTTTGACGATCTTGTCGGGGTTCTGGACCTTGCCGTTCTCGGCCGGGCTGCCCTTCTTGATCTTGTCGACGAATTCCATGCCCTGGATCACCTGTCCCCACACGGTGTACTGACCATCCAGATTCGGTGTCGGCCCGAAGCAAATGAAGAACTGGCTGTCGGCGCTGTTGGGATCGGCCGCGCGCGCCATCGAGAGCGTGCCGCGCACATGCTTGGTCGAGGAGAATTCGGCCGGGATCTTCTTGCCCGAGCCGCCCATGCCGGTCCCGGTCGGATCGCCGCCCTGGGCCATGAAGCCGGCAATGACCCGGTGGAACACCACGCCGTTGTAGAAGCCTTGCTTCACCAGCTCCTTGATGCGGGCCACGTGTTTGGGCGCGATGTCCGGTTTGGTCTCGATCACGACCCGGCCGTCCTTGAGATCCATGTAGATGAGGTTCCGCTTGTCTTGCGCGTCGGCATCGGCCGCCATCAGTCCAACACCAAGGATGGCCGCGAGAATCGAGGCGAGGAAACGCATGACGATGTCCCGGATAGTGGTTGAATTCTGCGTCCAACAATAGCGGACGCCGCTGCAAACGGAAAGCGAGGCGCTCAGGCGCTCTCCGCCTCGGCGGCTCTCTGCGCGCGCTTGCGGTCGTGCGGATTGAGCAGCTGCTTGCGCAGGCGGAACACCTTGGGCGTCACCTCGACCAGTTCGTCGTCGGCGACATAGGCAATCGCCTGCTCGAGGCTCAGCCGGCGCGGCGGAGTGAGGCGCACCGCCTCGTCCTTCGACGTGGTGCGGATGTTGGTGAGCTGCTTGCCCTTGAGCGGGTTGACTTCGAGGTCGTTGCCGCGGCTGTGCTCGCCGATGATCATGCCCTGGTAGACGTCGACCCCAGGGTCGATCAGCATGGCGCCCCGCTCCTCAAGGTTCCACAGCGCGTAGGCGACCGCCGTGCCGTTCTCGGTCGAGATCAGCACGCCGGTGTGACGGCCGGGAATGGCGCCGCGGAACGGCGCATAGCCGTGGAACATGCGGTTCATGATGCCGGTGCCGCGCGTGTCGGTCAGGAACTCGCCGTGATAGCCGATCAGGCCGCGCGACGGCGCGTGGAAGGTGATGCGCGTCTTGCCGCCGCCCGACGGCCGCATGTCGGTCATCTCGGCCTTGCGCTGGCTCATCTTCTCGACCACGACGCCGGTGAACTCGTCGTCGACGTCGACCTGCACCTCCTCGATCGGCTCGAGGCGCTGCCCCGTGGCGGGGTCGGTCTTGAACAGCACGCGCGGCCGGCTGATCGACAGTTCGTAGCCCTCGCGCCGCATGGTCTCGATCAGCACACCGAGCTGAAGCTCGCCGCGGCCGGCGACCTCGAAGCTGTCGGCGTTCTCGGTCTCGCGCACGCGGATCGCGACATTGCCCTCGGCCTCGCGCATCAGCCGGTCGCGGATCTGCCGCGAGGTGACCTTGTCGCCGTCTCGGCCGGAGAGCGGCGAGTCGTTGATCGAGAAGGTCATGGCGAGCGTCGGCGGGTCGACCGGCGTTGCGTGGATCGGCTCCGTCACCAGCGGATCGCACACCGTGTCGGCGACCGTCGTCTTGACCAGCCCGGCAATCGCCACGATGTCGCCGGCGACCGCCTCGTCGACGGGTACGCGCTCCAGGCCACGGAAGGAAAGCAGCTTGGTCAGCCGGCCGGTCTCGATCTGCTTGCCCTCGCGGTCCATGGTCTTGACCGTGGTGTTCGGCCGGATGCGTCCCGCATGGATGCGCCCCGTCAGCACGCGGCCGAGATAGGGATCAAGCTCCAATGTGGTCGCCAGCATGGCGAAGGGCTTGTCGGGCTCGGCCTTGGGCGGCGGGACGCGACTGAGGATCAGGTCGAACAATGCCGACAGGTCCTTGCGCTCGTCGTCCAGGTCGGCGACCGCCCAGCCATTCTTGCCCGAGGCAAACAAGGTCGGGAAATCGAGCTGGGTATCGTTGGCGTCGAGGGCCGCGAAGAGATCGAACACCTCGTCATGTACCTCGTGCGGCCGCGCGTCGGACCGGTCGACCTTGTTGATGATGACGATCGGCAGCAGGCCGAGGCGCAGCGCCTTGGAGGTGACGAACTTCGTCTGCGGCATCGGCCCTTCGGCGGCGTCGACCAGGATCACCACGCCGTCGACCATGCTGAGGATGCGCTCGACCTCGCCGCCGAAATCGGCATGGCCCGGCGTGTCGACGATGTTGATGCGGGCGCCCTTCCAGGCGACCGAGGTGCATTTGGCGAGGATCGTGATGCCGCGCTCGCGCTCGATGTCGTTCGAATCCATCGCCCGCTCGGCGACCTGTTGATTGTCGCGGAACGTGCCGCTCTGGCGCAGCATGTGATCGACCAGCGTCGTCTTGCCGTGGTCGACATGCGCGATGATGGCGATGTTGCGCAATTCCATGCCGGGCTCCGAGCGGCGCAAAATCGGCCGCCCTCGCACGTCCTTGCGTGCAGCCGGGGCCAATATGCCGGGAAATTCGTGCGCTTATATAAGGCCGTGGCGCGCCCCGGGCAAGCCTGGGATGCCAACGAGCATGCGTCCAATCGTCCGCGGCGGGCTAATTCGCCAAGATCAAGCTGAGACCAGGACGGAAAATGCGCCTGCTCCTGGCGTCAACGACGTAGAGGACGCGACGCGTGCCTCCGCGATGTTCAATGCAGATCACCTCGAGGGTGCCGTCTTGACGCCTGTAGTCGAGCGCGCGGGCGCAAGGATGGCCTCTCATGGCCAGCAGAAGCGCAAGCGCTTCCAGCTCCTCGGCAGAGGCTGCAGACGTCGTCCTGCCGCAGAGCAGCACCGCAAAGGCAAGAATCGACGCAGCGAAACGCATGTTGGTTCGACCCGTTCGCGGTTCGGGCGACCATGCCCTTGTCGGACTATTTGTCGGCCTGGGCCAGCTGACTCTGATCGACCCGGGCCTGATGAAGGTTGGCGCCCTCGAGCTTCGCCCCGCCCAGCTTGGCGCCGGTCAGGTCGGCATTGGTCAGATTGGCGTGCCGGAGGTCGGCGCCGGTCAGGTCGGCGTTGACCAGCTTGGCCCCGGCCAGGTTGGCCGGCCATTTGCGGCCGGTCTTCTTGCCATCCGGCCCCTTGATGTCGACAGCGCCGAGCATGGCCTCGCTGAGCCGCGCGCCGGACAGGTCGGCATCGACCAGGTTGACACCGTCCATCACGGCCTGCGCCAGGTCGGCCTCGCGCAGGTCCGCACCCGCCAGGTCGGTCATGACGAACTGCGACTTGACCAGGCGGGCGCCGCGCAGGATGGCGCGATCCATCTCCGCGCCCGAGAGATTGATGTCGTTGAAATCGACGAAGCTGAGATCGGCCTTGACCAACTGCGCGCGCGTGCCGCGCCGCCCATTTTCCGAGATCCAGACCTGGTGGTCGCGCAGGATCTCGCGCACCGGCCGCGACAGCGACTTCTCGCTTCGGCTGAGCTTGGCGCCGGTCAGATCGGCCTTGCCGAGATCGAGCGCCTCGAGATTGGCGCCCATCAGATCGGCGCGCTGCAGCCGCGTGTTGCCGAGAATGCAGCCGGACAGGTTGGCGCCCGCCAGCTCGGCGCCCTCCAGCGAGGCATCGGACAGGTTGGCCCCGGACAGATCGGCACCCTTGAGCCGCGCACCCGCAAGGTTGACGCCCGACAGCAGCGCGCCGCACAGCAGCGCGTTCTCCAGATTGGCGCCGACCATGGTCGAGTTCGAGAGATCGGCGCCCGACAGGTTTGCGCTGCGCAGCGTCGCTTCGTCCATGGCGCTGTGCGACAGGTCGGAGCGGATCAGCGTGGCGGGGCCGGACGCGATCGCGGCGACCAGCGCACCGCCGCGCAGATCGGCCTCGGTCAGGTCGGCGCCGGTGAAGTTGGCGCCGCGCACGCGCGCCCCGCGCATATCAGAGCGCATCAGCGTCGCATCGCGCAGGTCGGCCGAGTCGAGATTGGCGCAGAACATGTCGGAGTAGCTCAGATCCGTACCGGTCATGATGCTGCGGCTCAGATTGGCGCCGCTGAGGCGCGCCGACTGCAGATTGAGCTGGTTGAGCTGAAAGCCCGACAAGTTGAGGCCCGACAGGTTCGCGCGCGACCCGCCCTGCTGGCGCTGCAGCCAGAGCTCGTGCCTGCCGATCACGTCCAGGACTTGTTGGGGGGTCATGCCGAGCCCATGCCTCGTTCGCGCCCGCTCACGTCCAGCCGTCGATGACGACGAACAGGCTGCGCGTCAGTTCGGGGTGATCGGCAAGATATCGATGGTCGAGGCGGAGCTTGAGATTGAGCCGGCCGCAGGTCGCATTGAGCGTCTTGAAATGCTCACTCGCCTCGATGTCGTCGCTGCTCAGCCCCAATCCGCCGATGGCGACATCGGTCAGCTCTTCGCCCTTCGGGCCCTTGAGTGGATACATCAGGAAGCCGAGGGGCAAGGCGCCCCTGCGCGTGTGACGCACATTGTCGACGTCCTGCGCCACGCGCATGTCGATGCGGGCGAGCTGGCCGCCCAATGTCTCGAGCATCGTTTCGCGTTCCAGCCGGGTCGGCTCTCCGGTCTTGGCCTGGGCCAACGCCCGCCGCGACGGATCGAGCATTTGCCTGCGCTTGCGCTTGGACTCGATCTTGCGCTTGTCGATCCCCTTGGCCACGTCCCCTCGCCTACGTCCGCGGATTTTTCGCGACCGGTTGGTTAATCTGAACTTTGCCCGAATTTTGACCAAGCCACTGATGTGACTCGCGTTTGTCTGCGGGTCCTGACTACAGGCTGGGCTTGACGGCGAGCAGATCGAGTGCGCGGCGCTGGATTTCGGTCGGGGTGGCGAGCACCGGGAAGGAGGCTGCGCGGCCGAAGCGGACGGTGTTGCGGGTGAGCGTGGCGAGATCGGCGAGCAGCGAT
>VGDO01000258.1 GCA_016869645.1 Alphaproteobacteria bacterium
CCACACGACTTCCTGAAGACCCAATATAAGGTTCAAACGTCGGGGCGCAAACGTCCGATGTCAGTGTGCGTGCGGACCGCCGAAATTCGTCAGGGGATTTGCTCAAACGTCGGCGGCGATATCTGCCCGATCGGACGGCGTGCCCAGTCGAGACCGGGAGCCTTCTCGATCGCGCGCTTCTGCGCCTCCTCGAGCCGCCCAGCGGCGTCGGCATGATCGAAGGCGAGCGCCTTGCCGTCGCGCACGACCTGGCGTCCGGCGACGAAGACATGGCGTACCGCGCGCTCGCCGGCCGAGTAGATCAGGCTGCGCACGGGATCGTAGACCGGGCGCATGGCGGGATGGGTCGCGTCGGTCAGGACGAGGTCGGCCTTGGTGCCGACCGCGATGCGGCCGAGGTCGCCGCGGCCGAGCGCGCGGGCGCCGCCGAGCGTCGCCGCATTGAAGATGTCGGTCGTGCGCACGGCGTGGACATCGCCGCGCGTGATGCGCGCGGCAATTGCGGCCGTGCGCATCTCCTCGATGAAATTGTGCGGAAACGTGTCCGTCCCGATGCCGAGATTGATGCCGGCCTGTCGATAGCTGCCGAAATCCTGCAGCGTGATGCCTCGGCGCGAGAAGACGGTCGGGCAATGGGCGACTGTCGCGCCCGTCTCTGCCAGTAGACCGAGGTCTGTTCGGCTCGGCCAATGCAGCCAGTCGTGATGATCGAGGAAGATGCCGTGGCCGATGAGCGCGTTCGGGCCCAGCGCGCCCAGCTCGTGCAGCCATTCGATCGGCGTCTTGCCATGCCGGCGCATGATCTCCTGGAACTCGACCACGCTCTGCGCGGCATGGATCTGAAGGGTGAGACGGCGTTCGTGCGCGGCGGCGACCGCGTCGCGGATGAGCTGGGGCGTGCAGGTATCGATCTGGGCCGGGCAGACCATGCCCGAGAGACGGCCTGACGGGTGCTGGCGCGCCCGCTCGATGGTGCCGAGCGCGGCTTCCATCGCCTGCTCCCCGGCCTTCTCGTTCCACTCGTAGCGAACCTCGTGGCCGTTGCTGGTGAACCAGCGGCCCGAACGGAACATCGGCGCGGCATAGACGCGCATGCCGCTCTCGCCGAGCACGTCGAGCCAGCCCTCGTGGTCGATCGACAGGTCGCAGAGCGTGGTGACGCCGGATTGCAGCAGCTCGCAGAGCGCCACCTCGGCCGCCGCCCGCATGCCCGCGGCATCGGCCCGAAAGAGGAAAAGGTATTCGTAGAGCGAGCTCTGGTAGAGCTTGGTGCTGCCGATCTCGTCGGTCAGCCCCTTGATCATCGGCTCGGAGGTCGGATGGGCATGGACGTCGACGAAGCCCGGCGTCACCAGCATGCTGCGCCCGTCGATCTCATGAATCTTGTCGGGCCCGGCCGGGATCGAACCCACAGCCACGATCGTATCGCCGGCGAACGCGACGTCGATGTCGCGCCGATAGACGTGGCTCTGCCGCGCCTCGTCCCAGGCGACCACCCAGGCGGCATGGCGGATGATGGTCGTCTCAGGCTTGGCCATGTGTCGCTGCCTCGAAGCTGGGCTCGGATGCGCGATAGATGACGGTGCCGCCCTTGATCACGGCAAGGCATGGATTGTCGGCGATGCTCGCGGCGAGCTCGCCCGGCTTTTCGACGTCCCAAAGGGCGAGATCGGCGACCTTGCCGATCTCGATCGTGCCGCGGCTCGCCTGCAAGCCCAGCGCCTGCGCGCCGACACGGGTGAAGGCGGCGAGCGCCTCCTCGGTGGTCAGGCCGAACATGCGGCAGCCCATGTTCATCATCATGGTGGGCGACGTGGTCGGCGAGCTGACCGGGTTGCAATTGGTGGCGAGCGCGATCGGCACGCCGTGGCGGCGCAAGAGCGCGACCGGTGGCCGCTTTGTCTCGCCCAGCGTCCAGTTGGCGCCGGGCAGCAGGGTCGCCACCGTGCCGGCCTCGGCCATGGCGCGGATTGCCGGTTCGCCGATGTATTCGAGGTGGTCGGCCGACAGGCCGCGGAAGCGCGCGACCACTTCGGCCGCGCCGAAATCGCGGTATTGCTCGGCGTGGAGCTTGACCGGCAGTCCATGCGCGGTGGCGGCCTCGAAGAGCCGCGTCATCTGCTGCGGCGAGTAGCCCCACGCGTCGCAGAAACCGTCGACCGCGTCGACCAGACCTTCGCGCATGGCGGCGGGCAGCACGGTGCGCGCCATGAACTCGACATAGTCGTCGAGCCGGTCGCGGTATTCCGGCGCGATCGCGTGCGCGCCGAGATAGGTCGAGACCACGGTCAGCGGCAGCTCGCGGCCGAGCTGGCGCGAGATGCGCATGGTCGTGAGCTCCGTCTCGAGGTCGAGGCCGGCGCCCGACTTGCTCTCCATGGTGGTGACGCCCGCCGCAACCAGGCGTGCGACCCGCTTGCGGCTTTCGGCGGCAATACGTTCCGGCTCGGCCCGCCGCGTGCGCATGGCGAGGCCGAGGATGCCGCCGCCCGCCGCCAGCATGTCGGCGCGGGTGCCGCCCCGAGTCAGAATCTCGAAATCGCTCAAACCGTCGCCGACATAGACGATGTGCGTGTGGCAGTCGACCAATCCGGGCGTCATGACCTTGCTGTGCGCGTCATGGACTACGCGCGCGAGAGCGACCGGCGCCGCCGGAAGCGCCACCATGTCGCCGAGCCACACGATGCGGCCGGCCGACAGGCCGACGGCGCCACGATCGATCAGGCCGAACGGCGTGCCCGCGGTCATCGTGGCGAGACGCGCGTTGATCCACAGCGAATCCCACATGGCGCCGAGGCTGGCCGCCGCCGCAAGGGCTGTCAACCCCGCGTCGCCCCACCCCTGCACAGCCGGTCGCTGAGGCTCATGAATCCGACGCCGCCTGCCAAGTCGGCGGTGCTACCATCGCCGATCTTTGGCTCCGGCCGCTCCGAAGGATGCGGCGGCCGTGGTGCGTCATGTCGGGGGGAAATCCATGAAGTCCCAGGCCCAGGTCGTCGTCATCGGCGGCGGTGTCGTCGGCTGCAGCGTGCTCTACCATTTGACCAAGGCGGGCTGGAAAGACGTCGTGCTGATCGAGCGCGATGAGCTGACCTCGGGATCGACCTGGCACGCCGCGGGCGGCATGCACACGATCAACGGCGATCCCAACGTCGCGAAGCTGCAGCAATACACCATCAAGCTCTACGAGGAGATCGAGCGGATCTCAGGCCAGTCCTGCGGCGTGCACATCACCGGTGGCCTGATGCTCGCCGGCACGCCCGAGCGCATGGACTGGCTCAAGATGGTGCAGGCGCGCGGCCGCTATCTCGGCATGGAACTCGACATGATGTCGGTCGACGAGGCCCAGAAGCTGTTCCCGCTGATGGACAAGAAGCATTTCGTCGGCGCGCTTTACGATCCAATCGAAGGCCACGTCGATCCCTCGGGCGTGACCAATGCCTATGCCAAGGCAGCGCGCATCCAGGGTGCGGAGATCTATCGCTTCACCAAGGTCACCGACGTCAAGCAGCGCGGCGACGGCACCTGGGACGTCATCACCGAGAAGGGCAACATCCACGCCGAGCACGTCGTCAACTGCGGCGGGCTGTGGGCGCGCGAGGTCGGCCGCATGGTCGGGCTCGAGCTGCCGGTGCTCGCCATGGAGCACCAGTATCTGATCACCGAGGAAATCCCCGAGGTCGCCGCGTCCAAGAAGGAGATGATGCACATCATCGACTTCGAAGGCGAAATCTACATGCGCCAGGAAGGCAAGGGCATGCTGATGGGCACCTACGAGCGCGCCGGCCAGCCCTGGTCGGAGCGCGAGACGCCGTGGAACTTCACCTATGCGCTGCTCCAGCCCGATCTCGATCGCATCGCGCCCAGCCTCGAGGTCGGCTTCAAGCACTATCCGGCGATCGAAAAGGCCGGCATCAAGAAGGTGGTCAACGGCCCCTTCACCTTTGCGCCCGACGGCAACCCGCTGATCGGCCCGATCCGGGGCCTGAGGAACTATTGGGTCGCGGTCGGCGTCATGGCCGGGTTCAGCCAGGGCGGCGGCGTCGGCCTGTCGCTCGCCAACTGGATGGTCAACGGCGATCCGGGCGCCGATGTCTGGGGCATGGACGTCGCGCGATTCGGCGACTGGGCGAGCATGGCCTACACCAATGCCAAGGTGCGTGAGAACTATTCGCGCCGCTTCCGCATCCGTTTTCCCAACGAAGAGCTGCCGGCGGCGCGGCCGCTGCGCACGACGCCGGTCTATGACCGCCTCAAGAGGGAGGGCGCGGTCTTCGGCGTCTCCTACGGCCTCGAATATCCGCTGTGGTTCGCGCCGAAGGGCATGGAGCCGGTGGAGGAGGTGACGTTCAAGCGCTCGAACGCCCATGCGCCCGTCGCCGAGGAGTGCCGCGCGGTACGCCATGCCGTCGGCCTGCTCGAGACCTCCAACTTCGCCAAATACGAGGTGACCGGGCCCGGCGCCGAGGCGTGGCTGTCGCGCATGCTCGCCAACCGCATGCCGCGTGAAGGCCGCATCGTCCTGTCGCCGATGCTCAATCGCGAGGGCAAGCTGATCGGCGACTTCACGGTTGCCAAGGCCGCCCCGGAACGCTTCTACATCTTCGGCTCCGGGCCCGCCGAGCAATACCACATGCGCTGGTTTGAAGCCCATCTCGAGCGCGGCGTCGCGATGCGCTCGCTGCGCAGCGAGATGGTCGGCTTCTCGATCGCCGGCCCAAGATCGCGCAAGCTGCTCGCGCGTCTCACCGTGGCCGACGTTTCGAACGAGGCCTTTCCATTCATGTCGTTCCGCGCCATGGATCTCGGCATGGTGCCGGCCCAGGTCGGTCGCCTGACCTACACGGGCGATCTCGGCTACGAGATCTGGGTCAACACTGAGTACCAGCTGGCTCTCTACGACCTGCTGCGCGCGCACGGTGCCGATCTCGGGCTCAAGCTGATCGGCAGCCGCGCGCTCGGCTCGCTGCGACTGGAAAAGAGCTTCGGATCGTGGGCGCGCGAATACCGGCCGATCTACGGTCCGTTCGAGGCGGGACTCGATCGCTTCGTCGATCTGCGCAAGAACGATTTCATCGGCCGGGAAGCCGCCCAGGCGGAGCGCGACAAGGGGCCGGAGCGCCGGCTCGTGACCTTTGTCGTCGCCGATGCCGGGGTCGACGTCATTGGCGACGAGCCGGTCGCGCGCGATGGCAAGGTCGTGGGGTGGATCACCTCGGGCGGCTATGCCCACCATGTCGGCAAGTCGGTGGCGCTCGGCTACGTACCAGCCGGCCTCGCCGAGCCAGATGGAAAATTCGAGGTCGAGATCATGGGCCAATGGCGGCCTGCACAGCTCGCCCGCCAGCCGCTCTTCGATCCCCGCGGCGAGCGGATGCGCGGCTGAACCCTAATTCTTCGGCGCGCCGGCGAGGAGGGCTTTGATCCGGTGCGCGAGGTCGGCCTTGCGGTAAGGCTTGGAGAGCAATTCGTCGTCGCTCAATTCGAGCTCGCCTGCCTGGTTCGCATTGGCAAAGCCCGACGTGAACAGGATCTGAGGCGCCAGATTGCGCCGGCGCAGCTCCGCGGCGAGTTCGATTCCGGACATGCCGCCGGGCATGACGATGTCCATCAGGACGAGCGCCACGTCGCGCCGCGACTCCAAGAGAGCAAGGGCGGCAGGGGGCCCGTCGGCTTCCAGCGGGGTATAGCCAAGACTGCGCAGCATCGCCATGGCGACCATGCGCATCGGTGCATTGTCATCCACAACCAGGACGACGGTCTTGTGCGTGGGATCGGGCGGCGCAGTCATGGCGGAGCCGCAGTGGTGATCAGGCTGCTTGCCGTGCCGCGTGCGCGAGCGTCGTCACCGCGCGGTCGACGGCGGCAGGCAGTCGGCCAACGAGCTCGCCGATCCTGGCCGCATCGCCTGCAAAGCTCGCCTCCTCGATCGCCCGAGCAATCGCCACGAGCTCGGACAATCCGAAGGCCGCGGCGGCGCCGGCGAAGCTGTGAGCCGCGCCGCTGAGTGCCTGCATGTCGGCATGCGCGGCAAGGGACAACAGGGCGCTCAGGCGTTCGGGAGTCTTGGCGGCAAAGTCGGTCACCATATCGGCCACTCCCTCGATCCCGATGTGATCGAGCATCTCGTCGAGATGCGACCGGTCGAGCACGGGCATGTCGCCGCTGTGCGCGCGCATGTCGGGCTCGGCAGCCAGCGCGCTAACCGGCGACGCGCCGCGCTCGGACCAACGGCTGAGAATCTCGCGCAGGTTGCCGACGCCAAACGGTTTCGAAATGTAGTCGCTCATGCCCGCTTCCCGGCAGCGCTCAATGATGCCGTCGAGCACGCTGGCCGTCATGGCGATGATCGGCACGCGGGCCTTGGCGTCGGGCATGGACCGGATTTGCTGGTTCTGGCTGATCGCCGTGACCATGGCGGTTGGCATCTGGAGCGGTGCCTGGGCGCTGACCGTGGTCGACGTGCGCATCCTCTACGCGCTGGCCGGCGTCGCCGTGCTGCTCTCCGTGCTGAACGCCTGGTTCCGACCCGAGGTCGTGATCTCGCCGCGGCTGGAGC
>VGDO01000259.1 GCA_016869645.1 Alphaproteobacteria bacterium
CACCCGGTTCCAGCCCATTCTTTCCGTCCATGCCCTACCTCCGTCTTTACGATCGGTAGCGCAGTGCGCTGTCTCAGGAAACCGTGCCCCACCCCAGCCCGGGCAATAGGTGCGAATCACGAACCCCTCCCGCACGGTCCCCGAAAGACGGGGCGGCGAGAGGGGCTCACAGTCGTTTCGATAGTGACCCCGGCGGGGTCCGGAAGAAAGTTAGTACGTCTTCCGGGTCGTCGTGGTCGTGGTCGTCTGGCTTGGCACCGCCACCGGGGCCCGCGTCACGGTTTCCTCCGTGGTGGTCCGAGAGACCGTTTCGGGGCCGCAGCTCGCCATCAGAAGGGTGCCGGCGATCAGCGCCGTGCCAGTCAATACCCGAAGACCGAATGTCGTGATCGTCATGGCATGTCTCCGTTGTCGAGAATGAATGAGATGACCATCGGCGGGCAGGTTGGTTCCGCCGCAACCATGAAAATTCCAGCTCACTTCTTGATGATCGTCGTGCTCGTGCTGGTTTCACCCGACGGAGTGACGGTGCGCTCCTGGGTCGTGGTGCTCTGCTGACCGAACGGCTGCGTCACGGTCGTGGTCGAGGTCGAGCTGCTCGCCCCGGCTCCGGTCGTCGAGGTTTCCTTCTTGTCGACCCGGTTGCCATAGGCGTCGATGGTCGTCTGGGTTTTCGACGAGCTGACGCCGCCCGGGGGTGGCACCGGCGCGACCGCCGGCGGCGGCATGAGAACCGGCGGCGGCGGCAGGGTGGTGATCGACTTGGTCGTCGTCTCGGTCGTGGTGCTCTGGGCCAGCGCAGCGCCCGTCATCATCACGAACGCGGCTGTGCCGACAATCCAGCTTCTCGTCATGTCGTATCTCCTCGGTCGCTGCCAGGGCGGATCCTGGCCGTTAAGTCCGCACATATTGGGTCCGCAACGGCCGACGGAAGCGGCAGTCCCCCAATTGAGGCATTTCCTCAACGATTTCTGCGGGATTCCGTCTGTGGCCTTTTCGTGGCAATGCGCGCGGAAAGCATCCGCCGTCGGGAGCGAGTGCCAGATTGCAGCCGGCGTGTTGATCTCAGTTCATGGACCGATCGAGGTCGGCCCGGACCCGCATGGGCCTCTGCATAAAACGCGCTAGGCTCGGGGCATACCGGCTGACTATCATCCGCCCGCCGTCGGCCCGGCCGATCGGCATAAGGGAGATTCAAGAATGGCGAGCAAACCTGCCGGTTTCGACAAATCCAAGCTGCCCAGCCGCTACACCACGGTCGGGCCGACCAGCGCGCCGCATCGCGCCTTTCTCTATGCCATGGGCCTGTCGGAGCAGGAGATCGCTCAGCCGCTGGTCGGCGTGGTCACGACCTGGAACGAGGCCGCACCGTGCAACATCTCGCTGGCGCGCCAGGCCCAGGCGGTCAAGAAGGGCGTCAAGGCCGGCGGCGGCACGCCGCGCGAATTCACCACGATCACGGTGACCGACGGCATCGCCATGGGCCATGCCGGCATGAAGTCCTCGCTGGTCAGCCGCGAGGTGATCGCGGACTCGACCGAGCTCACCGTGCGCGGCCATTGCTATGACGCGCTGGTCGGTCTCGCCGGCTGCGACAAGTCGCTGCCGGGCCTGATGATGGCCATGGTGCGGCTCAACGTGCCCTCGATCTTTCTTTATGGCGGCTCGATCCTGCCCGGCCGCTTCAAGGGCAAGGACGTCACGGTCATCGACGTGTTCGAAGGCGTTGGCGCGCATGCTGCCAAGACCATGAACGACGCCGAGCTCAAAGAGCTCGAAATGGCGGCCTGCCCGAGCGCGGGCTCGTGCGGCGGTCAGTTCACGGCCAACACCATGGCCTGCGTGTCCGAGGCGATCGGCCTGGCGCTGCCCGGTTCGGCCGGCACGCCGGCGCCCTATGACAGCCGCGACCGCTTCTGCGAGGAGGCGGGCGAGCAGGTCATGAAGCTGATCAAGTCGGGGCTCCGGCCGCGCGACATCGTCACGCGCAAGGCGCTCGAGAACGCCGCAGTCATCGTCGCCGCCACAGGCGGGTCGACCAATGCGGGACTGCACCTGCCGGCGATCGCGCACGAGGCCGGCATCGATTTCCATCTGGAGGATGTCTGCGAGATCTTCCGGCGCACCCCCTATATCGCCGACCTCAAGCCGGGCGGTCGCTACGTCGCCAAGGATCTCTACGACGTCGGCGGCGTGCCCATCGTCATGAAGGCGCTGCTCGACGGCGGCTATCTGCACGGCGACTGCATCACCGTCACCGGCAAGACGATTGCGGAAAACATGCGCAGCGTGAAGTTCCCGAAGAACCAGGATGTCGTGCGCACGACCAAGAACGCGCTGTCCAAGACGGGCGGCGTGGTCGGATTGCGCGGCAACCTGGCGCCCGAAGGTGCGATCGTGAAGATCGCCGGTCTCAAGCGCCTGCAGTTCACCGGCAAGGCCAAGGTGTTCGAGCGCGAGGAGGATGCGCTCACCGCCGTGCTGACTCGCAAGGTCAAGGAAGGCGACGTCGTGATCATCCGCTACGAGGGTCCGCGCGGCGGACCCGGCATGCGCGAGATGCTGTCGACCACCGGTGCCATCTATGGCGCCGGCCTCGGCGAGAAGGTGGCGCTGATCACCGACGGCCGGTTCTCGGGTGCGACGCGCGGCTTCTGCATCGGCCATGTCGGACCGGAAGCAGCGGTCGGCGGGCCGATCGCGCTGCTCAAGGATGGCGATGTCATCACCATCGACGCCGAGAAGGGCACGATCGACGTCAAGCTGTCCAAGGCCGAGCTCGACAAGCGCCGCAAGGCCTGGAAGCCGCACCAGCACGACTTCCAGTCCGGCACGCTGTGGAAGTACGCCCAGACGGTCGGCCCCGCCTACAAGGGCGCCGTCACCCATCCGGGCGGCCAGGCCGAGACGCACGTCTACGCGGATATCTGACCATCCCGGCAATGACACGGCACGGTAGGGGCACGGCATGCCGTGCCCCTACGGCATGTGCCGCCGGTGAGACGCTGACATGAGCTCCCTCGCGCTCGCCGCGGTCATTCTGCCGACCGCGGTCGCGATCGCCTTCCTCTCCGGCGTGTTCGGCATGGCGGGCGGACTCGTCCTGATGGGTGTGCTGCTGCTGGTCCTGCCGGTGCCGCAGGCGATGGTGCTGCACGGCATGATCCAGACCGTGTCGAACGGCTGGCGCGCGATCGTCTGGTGGCGCTACATCAAGTTTCGCATGCTGCCGCCCTACATAGCAGGCACGCTGTCAATCGCGGGCGTGCTGGCGCTCGTGCGTTTCGTGCCGGACAAGTCGATCTGCTACGTGCTGATGGGGCTGCTGCCGGCGATCGCCATGCTGATGCCCAATCATCGCGTGCCCAGCATGAAGAACCCGGTGGCCGCCTTCGGCGGCGGCGCGCTGCAGAGCGGGCTGCAGCTCACCGCAGGTGCGGCCGGCCCGATCGTCGATGCCATGTATCTGAGCGCCGGCCTCGACCGGCGCGAGGTCGTCGCGACCAAGGCGGCCGCCGTCACCTGGTCGCATCTGACCAAGGCGGTCTATTACGGCACGATCTGGCAGCTGACCGGCCCCGACGACCAGGATCTGCCGCTCTGGCTCTATGGCGCCGCCATCCTGATGGCCATGCTCGGCACCACGCTGGCGCGCGGCGTGCTCGAGCGCATGAACAACGAATCATTCATCCGCTACAGCCGGTGGCTGATCATGGGCATTTCCGTCGTCTATCTGACGCGCGGGATTGTCGGTCTGATTGGAATGGGGGGAGTTGAGCCCTGAATGGTGGACAAGCCAATATTGCGCGTCGGGCTTGCAGGTCTTGGCGCGGTCGGTCTCCCGGTCGCCCGCAAGCTGGAAGCGGGTATATCCGGATTGAGCCTGGTTGCCGTCTCGGTTCGAGACGCCAGCAAGGCCTCGCGCGCCCTGCCGCGTATCGGTCAGGGCATCGCGCTCGTCACGCCGGCCGAACTCGCCGACCAGTGCGATGTCGTGGTCGAGGGACTGCCGCCCGCGCAATTCCGCAGCGTTGCCGAACCGGCGGTGCGGTCCGGCCGCATCTTCATGCCGCTCAGCGTCGGTCAGCTTCTCGAGCATGACGACTTGGTGGCGCTGGCCCGTCAGACCGGCGCGCGCATCATCGTGCCGACAGGCGCGCTCCTCGGCCTCGACGCCGTGCGCGCCGCGGCCGAGGGCACGATCCACTCCGTGCGCATGATCACGCGCAAGCCGCCGCAGGGCCTGGAGGGCGCGCCCTATCTCGTCGCCAACAACATCAGTCTCAAGGGACTGAACACAGCCAAACGCGTCTTCGAGGGCTCCGCGCGCGAGGGCGCGCGCGGCTTTCCCGCCAACGTCAATGTCGCCGCTGCCTTGAGCCTTGCCGGCATCGGCCCCGACCGCACGCGGCTCGAGATCTGGGCCGATCCGACCGTCGACCGCAACATGCACCGCATCGAGGTCGAAGCCGACAGCGCGCGCTTCATCTTGGAGATCGCCAATGTGCCCTCGACCGAGAACCCGCGCACGGGCAAGATCACCGCGCTCAGCACGATTGCCTGCCTGCGTGGCCTGGTGAGCGAGCTGAGGGTCGGAACTTGATCAGCAACAGAGAGACTTCATGGCCAAGATCGCCGTCGGTGGATTTCAGCACGAGACCAACACCTTCGCCCCGGCCAAGGCTGGCTGGCAGGCCTTCGTCGATGGCGGCGGCTGGCCGACCGCCCAGAAGGGGGCGGGCATTCTCGACGATTTCGTCGACCTGAACATACCGCTGTCAGGCGCCATCGCACGGCTGAAGGCGCTCGGCCATCAGGTCGT
This sequence comes from Alphaproteobacteria bacterium, assembly GCA_016869645.1. Taxonomy (GTDB): domain Bacteria; phylum Pseudomonadota; class Alphaproteobacteria; order SHVW01; family SHVW01; genus SHVW01. The sequence continues at coordinate 4,823 of VGDO01000259.1, forward strand.
GCCGCTCGCCTATGGCAACGCCTCGCCGTCGAATGTGGTGACGGCCGAGGCCTATGAGCGCATCTCCGACTGGACGATCGCCGAGCTCAAGGCGCATGGCCCCTTCGATGGCGTCTACCTCGACATCCATGGCGCCATGGTCGCGGAGCATCACGATGACGGCGAGGGCGAGTTCCTGGCGCGCGTGCGCAAGATGGTTGGCGGCATTCCGCTCACGACCAGCCTCGATCTGCATTCCAACACGACGCCGGAAATGCTCGACCGGGCCGAAGGCATGGTCGCCTACAAGACCTATCCGCATGTCGACATGGCGGCGACGGGCGCGCGCGCGGCCGAGCATCTGGATGGATTGCTCAAGGGATCGCGGGCCGACAAGCGCGCCATCCGCCATCTGCCGTTCCTGATCCCGCTGACCTGGCAGTGCTCGCTGGTCGAGCCGTCCAAATCGATCTATGCCGGGCTCGACAAGCTCGAAGGGCCGGGCGTCTCGATGGTGTCGTTCTCGCCCGGGTTCCCCGCCGCCGATTTCGGCATGTGCGGACCGGCCGTGTTCGCCTATGGCAGCAACCAGGCGGCCGTCGATCGCGCGGCCGACCACTTGGCCGAGCAGGTGGCGAACGCCGAGATGCGCTTCGCGGGCCGCCTCTACAGCCCGGAGGATGCGGTGCGCGAGGCGCGCGCCATAGCCGCGCGCGCCGACAAGCCGGTGGTGCTTGCCGACACCCAGGACAATCCCGGGGCGGGCGGCGCATCCGACACGATGGGCCTGCTGCGCGCCATGGTCGCGGCCGGTGCGGAAGCGACCGCGATCGGCCTGATCGTCGATCCGGAAACCGCGCGCAAGGCGCAGCTCGCGGGCGAGGGCAAGACGGTCAAGCTTGCGCTCGGCGGCAAATCGCGCATTCCCGGCGACGCGCCGCTCGAGGCGGATTTCGTCGTCGAGAAGGTCACCGATGGCAATCTCATCGGCACCGGGCCGATGATGAAGAATGCCAAGGTGCGGCTCGGCCCATCGGCCTGCCTGAAAATCGGCGGCGTTCGCATCGCCGTGTCGAGTACCAAGGTGCAGATGCTCGATCTTGCACTGTTCCGTCACTACGGCATCGAGCCGACGCGTCAGAAGATCCTGGGGGTCAAGAGCTCGGTGCATTTCCGCGCCGACTTCCAGCCGATCGCGGCCGACGTGCTCGTGGTGGAGGCGCCCGGCCCGATGATCGTCGATCCGGCCAAGCTGCCCTGGAAGAAGCTGCGCCGCGGCGTGCGGATGTGCCCGGGTGGGCCGATCTTCAGCGGGTGACGGTCACATCACAGGTTTGGACAGGACCTCGTCGCGCAGCCGCGAGAAATCGACAATGCCGAATAGCATGTCGACGACGGTGCCGTCGGACGACAGCGGCGCGGCGAGAATGCTGACGCTATAGGCCGGATCCTCCTCGTGCCCAAGGCGCGGGATCAACATGGCCACTGGCTGCCGCTCGGTCACGCTGCGGAGGTAAAGATCCCATAGCCGACTGGGCGGCCGCTGGGCCGGCAGATCGGTCATGTTCATGCCGGTATAGTCGCGCACGGGGTGCCGTCGCGAGGTTGGTAGGAATTGAGAGTGGCGTAGTCTCCGGGGTGTTTCAACCTCGAATCGCCCGGCATTGAAGGGCCGGACTGGAGACCACGCCATGACAAGCATTACCACGAAGCCTGG
>VGDO01000260.1 GCA_016869645.1 Alphaproteobacteria bacterium
ATCGCTGCTCGCCGATCTCGCCACGCTCACCCGCAACACCGTCCGCTTCGGCCGCGCAGCCTCCTTCCCGGTGCTCGCCACCCCGACCGAAATCCAGCGCCGCGCACTCGATCTGCTCGCCGTCAAGCCCAGCCTGTAGTCAGGACCCGCAGACAAACGCGAGTCACATCAGTGGCTTGGTCAAAATTCGGGCAAAGTTCAGGTTAGATCGAAAACGCATGGAAAATTGTGTCCAGTAGCCATACGCCAACCCCTTGAGATCAGATTCCTTTCTCACGTGGCGTGTCCAGAGCAGAAAACCGAAATTCGTGAATTCGAGAGTCGGTTCAGTAGCTTGGACAAATTTTGTCCGCAAACTTCGGGTTAACCGAGCAGCTTCTCGACCAGCTTGATTCGGCCTCGCAGGTCGAGCAGCTCCTGTTCGATCCTGCCGACCCGCTGGCGCGCGCGGCCGATGTCGGCGTTGATCTGGGCGCGCCGCGCATCGGCCCACGATGCCAGCGCGAACAGTGCGGGCACATTGCCCCCGGCGGTTTCGGCGCCGGTTTCCGCCAGCCGCTCGAGATCGTCGAGCTGGTCGCACAGACGGCGATGGGATTCCCGCGCCTCTGCCAGCTCGAGCTGCTTCTGATCCAGGTCGGCCTTGTCGAGGCGGGCGAGCCGCTCGAGCGCCGATTGCGTCCGCGCGCGGATCACGACCGGCTGTCTTCGAGTCGTTTGGCCAGCTCGGCGAAGGCCTGGTCGCGGCTGACCGCGTGATTGACAGCCTGCGCCAGCGCGGCCTCCAGGCCGGAGTGAAATCGAATCGCGCGGTCGATGTCGCCATTGGTTCCGACCTTGTAGAGCGACAGCTTGTAGAGGTCCTCGATGTCCTGATACGCGGCCTCGAGCCGAAGCGCCTCCGCGATGATCCTGGTCTGCTCGGCGGTGTTGCATTCCGGCATCGCGCGGGACACGCTGCGCAGAATGTCGATCGGCGGATAGCGGCCGCGATCGGCGATCCGTCGATCCAGCAGGACATGGCCATCAAGGAAGCCGCGCACGGCGTCGGCGACCGGCTCGTTGAGGTTGTCGCCTTCGACCAGGACGGTCAGAAAGGCGGTGATTGACGAGCCGCCGGCGAGCGGCCCGAGCCGCTCGATGAACTTCGGCAGTTCCGAGAAAACACCTGCCGGGTAGCCGCCGTTTCCCGGCGGCTCGCCGGCGGCCAGCGCGATCTCGCGCAGCGCCATGGCGTAGCGCGTGACGCTGTCCATCAGGTACAGCACATTCAGACCCTGGTCGCGGAGAAACTCGGCGATCGCGGTGGCCACCAGGACGGCGCGACGGCGCATGATCGCCGACTGGTCGGAGGTGGCGACCACGGTGACCGTTCGGGACCGCAGATCCTCGGTCAGGTACTTGTGCAGGAACTCCGCGAGCTCCTTGCCCCGCTCGCCCACCAGAATGATGACGTTGGCATCGGCGCGCGCGTGCCTGGCCAGCATGCCGAGCAGCGTCGTCTTGCCGACGCCGGAACCGGAGAAAAGGCCCAATCTCTGCCCCAGGCAGCAGGACACGAACGCATTGAGCGCCGAGACTCCGACGTCGAGCGTGGCGCCGAGCAGGCCGCGCCGTTCCGGCGCCGGCGCCGGCCGGGCCAGAGCATAGGGTTCCGAGCCCGGCACGAGCTCGGGACCGTCGTCCAGAGGCCGGCTGTCGCCGCCCAAGGTTCGTCCCAGCCACGACATGGCCGGACTGATCCGGTTGGCGGCTGGCCGCAGCGACGCCCGACATCCGGGGCCGATGTTGACAAAGGAATCGTAGGCCATGGCGACGGCGAGCCGCCCGCGAAAGCCGACGATCTCGCCAAGGACGTCCTGGTCAGCACGATCCCGCAGCGCCACCGTGGCGCCAACGGCGCCGAACTCGGCGAGGCCGGCGATCTCCGCGATGCGATCGGTCACCGACTGGACCGCGCCCCAGTGCAGCATCGCCGGCGCTCGGTCCAAAGCGGCGGCAATTCGGTCCGTAATGGTGTTTGTCATGGCGGCGCCTCGGAGCGGCGGTCAGCGCGGCCAAACATTTTGCCTGGCACGGCGTTTGCTCCAGTGACGAGCAGCCACAGCGGCCTGACAACATTTTTCTAAGGAGACACGGACGTGCACTCGCCGACCTTGATCGCCCTGGCAAAGCAAAGCGCGATCTTGCGGTCGATCGACACTCTGGCGGCCAATGTATCGAATGCTTCGACGAGCGGCTTTCGCCGCTCCGGCGTCGATTTTTCCGGCTACATGCACGCGGTGCTTCAAGGCCAATCCGTCAGCTTTCCGTTCGATGTCGAATCGTATATCGACCTGAAGCCCGGCCCGGCTCAAGCGACATTTAATCCACTCGACCTGATAATCGAAGGAAACGAACGAGCGTTCTTCGTCGTTGAGAAGAACGGCGGCCAGGTGCTGACCAAGAACGGCCAGATGAAGCTTGACGCGGCGGGGCGCCTGGTTGATTCCGGCGGCAACGTCCTCGTCGGCGAGGACGACCGGCCGATCGTCGTCGGCGCGGATACCGAGTCCGTGACGTTCCTGGCGGACGGCTCGGTCAAGTCCGCAGACTTCGTCGTTGGACGGCTCAAGGTGGTCGAAGTGCCCGACGCGAGCGCGCTGAGCCGCCTCGGCAGTTCCGGCTTCGTGGTGCCGAAGGGCGCGGCGCGCGCGACCGGCTTCGTCGTGAGATCCGGCATGCTCGAAGGCGCCAACGTCGACATGATCGGCGAGATTTCCGCGCTGATCCAAATGAGCCGGGACTTCGAGATGCTCCAGCAGTTGTTGAGCATCGAGGATTCGCGCAAGAACGACGTCATCGAGAAACTTCCACAGGTGTAAGCAACATGGCGCGCTCACTCAACATCGCAGCCACCGGCATGGCGGCTCAGCAGACGAACATCGAGGTCATCGCCAACAACATCGCGAACCTCAACACGTCCGGCTTCAAGAGGAACCGAGCCGATTTTCAGGACCTGCTCTACCAGGCTCGCGGCCTGGACGTCGGCTCGCGCACGTCGGAAAGCGGCTCGGTCATGCCGACCGGGACCCAAGTCGGCGCGGGCGTCAAGGCCGGCGGGATCTACCGGATCCACGGGCAGGGTGCCCTGATCGGCACCGAGAACCCGCTCGACCTGGCGATCAGCGGGCGCGGCTATTTCGTCGTCAATCTGCCGAACGGCGTCACCGGCTACACGCGTGCGGGCTCCTTACAGCTCAGCCAGACCGGCGAGATCGTCTCCACGGACGGGCACACCATCCGGCCGGGCCTCACGGTGCCGTCGAACGCCAAGCAGATCATCGTCACCGAGCAGGGCCTGGTGCAGGCGCGCATCGACGGCCAGATCGCGCTCGTCGACGTCGGCCGGTTCGAGATCGTTACTTTTCCCAACGATGCAGGCTTGCAGTCGATCGGCGGGAATTTCTACCTGGCGACGCCGGCCTCCGGCAATCCGACGACCGGCGGCGCCGGAGACATCGGCTTCGGCACGCTGCGCCAGGGCTTCATCGAGGCATCGAATGTCGACATGGTGGCCGAGATCACCGCGCTCATTTCTGCGCAGCGCGCGTACGAGATGAACTCCAAGGTCATTCAGGCGACGGACGAAATGCTGCGGACCACAACCCAGGCGATGAGGTAGGCCATGAAGCGACCGATATCAATTCTACTGGGCGCGGCGATGGCGGCGGCGGGTGCCGCGGCCGGATCGGCCGCGCCGCCGCCGAAGCGCGCCACGGCCGCGCCCGAGTGCCAGATGTCGGTCGCGCCCGGCTCCGGGCGCTCCCTCTATCTGGCTCTGCGCAGCCAGATCGATGGTGTGGTCGGGGCCTGTGCCGAGATCGACCTTCTGCCGGAAGATGCCCGTTTCCTGGCCGACGAGAGGCTGGATGGCGAGCATTTCCTCGGCCTTGTCGTGAACCGGCCGTATGACAGCAACTTCTCGGTCACGGTCTTTCGGCGATCGGCGGTTCGACCGAGCGGCGAGCCGGCGCGGGTCATCCGAGGCCGCATGTTTCGGACGCAGGACGTCGTCCTGGCGACGCGCAAGCTGTCGATCGGAGAACGCATCGGTCCCGGCGATGTCCGGGTCGCCCGCGTGCGGGTCGACAGGGTACCAGGTCAGGCAAGCGCCTCGCTCGAGGAGCTGCACGGCATGCAGGTCAAATGGCCGGTTCAGCCGAACACGGTGATCCTCAATTCCCAGCTGCAGTCGCCCAGCATGGTCGAGAAGGGCGCTCCGGTGACCGTTCTTTACGAGGCGAGCAATCTCAGCGTCACCATGCCGGCACAGGCCTTGGAAAACGGGGCCAGGGGACAGGTGATCGAGGTGCGCAACGAAGTGACCAACAGGAGACTGCGCGCCCGCGTGCGCGATCAGTCGACCGTGACATTGAATTGAGGCCGACGATGACGACGACAGGACGAACCGTGCTCCGGCTCGCGACGCCGCTGCTGGCGACCCTGGTCTGCGCCTGCTCGATGGCGGACCGTCTCGCCGAGGTCGGCTCTCCGCCGGCGCTGGCGCCGATCGGCAACGTGGCGAATCCGGCATCGACCAAGAGCATCGTCTATCCGATCCAGCTCGAGGCCGAGGTGCGGCCGACCGCGAATTCGCTGTGGCGGCCGGGGTCGAAAACGTTTCTCAAGGACCAGCGGGCGGCTCGCGTCGGCGACATCCTGACGGCCGACGTGAGCGTGGCCGACAGGGCGACCATGGAGAATGAGACGTCGCGCGAGCGCAGCAACAGCGACGCGCTCGATCTCGGGTCGATGTTCGGCTACGCCAAGAGCGTCCGGTCGCTGCTGCCGGGAAGCCCGGCGTTCGATCCGACGGCTGCGCTCGGCTCGTCATCGCAGGGCAAGTTCACGGGCACCGGTTCCTCCGCCCGGTCGGAGACCGTCCGATTCAAGATGGCCGTGGTTATTGTCGACCAGCTCCGGAACGGCAATTTCGTCATCTCCGGAAAGCAGGAGCTACGCGTCAACAACGAGCTGCGCGAGGTGCAGGTCGCCGGCATCGTCCGGCCACAGGACATCGACCCTGACAACATCGTCACCTCGGACAAGATCGCCGAAGCGCGGATCACGTACGGCGGCCGCGGCGTTCTGTCGGACTATCAGCAGCCCCCGATCGGCTCGCAAATCATCGAGCTGATCCGGCCATTCTAGTACCTCTGCACAGAGATTATGACTCTTTGTTCGGGTCTGGGTAAGTGCGCGCGAGTTTGGTTCTGGCATGTTGTGTTGTGAACATCCAAGTGATTCGAGCGCCGGCTTGGTTTCGCTGGCGCTCCCAGGCTTCGATCTCGGCGACCAAGCGGCTGCGTTCGCCGATGCGCCGATCGAGGCACTGGCCGCGCAACACGCCGATTTCGATTTCGACCATGTTGAGCCAACTGGCGTGCTTTGGCGTGTAGTGGAATTCGAGCCGGCTGAGCAGGCGATGGGCTTCCGGTGCCGGGAATGCTTCGTATAGGGCTCCGGGGGAATGGGTCGACAGATTGTCGAGGACGACGCGGATCGAGCTTGCCTTGGGGTAATGAACATCGACCAGCTCGCGCATGCAGTGGGCGAAGTCGCGGGCCGTGCGCTGGTCGGTCACTTTGACCTTGCGCCAGGGTCGGTGCGCGTCGAGGAAGACGAACAGGTTGACCGTGCCGTTGCGGCGGTATTCGCAGTCGAAGCGTTCGAGTTGGCCTGGTGCGGCTGGGATTGGCTGGCGCACCTCGCCGATCAGCTGGGTCGGGCTTTCGTCGAAGCACACCACCGGGTGCTTGGGATCGGGAGCCTCGGCATAGAGGTCGAGTACGTCCTCCATGCGCGCGACGTAGTTGCCGTCGACTTGCGGGATGCACCACATGTCCTTGCGCCATGGCTTCAGCTCGTTCTCTGCCAGGCGCCGTCGTACCGTCTCGCGCGACAGGCCGGCATGCTCGGTGAGCTTGACGATCTCGCCGGCCAGCAACTCCAGGGTCCAGCGCGCCCGACCGGCGGGCGGCTTGGAGCAGGCCGTCGCCACCAGCAGCGCTTCTTCCTTGCCCGATAGCTTGCGTTGCGCACCCGGCCGTGGTTCCTCGCTGAGCGCAGCCTCCAGATTGCCGATCACGAAACGGCGCTTGATCCGGTACACCGTCGATCCACCGACCGAGATGCTGCGGGCAATCTCGTCGTCGCTGGCGCCCGCGTCGGCCGCCAACAGGATTTGTGCCCGCTTCAACTTGCGTGCGGCATGCTTGCCGCCGTTCAGGAGCGCTGTAAGCTCGACGCGTTCCGCTTGGCTTAGCGCGACCCGGTACCGTAGATTCATCGATGTCCCCCAAAAGGTTGAGGGCACAACAGATGAATGGCTCCTCGACGTTCCAAGTGGAAATGAGGATGTGTTGAAAGGCGCATTCGCGCCTTGCATGCTGACATGGGTTCAGCATGGGAGGATGGCGTGGAAGCGCGGGACGTGTTCGCATTGGGGCTCGGC
>VGDO01000261.1 GCA_016869645.1 Alphaproteobacteria bacterium
TCAAACCGGGTCACAAACACCTCCCATAGCACCGTCGTCCGCCGCATCCCGACCTCCTGGAACAGGCCGAGAACTTGGCGGACAACTCACGCGCTACAAAAGGCGGACAACTGATGCGCTACTAACACCGGAGCGGGCGTTCTATTGACGCCAAAAATGTTATGTTATAACATATGTACTAACATTCTTTCAGGCGACGCCTTTGATCCCCAATACCCGACACGACGTGGACGCCAGGAACCCCGCCATGGATACCTTGTCCGCCCCACCTCTAGGCGCGCCGATCCGTCATTCGTCTCAATTCCTGGATGGCGCCAAGATCCTCTCCTCCGTCGACGTCGCCAAGCGGCACGCGTCATGAGCGAACGGCGTTCGGCAATTCACGTCATGTCGCCCCTGAGGCTTAGTCTCGGCGCCCGTTTGACCATGGCTGCGGCGGTCATCGGCGCATTTTGGCTTGCCATCCTATGGGCCTCCTAGAAGTAGCCGCGCGCCGTCGTCCCGAGCCGATCGTGCTGGACAACCTGGCGCTCGGCTACGATCGCCGGCCCGCCGTCCATCTCGTGAGCGGTCAATTCGAACCGGGCTCACTCACGGCGGTCGTTGGCCCCAACGGCGCAGGCAAGACAACTCTCATCAAGGGAATGGTCGGCCTGCTCCAGCCGCTCGACGGCCGCATCGACCTCGGTGCCGCCAGCCGGCATTCGATCGCCCATCTACCTCAGATTAGCGACATCGACCGCGACTTTCCGATCACATGCGGCGAATTCGTCGCGCTCGGTCATTGGCATCGGATCGGCTTCTTCAAGGCAATTGATGCACGTTACCAACAGGCCGTCATCGATGCTCTCGATGCCGTCGGCCTAAGCGACCACTCCGGCGTTTCGCTCGGCAAACTTTCCGCGGGGCAACTCCAGAGAGTGTTGTTCGCTCGAACCATGGTTCAAGATTGCTCAACAATCTTGCTCGATGAGCCGTTCGCGGCGATCGATCCCAACACGACAGCCGATCTCATGGCGATCATTCGCCGCTGGCATCGCGAAGGGCGCACGGTTGTCGCCGTACTTCATGACCTCGAACTGGTGCGCGCCCAGTTTCCGCGGACCTTGCTGTTGGCGCGCGCGCCCGTTGCCTGGGCCGACACCGCCTCGGCGCTGACTCCAGCGAATCTCAACCGCACGGCCACCCCCACGGCGAACGGCCAATGGCCGCCAAGCCACGGCCAGAATGGCACACGAGTGTGCTGATGCTCGATGACTTGATCGTGCCTTTCTCCGAGTTCGCCTTCATGCGCCGCGCGCTGGTTGCGTGTATCGCACTCTCGCTTGGCGCGGGCCCGATCGGAGTCTTCTTGATCTTGCGCCGCATGAGCCTGATGGGCGACGCCCTCGCCCATGCCGTGCTCCCCGGTGCCGCCATTGGCTACGCCATCGGCGGTCTATCGCTGGCCGCGATGGGCATCGGCGGCCTCATCGCGGGCCTCGCGGTCGCGCTGCTCTCTGGCTTTGCCGCGCGAACCGCTGCGATCCGCGAGGATGCGAGCTTCGCCTGCTTCTACCTGATTTCGTTGGCCTTGGGCGTACTGATCGTGTCCGTGCGCGGCGGCGGCGTCGATCTAATGCATATGCTGTTCGGATCGGTCCTGGCGGTAGACCAAACGGCACTACGACTGATCGCCGCCATAGCCAGCGCTTCCGTGCTTGGCCTCGCCATACTTTGGCGCGGCTTGGTGGCCGAAAGCGTCGATCCTTCGTTTCTACGCGTAGCCGGCGTGGGCGCCGCCATTCACGCCGCATTTCTCGCCTTGGTCGTGCTTAACCTAGTTGCCGGCTTTCAGACTCTCGGCACCCTTCTTGCCATCGCCATGATGATCTTGCCGGCCGCAGCGGCACGGTTCTGGGCCATAGAGATCTGGTCAGTGTGTGCGATCGCCATTCTGGTGGCCTCGCTGTCGAGTTATGGCGGCCTGCTCCTTTCTTATCACGCCCACCTGCCGTCCGGTCCGGCCATCGTTCTGTTCGCCGGCACGATCTACGCGTTCTCTCTGATTTTCGGCCGTCATGGAAGCGTCGCGTCACGGCGTTTCCATGGTCTTCATCACCAAGCGACGGGACACCCGACATGAAGCCCTTCATTAACGCGCTCGCCATTATTTGGAGCATCCTTTTTCCCTCGGCCGCACCTGTTCTGGCACAAGTCAATGTCGTCGCGAGCTTTAGCATCTTGGCGGACATGACGCGCGAAATCGGTGGCGATCGCGTAAGCGTCACGTCGCTGGTTGGGCCGAACAGCGACGCCCATGCCTTTCAACCGACGCCAGACGATGCGCGACGGATCGCCCACGCCAATCTTGTCGTGGTCAATGGCCTTGGCTTCGAAGGCTGGCTCAACCGGCTCGTCCGCGCCTCGGGCACGCGGGCCAGCGTTATCACCGCCAGCACCGGCATCGAAGTGCTTTTGATGGAAGAGGAAGAAGAGCATAAGGCCGCCGAACGGATGCGTCGCAAGGTGATAAAGCCGGCCAAGGTCGACGACCCGCACGCATGGCAGTCCCTGGCCAATGGCCGCGTCTATGCGACCAATATCGCCAAGGCCTTGATCGAACTCGACCCACCCAATGCCACCCACTACCGACAGCGGTTGGACGCCTATCTCAGCGAGTTGACCGCCCTTGATGAGTGGGTCCGACGCGAACTCAGCCGTATCCCCGCGGAACACCGGAAAGTCATCACATCGCACGACGCATTTCGGTATTTCGGACGGACCTATGGCATCGCCTTCCTGGCGCCGCAAGGCGTCAGCACCGATAGCGAACCGTCGTCCGGCGATATCGCCAACCTAATCCAGCAAATTCGCCGCAACGACATCAAGGCGATCTTCATCGAGAACATCTCCGACCGGCGCATCATCGACCAGTTGACGCGGGAGACCGGGACCACGGTTGGCGGCACGCTTTATTCCGACGCATTGTCGGCGGCCAATGGGCCGGCCGCCACCTACATTGCAATGTTCCGTCACAACGTCGCCCTCATCGTGTCCGCAATACGCAAAAATTAGAGGAGCGATCGATGATTCCACGCACGCCTATCTTGTCTTTCGCTGGTGCCCTGATTTCCGTCCTAGGCGGGCCCTCGCACGCCCAAACCTATCCTGCGATCACGGGCGAACTGGAAGTCGAATTCCAGAACGACCGGGCCTACGCGGTGCCGGCCGGAGCACGTCGAACAAATGATCTGTTCACGAAGACCGAACTCGGCCTCGCCCTCTTCGCGACCAAGGAACTTTCGCTTCAATCCGGATTCGTCCTCGAACCAGTGCGGAGCGCGGAGCGTTCGCGGGCCTTTCAAGACCACGGTCTTTATGTTGAAAAGCTCTTCGCCAATTATGAGAATGAAAATTTCTCAACCTATCTCGGCAAGTTCAATCCTGGCTTTGGCATCGCCTGGGACAAGGCACCAGGCATCTACGGGGCCGACTTTAGCGAGGACTATGAGCTGACGGAGCGACTGGGGCTGGGCGGCAGCGTCAAGTACCATGGCCTCGATCTTGGTGAGCACGAGTTCGGCGTCGCGGTCTTCACCGCCGATACCAGCGCCCTATCCAATTCGGCGTTCACGCGGCCACGCGCGGGTGAGCCGACCACCACGCGGCCCCGACGCCTTCATCGCGCCAACGGCGGTTCCAGCAATACCGAGGCCCTACGTAGTTTCTCGCTGACCTTGGATGGCGGCGAATTTCGCTTGCTGCCGGGCTTGAGCTATCACGTCGGACTGGCTCGACAACATCCTGGCGCAGATGGAACACGCCACGAATTCGGACTTGTCGGCGCGGTACAATATGCTTGGCAGATAACGAAACTGTGGACGATCACGCCTCTTGCCGAGTACGCCGCGGTCCGCAATGTGGGCGGCGCGGACGGCACGCATCGGAGCTACCTGACCGCGGCGCTTGCCGTATCGCGGGGCCACTATTCCGCCTCGGTGTCCCATACCAAACGCTGGGTCGACATGCCCGATGACGCCGGCCCCGACCAGCGCGATCGGTTGACGACGGCTTCGTTCGGCTACGCATTCGATTTCGGTGTCGAGGCGTCGGTCGGATGGAAACGCGAACGCGTCGATGGCGCCCATGCCGACACATTCGGCGCCCAGCTTCGCTACAGTTATCGCTTCTAAATTGGAGGCCGCGCCCATGCTCCGCAAGCCCGTAACGGTTCTGACCGGATACCTCGGCGCCGGCAAGACGACGTTGTTGAATCGAATCCTTTCGGAACAACATGGAGGACGTTACGCGGTTATCATAAACGAATTTGGCGAAATTGGCATCGACAACCAAATTGTTGTAGGCGCCGACGAAGAAGTATTTGAAATGAACAACGGATGCATCTGCTGCACTGTCCGCGGCGACCTGATCCGCATCATCGATGGACTAATGAAGCGCCGAGATCGCTTCGATTCGATCATCATTGAAACCACGGGCCTCGCCGACCCAGCGCCGGTCGCGCAAACGTTCTTCGTCGACGAAGACGTGCGACGTCTCGTGACGCTTGATTCGATCGTCACGGTGGCCGACATTAAGCATTTTCGCGATCAAGTTGATAACAGCCATGAAGCCGAGGAACAGATTGCGTTCGCCGACACGATCATCTTGAACAAAACCGACATCGTCGCCCCAGAGGATGTCGACGATGTCGAAAGACGGGTTCGCGCGATAAACGCCTTTGCGACCATTCACAGAACCGCGCGGTGCGCGGTCCCCTTGGATCGCGTACTGCGTCGCGGCGCTTTCGACCTTGATAGAATTCTTCGACTTGAACCCTCGTTCCTGGCTGAAGACGACCATGAACATGACCAGTCGATCACAAGCATCTCGCTGCGTTTAGACCGCCCGGTCGATGGCGAGAAATTCAAGACCTGGATGAGTCGACTTCTGATGATGCGTGGCCAAGATATTCTGCGCAGCAAGGGCATCATCGACCTTGCCAATTCCGACCGCCGTTTCGTCTTCCAAGGTGTTCACATGCTGATGGACGGCGCGTTTGGGCGCGCATGGATGCCGGGCGAGGCGCGGCGCAGTCAGTTGGTGTTTATCGGTCGCGATCTGGATGGAGCATCGCTCAAATCGGCATTTGCTTCCTGCATCGCATCATGAGGCCGGCGTCTGCTGCCAAGTCTCTGGATATTCGGGGGCTTCAGACCTGGTCCGGAGGCGGTCATGTGACATCCGTCTACATTTCCTCGGATTCGCGCGGCGTATGGTTTGGCATTGCGGATGGCGCCGTTTACCGAGGCGAATGTCACGGCGGGTTCGAACCCAAAATCGTCGCGCGCCTCGATTGCACATTGTTATCAATGATCGAGGCCCCGCATGGAGGCGGCGCCCTCATCGGTGGCGACGACGGTTGCGTCTATCGTATCGGCGCTGACGGAACGTCCAGCGTGCTCGCCCACCATCCAGGACGGTGGGTCGAAAATCTCGTTGCCCACGCCGAAGTCGGCATCATTGGATTTTCCGCCGGTAAGTCCGTCCACGTCTTGAGCACGCAAGGCGGACACGAGGCGATATGCCTTGAACATTCGAACTCGGTATCGGGCATCGCCATCAATCCTCCCGGCAAGCGCCTGGCGGCGTCGCACTATGACGGCGTCAGCTTGTGGTGGCTGGGCGCCCGTGAACGAACGCCCAAGAAGTTGAATTGGCGCGGTTCTCATATCGCCGTCTCTTGGTCGCCTGACGGCCGATTTCTTGTTACCGCCACGCAAGAAAACGAGCTTCACGGTTGGCGGCTCGCCGACGGGATGGACATGGCCATGTCCGGCTATGCCGCCAAACCGCGCTCGATGAGTTGGACCAGAACAGGACGTTACCTCGTGACCAGCGGAGCTCCAACCCTGACTTGTTGGAACTGCGCGGGCGCGGGCCCGATGGGATCGAAGCCGATCGAACTTGGGGAACCTACGGCAGCAATGGCCACGGTGGTCGCCTGCCATCCTCGAAAAACGGTCGTTGCGGCAGGCTTCGACCACGGGCAGATCGCCGTTGCCGACATCGAACTTGGTCTTTGGGCGAGTGCGATGACAAGCGCCGGCGATCGCGTCACGGCAATTGCCTGGGCGCCCGTTGGCGATGCGCTAGCGTTCGGCACCGAGAGCGGGTTGATCGGCCTGTTGGCGGTCAACACCAAGGCAGCCTAGATCATGATCGTGTCAGATTGAATCGCCTTCAGCGATCAATCTGGCGCGTGAACATGATCCAACCCCACTGCTGTCCGGCTAACTGTTGAATAGATTCAACTGGTTGTTCTCGACTTGGTCTGCGGTCGGGCTCTGTTGCAAATTTCCTGACGATCAGCGACGAGCACGCCCCTGCAGCGTAGCGTCGGGAGTGCCGTGATGAATTCGGATTTCAAGGGTCGGCATTTTCGAGGCGAGGTGATCTTATGGGCTGTGCGCTGGTACTGCCGCTATGGGATCAGCTACCGGGATC
>VGDO01000262.1 GCA_016869645.1 Alphaproteobacteria bacterium
CGGTTCTGCGCTTTCGCCGGCAAGCCCGGGCCGTGGTTCTGGAATGTTGCAGAAAGCTTCCGCAATCTCGACATTTGGCGGAAAGACAATGGCCGCTGGCGGATTCCCGGCTTCCTGATCGAGGACTGGGAGTGGTAGCTCGTGCCCCGATCGCCGCGCCCGAGCGTTGCGCCATGTGCGGCGGTACCGAGCATCGGCATGTCGTCGACTACGACCGGCCGCCGCCGGGCGAGACCGATTTCGGCATCCGCGACTACCGGCGCACGATGTGGCAGTGCGGGACTTGCGGTCACGTCGTCAACCGTTACGGCTTCGACCTCGCCAAGTCGCTCTATGAGGGCGCCTATGCGCGCGCGACCTATGGCGAGGGCATGCGCCAGACCTTCGCCCGCATCATGGCGTTGCCGGCCGATCGCTCCGACAACCGTCAGCGCGTCGCGCGGATCAACGCCCATGCAGCTTCGACTGCCATGGCCGGTCGCCGCCTGCTCGATGTCGGCAGCGGCCTCGGTGTCTTCCCCGCCGCCATGCGCGAGGCCGGGTGGGCGTGCACGGCGCTCGATCCGGATCCGCGCGCGGCCGCGCTGATCCGTGAGCTGGCCCAGGTCGAAACGCTGTGCGGCGACTTCATGCACCTCGCGCCGTCGGCGAGTTTCGATCTCATCAGCTTCAACAAGGTGCTCGAGCACGTGCCCGATATGGTGGGCATGGTGGCACGCGCGCGCGGCTGGCTGGCGCCGGGTGGCACCGTCTACGTGGAATTGCCCGACGGCGAAGCCGCGCTGACGGACAGCCCGGATCGCGAGGAGTTCTTCGTCGAGCATCTCTGCGCCTTTTCCGTCGCTTCGACGGCCCTGCTTGCGCGACAGGCTAGCTTCGACGTGCTGAGCATCGAGCGGATACGCGAGCCATCCAGCAAGTACACGCTGCGCGCGTTCCTCAAGGCGGCGCGGTCATGAGCGCAGCGGCGCTCGACACCGTCCGGCTGGACGCCCAGCCTTTCGATGCTCGGTTCGTCGGTGGGCCGGTCTTCCGCATGACCACGACCGATGCGGCCGACGCCGGGCGGATCAGGTCTGCACTCGCCACGCTCGACAAGGCGGTCAAGCTGGTGTCGGCGCGCGTCCCGGCCGGTGCGTCGGCGCTGCGCGCCGCGCTCGAAGCCTGCGGCTTTGTCGCCATCGAGCGCCTGGTCACCTTCGAACGCACGCTCGAGAGCTTGCCCGGGGCATTGCCCGAGGGCGTGCGGCCAGCCCGGCCGGGCGATGAAACGGCGTGCGCGGCGATCGGCCGGACCGCGTTTCGCTTCGATCGGTATCACGCCGACGCGCGGCTCGATCCCGCGATCGGTGACGCGCTCAAGGAGGCCTGGGTGCTCAACGACTTGGCCGGCCGGGCGGAAACTTGCCTGGTAGCGGTCGAGGCGGACGAGGTGGTCGGTTTCAACCTCTGCCTGCTCGCCGGCGAGGTTGCGACGATCGACCTGATCGCCGTGGCGACCGGACGGCAAGGCCGCGGCATCGGATCGCGGCTGACGGAGGCGGGCGCCCGGCACTATGCCGGCCGTGCCCGCGCGTACCGGGCCGGCACCCAGGCGACCAATGCGCCGTCGATGGCGCTCTACCGCCGGCTCGGGTTCCGCGCGGTCGCCGAGGCGGTCACCTATCACTGGATGCCCGGCGACACGGGGAGCAACCGATGAAGGCGCTCAAAGCCGGCGTGATCGGCCTCGGCATCGGCGAGCAGCACGTCATCGGCTACAACGACATAGCGGGCGTGTCGGTGCAGGCCGTCTGCGACATCGATCCCGAGAAGCTCGCCGACGTCGCCGACCGACACGGCATCGCCGAGCGGACGACCGACTACCGTCGCATCACCGAGCACCCGGATATCGACGTGGTGTCGATCTGCTCCTATGACGATGCACACGTCGAGCAGGCGGTCTCGGCCTTCCGGCACGGCAAGCACGTCATGATCGAGAAACCGGTCGCCCTGACGCGCGACAGCGCGGCCCAGCTGCTGCGCGCGCAGCAGGACAGCGGCAAGTACATCACCTCCAACCTCATCCTCCGGCGCAGCCCGCGCTTCCAGGAGCTGCAGCACCAAATTGCCGCCGGCGAATTCGGCGAGATCGTCGCGATCGAGGGCGACTACGTGCATCACATCCTGGCCAAGCTGACGCACGGCTGGCGCGGACGGATGGATTTCTATTCCGTCACCTATGGCGGCGGCATCCACCTCATCGATCTGATGCGCTGGCTCGTCGGGCAAGAAATTGTCGAGGTCTGCGGCATGGGCAACAAGATCCTGACCCGCGACAGCGCCTACAAGTTCGACGACACGATCGTCAATCTGCTGCGCTTCGAGAAGGGCGCCATCGGCAAGACCATGTCGATCTTCGGTCCCCAACGCACCAAGTTCCATGCGCTCAACGTCTACGGGACGCGCAAGACCTTCATCAACGACATGCCCCAGGCAAAGCTGTTCGACGGCGACGGGCAGGGGAACGAACATGTTGTTTCCACGCCATATCCGGGTATAGAAAAGGGCGACCTGCTGCCTGGTTTCATCGAGAGCATCAGGGCCGGCCGCGAGCCGCTGGTTGGCGCCCGAGATATCTTCCGCGTCATGGATGTCTGCTTTGCCGCATGGGAATCGGTGACGGCCGGGCGCACCGTGCGCGTGAGCTATTCGCTGTGACGGACCAAAGTCAGGACTGAGCGGAGCGAGACATGAACGAGCGGACCATTCCCTTCGGCCGCCCGATGATGGACCAGGCGGAGATCGACCTGGTGGTCAAGGTGCTGCAGGGCACCACCATGGTGCACGGGCCCATGACGCACCAATTCGAGCACCGCTTTGCCGAGCGGGTCGGTGCCAGACATGCCATCTCGGTCTCGTCCTGCACCGCGGCGCTCCACCTGTCGCTGTTCGCCCAGGACGTCGGCACAGGCGACGAAGTGGTGGTGCCGGCGCTGACCCATGTCGCGACGGCCCACGTTGCCGAGCTGTGCGGCGCCAAGCCGGTGTTCGTCGACGTCGAGCCCGAGACGGGAAACATCGACGCGAAGGCGCTGCCCGCCGCGGTCGGCGAGCGCACGCGCGCGGTCATGGTCGTGCATTTTCTCGGCCTGCCGTGCGACATGGATCGCATCACGCCGATCGCGGACAAGGCCGGCGCCTTCGTCGTCGAGGACTGCGCGATCGCGCTCGACGCGACCTACGGCAACCGCAAGGTCGGCACGCTGGGCGCGTCGGGCTGCTTCTCGTTCTACCCGATCAAGCACATCACGACGATCGAAGGCGGCATGGTCACGACCAACGACTCGGAGCTCGCCGCCCGCGTCGCCCAGCGCAAGTCGTTCGGCTACGATAAGACGGTCGACAAGCGCACCAAGCCGGGCATCTACGACGTCACGGCGCTCGGCTTCAACTACCGCATGAACGAGGTCGAGGCTGCCGTCGGCCTAGCCCAGATGGACAAGCTCGACCGCTTTCAGTCTGCCCGCACGCGCAACTACCGCGAGCTTCAGGCAGCGCTCCAAGAAGTCGACGAGGTCACGGTGTTCCAACCGGTGCGAGGCAAGGCGAGCTCGACGCATTACTGCCTCAACGCCGTGTTGCCGCGCGACGGCAGCATCGACCGCGACGCGGTGGTCGCCGATCTGAACAAGCAGGGGGTCGGCACCAGCGTCCACTATCCAGGCGCCGTACCGCTCATGACCTACTATCGCGAAAAGTACGGCTACAAGGCGGGGCAGTTTCCGGTGGCGGAGTGGCTGGCGGCGCAGACTGTCTCGCTGCCGGTCGGCCCGCATGTCGAGCCCGGCGAACCGGCGCGGATCGGCCGCGCCGTGCGCGATGCCGTGCAGCGCGCGCGGCGCTAGAACTCAAGCAAGAAATTAACGAAAAAGGACTGGCGTGATGGCGGACATTCCCTACCAGACGGTCGCCCGCAAGCTTCAGGGGCAGCGCGTCATGCTGGTCGGCGGCGCGGGGTTCATCGGCCACAACGTGGCTCTGGAGCTGCGGCGGCTCGGTGTCGACACGGCGGTGATCGACAACATGATGATCAATCACATGGTCGACAACGCCTATCACGATCGCGGCGACCGGGTGAAACGCAAGCTCAACCTGCACTTCCTCACCAGCCGCATCGAGATGCTGCGCGACGCCGGCGTGTTCCTGAAGAACGTCGACGCGCGCAACTTCGCCGATCTCGCACGCGTGTTCGATGAGTACAAGCCGACCAAGGTCGTGCACATGTCGGCGATCGCGAGCGCGGTTGAGGCGCGCAAGGATCCCGGTCTCGCCTTCGATCTGCAGCTGGTCACGCTGCGCAACGTGATCGAGCTGTGCCGGCTCACCCACGACCAGGTGAACCAGGTGATGTTCATGTCGTCGAGCACGGTCTACGGCGATTTCGAGACGCCGACCGTCGACGAGAACACGCGCCCGAGCCCGCGCGGCATCTACGCCAACACCAAGTACATGGGCGAGCGCCTTTTGCGCGACTACAGCCACCAGTATGGACTGGGCGTCACCATCGTCCGCCCGAGCGCGCTCTACGGCGAGCGCTGCGTCAGCCGGCGCGTCAGCCAGGCCTTCATCGAGAATGCGCTGGCCGGACGACCTCTGCTGCTCGAGGGCGGCGGCGATGGGAGGCTGGATTTCACCTATATCGAGGATCTGATCGAGGGCATGGTGCGCGCGCTGGCGCTGCATTCCGGGCCCAACACCTCGAACACCTTCAATCTGACGTTCGGCAACGCGCGCACCATCGCGGACATTGCCGCGATCGTCAAAGAACTGGTGCCGCAGGCGATCCTCGAGGAGCGGCCGCGCGCGCTCGACAAGCCGGTGCGCGGAACGCTGTCGATGGATCGCGCGCGCGACGTGCTGGGCTTCGTGCCGAAATGGCCGCTCGAGACCGGCTACCGCAAGTATTGCCAATGGTACATCGAGCAGTGGCACCAGGTCGTCGGCAAGAACACGTGACGGCGGAATCGGCCCCGACCATCCTGGTATTTGCCCGACTCGATTCCAGGCGTCTGCCCGGCAAGACGCTGCTTCCGCTCGAGGGCCGGCCGATCCTCGGGCGTGTGATCGACCGGCTGCGGCGCGTGGCGCCGCGGCCGGGCATCATCGTCGCCACCTCCGATCGGCCACTCGACGATCCGATCGAAGCATTTGCCCGCGCCGAGGGGGTGGGCGTGTTCCGCGGCACGCTCGATGACGTCGCGCAGCGAGCATTCGACTGCGCGATGTCGCGTGCGCTTCCCGCGCTCGTGCGCATCAGCGCCGACAGCCCCTTCATCGCTCCTGATGTGATCGGCCAGGTGGTCGAGCGTTTCGAGCGCGGCGACGTCGATCTGGCGACCAACGTTCATCCGCGCAGTTTCCCGCCCGGGATCAGCGTCGAGGTTCTCGCCACCGCGGCACTTGGTCGGGTGCTCGCGGCCACTCGCGACCCCGAAGACCGCGAGCACGTGACTCGCTACATCTATGCTCACGCCGACAAATTCCGCATCGCCAATGTCTCGGCGCCGGATGGCCGCTATGGCGGCGTCAGCCTGACCGTCGACACTGATGCCGACCTCGCCAAGGCCCGTTGGATCGCCGGCCGTCTTGGTCCGGACATGGCCGCCGCCGGTCTCGACGCGATCGTGGCCCTGGCGCGCGAATGGGTCTCGAGCCACGGAGGAAGGGCATGAAGCTGGTCGAACGCACGCCGCCGCGCCGGTTCGCCGTCGGCCACAAGGGACAGGAAATCTGGCTCAACCATGTCGCCGACGTCGAACTGGCGCCCGACGAGCAAATCACGCTGACCACGCCTGGCGGACGGGAATTCGACATCGTCCGCAAGTCCTGGGGCTACTACGCGACCCCCTCGCTCAACGGGCGGCTCAAGCAGTTCGGCTACCGGTCGGCCCTTGTCGCCAGCGGGGATCGGCGCTATCTGCTGCTTGTCGAGCAGGACCGCATGGCCGAGTTCGAGGCCTACATTGGGGCTCAGCGCATGCGCGTCATCGCCTGGCTGGACGAGGCCGAACTGAGCTTTCCGCCGCCCTGAGTCGACTGTTCTTGTACTGCAACGAAAGAGCCCGTCGTGAGCGAATCGTCTACGGCCCGACCCGCCGACCGCGCGGCGGCGATGCAGAAAACCTGGGACACGTCGTTTCAGGAGCAGATCGCTGCCGCGGCCTACAACACGGCGCCCGTCGAAGCCTTGGTGCGCACTGTCGCCCATCATCTGCGGCCGCGCGTCGAGCCCGACGCCTATGGCGCGCTTCACTATCTCGAGGTCGGCTGCGGGGCGGGTCCCAATCTGGTCTGGCTCGCCGAGCGCGGCATCAAGGTCTCCGGCGTCGACATTTCGCCGACGGCGCTCGAGCTCGCCCGCCGCAGCTTTCGCCAGC
>VGDO01000263.1 GCA_016869645.1 Alphaproteobacteria bacterium
GTACAAATCGATTGTCGACTGCGCACCCGAGCCGCCGACGGTCGACGAGAAGCGCGTGTCGCGCAGCTCGATGTAGGCGCCGATACGCCCCTCGAGGAACTCGGCCGTGATGTCCGTGCCGTTCAGCGTGATGCCGTTCACGCCGCCGCCGGGGTAAAAGGATGAGGCCGACAGGACATTGATCGTGGTGAAGCTGAGCGACTGCGGCGGACCTTCGAGCAGGGACCGGCCCGCGCCGGTGAGGATCACGAGCTGGTTGTTGCCGCGCGTGAAGTAGGTGATATCCATTTCCCTGGCGATCTTCTCGACCTCGACATCACGGAGGTCCTCGAGGTCGCCGACCGACAAGCCCTGGGCAACGCGCGTGCCGATCTCGTCGTTCAGCTCGTTGACGCGGACAACGGCATTGTTGACGGCCGTGACCGACACGGCGATCTGCCGGTCGGCCTCGCTGCGCAGATCCTGGATCGCGGTCGTGAGCTGGTTGAGCGTCGTGACGACCTGCTGGGCCTGGGCGATCACGCCGTTCTGCGCGGTGACGCTGTCGGGCTTCTCGGCCAGCGCCCGGAACGTGTCGCTGAGCTTGGTGATCTGGTAGGCGATGTTGATGTCCTGATTGGGCGCGCCGAAGGTGTCCTCGAAGCGGCTGAGGAAGTCGTCGAGCACCTTGAGCTTCTCGTTGGCGGAGTAGTTCTCGCGGAACTGCTTTTCCAGGCCGCGGTCGACATAGCGCGACTCAGGAAGCTGCTCGACGCCGAAACCGTCGCCGCCATTGGTGTTGGGCTGGAGGTTCTGGAATTTGCGCGTGTAGCCCGGCGTGTTCACATTGGCCAGGTTGCGCCCAACGATGTCGATGCCGGACTGGCTGGCACGCAGGCCCGACAGGGCCTTCTCCAGGGTCGCGCTCAGGGGTTGAATGGCCATCGCATCGCCTCGTCGTGTGGCCGCCCGGTCGGGCGGGGATACGCCGTCATCTACCTAGCAAGAGCTTTGCCACACTGGTTCGCAAGACAAGGCGCTGATTCCGCTTACAAAACGCCGGAACTGGGTAGCCCGTCGGGGCGCAGTTCCGACCTGCCCGGCAAGATTTGCCGACTGCGCCGAGCCAAAGTGCCGAACCTGTCTGAATACCCCGCCCCGCCGGGGCGCCTCTCGGTCGATCGCCCCCGGCGATCGACCTGCCGGGAAGGGCGCGGTGCCAAGAGCGCCGCGCCCGAAGCGGCCATGGGGTGGGGAAGGCAGTTCGGGCGCGGCGCGGCGTCGGGGCCGTTTTAGCCCCGAGGTGGGGTGGCGAGCGGGGCCTAGCGGAACAGCTGGCCCAGGATCTCCGGACGCGAGTTCGCGATATTGAGGGTCTGGACGCCGAGCTGCTGCTTGACCTGGAGCGCCTGCAGCCGCGCGGATTCGATGGCGAGGTCGGCGTCGACGATGTCGCCGAGGCCGGTCGTCGTGGCGTCGTCGAGCAGGCCGACGAAGGTGTCCTGGAAGTTGATCGTGCGGATGTCGGCGCCGACATTGCCGAGCAGCGTCGCCACGGTGGCGCGCGCTTCGTTGATGCGGGTCAGCGCGACCAGCGCGTTGGAGGTCGTGGAGATCGCCTGGGCGGCCAGGATGGTAGCGGACTGCGTGACCTGGCTGACGCCGCGAATGACCACGGTCGTGCCATCGATATTGGCGATCACGCCGACGTTGGGCGCGCCGGAAGACAGCAGATTTCGGCCGTTATAGGTCGCATTCGAGATGAAGATGTTGATCTGGGCGACCAGCGACGCGAAGTCGGATTGCAGGATCTGCTGCTGGCTCGTCGTGTTGGCGGCGTTCATGCCCTCGGTGACCTTCTGCTGGAGGTCGCCCAGCAGATCGGAGATCGAGGTCAGACCGGAGAGCGCGATCGTGCCCACGCCCTTGCCGTTGGCGATGCCCTGGGACACCGCGGCATAGCCTTTGAGGTCGGCGCGCAGGCCCTGGGCAATGGCGAAGCTGGAGGCATCGTCGATCGCGGTGTTGACGCGCAGGCCGGTCGAGACCCGATCCTGGACCTTGTCCAGATCCCGGTTGGTCGCATTGAGGTACTGGAGCGCGACCAGCGCCTGGACGTTCGTGTTGATCGAGTTATTGGCCATCGAAAACACTCCACGGGCGAGAGCCCTTGTTGGTCCCCATGGAGCAAGCGCCGGGCCAGTTCCGACAATTTTATCTAAAATGTTGAATTAATTGCGAGATTGAGGCTCGCAGGCCGTCGTCCAGAGGCTTTGGCCTCCCGGCCGAGCCACACGAGCCGGCAGATTTTGCCCGCCGGGCCCGGAAATTCCTGCGCTTTCGGCCCGGAAGCACGGGACCTCCTCTCCCGCCGAAGGCGGGGGAGGATTGAGGTCGGGCCCGAAGCGGTCAGCGCCTCCACTGCGGCCCCCCCCAACCCCGACCCTGCCCCGTGCTTGCGCGCGAGGGAGGGGGAAGCTCAGCCGCTCTTCTGCCCCCTGATCGAGCGCCGCGCATCCCCCAGGATCCGTTCCATGCCCGCCTGCCAGGGGCCCATGGCGTGGTTCTTGAGCACGTGGTCGCGCGCCCGGCGGCGCAGGCGCCGGCGCAGATCGGGCTCGGCAACGACCCTGTTCATTTCCCCGTAAAGACCTGAAATGAATGCCTGATCCACCCCTTGGAACAACGGCTCGAAGGTCTGGTTGAGCAGGCCCGTGTCGTCATACCAAGCGGTTCGCCCGAGCCGGCCGGGCACCATCAGTCCCGTCTCGTTGTGGGTCACGAACTCCTCGACGCCGGGCGCGTCGGCCGCGATCAGCACGGCGCCGAAATACATGGCCTGCAGCAGGGAGACGGTGTGCAGCCCGACCGAGGGCAGCAGATAGGCGTCGGCTGCGATGAACAGGTCGGCCATCTCGTCCGTGCTGACCATGCGGTCGATGATGTCGACATTGGGGATGCCGCGCACGAAGTCGGCGAATGTCGGACCGAGCATCTCGGTCGGCAGGGCCGAGCGCAGGATCAGACGGCAGTTCGGATGGTCCTGTTGCAGGCGGGCGAAGGCGAGCAGCACGTCGAGACCGCCGCGGACGACCAGGCTCTTTGGATCCTGGGTCCAGGAGTTGGTGAACAGGAAGGTCAGGCGCGCGTCCCGACCGCTGTCCTCGCTGGCGTCGCGCTTGGCGATGCCCTCGGCGATCCTGGCCTGGACGGCGGGCGGGAACTCGACGCCGAAAGGCATGTAGCGCGACTTGGCCGCAATCCGCTCGCTTTCGAAAAGCCGGCCGAGCCATTCGTGGCTGTGGCGCAGATGGGCCGAGACCGCCAGGCAGGCCGGGCTCTCCAGCAGGTGGCGGACCAGCCGGAAGATCGGCAGTTCACGCACCCGCACATGGGCGGTCTGGCCATGCCAGAGAACCGGCGCGAACAGGGTGACGAGCTCCTCGATGTGCATGATCCACGGCCGCTGCCCGAAGGTGAAGGGCATGGAGTGGTGCAGCACGAGGTCGTGGGGTGCGGTCAGCATGGCCTGCGATTCGCGGTCGCGCGAGGCGACGAAGGCGTCGACGTCGGCCGCGGCCAATCCAAGGGCCGGCTCGGACAATTGGCGGCGCAGCGCCGCCTCGTCCTGCCGCGCACGCTCAGCCGACTCCGGGGTAGGAGCCGTCAACGCCGTGGTGAAGGCGACCTCGGGATAGGCGCCGAGGAGGCTCGTCATCATCGGATGCGGCCCGCTCCACTGACGGTAGACCGGAGCGGTCCAGGGCACGATGACGCGCAGGATGTCGGGCACGAAGAGGATTCTCCTCGCCCCCCAGGACGCGTGACTCGCGTCTTCCAGCGCTTCCCCTCACCCTACCCTCTCCCCGAGGGAGAGGGTCTTGATCTACGCACGTACACCCCTCTCCTTGGGGGAGAGGGTGGCGCGAAGCGCCGGGTGAGGGGAAGCGCCCGATGTCGGGGGCGTCGATTGGCAGTCCTGGTCCAATAATGATCACTCTATCTGGTTTCTACCATTGCCGAGACGACTGCAAGGATCTCGCGTCTGACAATGCGTTATGCGCTTGAAGCGGATGGGCTTATTCTTGGACCCGATGAACCGGCAGCAGCGCAAGCACGAGGCAGCTCAGACCTCCGCGGGGCATGTCCGGGGACCGCCGTCCGCCGCCGCCGGGCCGCCCAACGGGCCGGGGGCCGGGCTTCAGGAGGCGATGGACCATCATCGCTCCGGGCGGCTGGTCGAAGCGGAAGCCGCCTATGGCCGCTTGCTCGAGCGCAACCCGCGCGATCTCAATGCGCTTCACCTGCTGAGCCTGCTGGCGCTGCAGACCGGACGGACCGAGCATGCGATTGCGCTGCTGAAACGCGCGCTCGCGGTCGATGACCGGCAGGCGGACCTTCATGCCCAGCTCGGTCGCGCCCATGCCGCCGCGGGCGACATGGCGCTCGCCGAAGCCGCGCTGCGTCGGGCCGCCTCGCTCTCGCCCGGCGTGACCGACCACAGCGTCGAGCTTGCCAACCTGCTGCTCAATCTCGGCCGCGCCGGCGAGGCCGAAGCGCTCTATCGCCACGCCATCGCGAGCCGGCCCCAAGAGGGCGGCTTCGCCAACAATCTCGGCGCCGCGCTGCGCGATCTCGGCCGGCGCGCCGAAGCGACGAGCTGGTTCCATCGCGCGCTGGCGCTCGGTCCCGCGCCCGAGGCGTTCAACAATCTCGCGGCCGTGCTCAATGACCAGGGGCAATCCGGCCACGCCGCCCACGCGGCCGGCCTCGGCCTGTCGCTCGGCGCCGACTACGCCGACCTGCACAACAATCTCGGCAACGCGCTGGCACGGCTCGGCCGGCATGGCGACGCGGTCGCCGCCTTCGACCAGGCCATCCGCCGCGAGCCCGGCCATGCCGAAGCGCACAACAACCGCGCGAACGCGCTTCAGGAGCTTGGGCGCTACGACGAGGCGCTCGCCGGTTTCCGCGCCGCGCTGGCGCTGCGCCCCGGCTACGGCGAAGCGCGCGCCAATCTCGGCACGGCGATCCAGGCGACCGGGCGGATCGCGGAGGCCGAAACCCACTACCTGGCGGCGCTGGCGCTGTCGCCCGACAGCGGCGCCGTGCACAACAACCTGGGCACCGCCATGCAGGCCCAGGGCCGCATGGACGAGGCCGCGCACTGCTTCGCACGCGCGGTCGCGCTGGTACAAGACGACGACCTGGCGTGGAGCAATTGGCTGTTCGCGATCGCCTTCCTGCCGGGTTACGACGACGCCGCGCAATTCCGCGAGAACCGTGCGTGGGGTCTGCGCGCCGAACGACGCGCCACCGCCCTGCCCAAGCTGGCGCACGATCGCAGCCCCGCGCCGGCGCCCGGACGGCCGCTGCGCATCGGCTATGTCTCGCCCGATTTTCGCGAGCACGTCCTGCTGCGCGCCTTCGAAGGCGTGATCGCCGGACACGATCGCGGCGACTTCGAACTCTACTGCTACGCCGATGTCGCCAAGCCGGATGAGCAGACCGAGGCGCTCGCGCGACGCTTCGACGGTTGGCGCAACATCCACGGCATGGATGACGACGCGCGCGCATGGCAGATCCGGGCCGACCGCATCGACATCCTGGTCTGCCTCAGCGGCTATCTCGCGCGCGATCGCACGCTCTTCGCGCGGCGCGTGGCGCCCGTCCAGGTCGCCTATGCCAACCACGTCGCGACCACCGGGCTCGCGACCATGGACTACCGCATCAGCGATCCATGGCTCGATCCGCCTGACATGACCGAGGCGTGGAACACCGAGCGCCTCGTTCGCCTGCCCGGCGGCTATACCAGCTTCTCGCCCGAGACCGAGGCGCCCGACGTCACGCCGCTGCCGGCGCTGCGCAATGGCTACGTCACCTTCGGCTCGTTCAACAACCTGGCCAAGCTGACGATCCAGGCACTCGACCTGTGGAGCGAGATCCTCGCCGCCCTGCCCGATGCCCGCCTGCTGCTCAAGGCCGGCGGCTTCTCCGAGCCGGCGGTGACGGCACGGTTCCGCGCATTGTTGGCCGAGCGCCGCGTGGCGCCCGAGCGCGTCGATCTGATCGGCTGGGTTGCCTCCAAGGCCGACAACAACCGGCTCTACGGGCGCTGCGACATCGCGCTCGACCCGTTCCCGTTCAACGGCAGCGCGACCAGCCAGGGCGCTCTATGGATGGGATTGCCCGTCGTGACGCTGTGCGGGCCGAGCTTCGTCCACCGGCTCGGCCACTCCTTCCTCGCGCGCGCCGGGCTCGAGCACCTGGTCGCGCGCACGCCGGACGAATATCGCCGCATCGCGCTCGACCTGGCGCGCGACCTCGAAGGCCTCGCGGCGCTGCGCGCCGGCATGCGCGAGCGCCTGGCCGCGAGCCCGACCTTCGATCATGCGGGCCACGCGCGCGAGCTCGAGCAGGCATATCGCGACATGTGGC
>VGDO01000264.1 GCA_016869645.1 Alphaproteobacteria bacterium
GACGCCTGGAATAAGCTCGTCGCTCAGCCCTGGCGCATCATGTCCCTCGGAATGCGCGATTGGGCTCATGGGTTCTGATCAGCGCGAGTTGGTATTACCCTTACCCTTACCCTTACCCTTACCCTTACCCTCATCCTGAGCCTGTCGAAGGATGGGAGCGCTCGCAGCTCTCAAGCTCTCAGGAGCGCATCGTTGCGATGCAGAGCTTGTCGCGCACTCAACCATTGCCGCGCGATGTCGGGCGGCATCTTCCGCGCTGGCGGAAGCCCGGTTATCCCTCTGTTTGTGGCGGCATGTGATTGTCATGCGGGATGATTGTCGGCTGGCGTCAAGCTGTGGTGGCAAGCGTCCAGCGGAACGGCTCGCCGGCCAGCCACATTTGCAGGCCCACACCGCCGATGCCATGATGCGCTTCCACAGCGTCGCGTCGCATGAACGCCCTCCTCTTCCAATTCCTTCGGCCGGTCGCCCCGGCCCTGCTGAGCATCGCGTTCATCCAGACCGCGACCATGGCGTTGTCGCCTCTGATGACGTTGCAGCTTGCGATGCGCGATGTGTCGACGGAGGCGATCGGCGTGATCGCGTCGTGCTATTTCGTCGGCTGGGTCGCGGGTTCGCTGACTGCCGATCGGGTCGTCGACCGGGTCGGCCACATTCGCGCGCTCGCCGTCTTCGTCATCGTCATGGTCGACAGCGTCATCCTGCTGGCGCTGTTGCCCCAACCCTGGCTGTGGGCCGTCATTCGCATCGCCATGGGCTACGGCACGACCGGCATGTTCCTGGTGATCGAGAGCTGGCTCAGCTTCAAGAGCGAGCAGCAGACGCGCGGCCGCATCTTCTCCGCCTACATGGTGGTGATCAACATCGCCGGCATCGTCGGGCCGTCGGCGCTCGCCGTGTTCGACACGGCTGGCACCGAGCTCTTCATGGTGATCGGCCTGTCGCTCGCGACCGCGGTCGTGCCGATGGCCCTGACTCAGGTCGGCAATCCGGAGGTCGGCAAGCGCGAGCGCTTCGGCCTGCGCCGGCTCTACCAGATCTCGCCGCTGGGCGTCACGGTCGCGCTGGCCGCGTCGCTCGCCAGCGCGGCCTTCGGCAACCTTGTGCCCATCTACGTCAACGCCATCGGCCTCACCGCGGCGCACCTCGCCATCCTGCTGGTCGCGACGCGGATCGGGGCGATCCTGTCGCAATTGCCGGTCGGCATGCTGTCGGACCGCTTCGGCCGCCGTCCGCTGGTGCTCGGCATCACCGCGATCGTGTCCACGGCGGCGCTCGCCATCTTTTTCCTCGGCGCCTATTCCTTCGCCGTCCTGGTCGGGTTGTGCGTCGTGATGTCGGGCATGGCATCGCCGCTCTATGCCCTGCTCATTGCCCACACCAACGATCATTGCCGGCCCGAGGAGTACGTCGCGGCTTCGGGCGGCCTGCTGCTCGCCTGGTCGATCGGGTCCATGGTCGGCCCGTCCATTGCGGGCCTGGTCATGGGTGTCATGGGCGCCTCCGGACTTTTCGTCTACATGGCCGTCGTCTATGCATCGATCCTCCTATTCACCGTCTACCGCATGTATCGCCGCGGCGCGCCGCGCCCCGAACCCGTCGAACCCGCGGCAGAGGCCGAACTGAAACACTAGAAGGCTCAGCGCATGCACCTGTTCACCGCCTGTCTCGGCACCGAAACCAACACCTTCTCGCCGATCCCGACCGGCCGGCGCCTGTTCGAGGAGACCTATCTGGTCCGCGGCGGCGCCTATGGCGAGAATCCCGATCTCTTCGCCCTGCCGATGATGGTATTCCGCGATCGGGCGCGCCAACTTGGCTGGCGGGTCACCGAGAGCCTGTGCGCCTTCGCCGTGCCGGCCGGCCCGACCATCGACCGGGTCTACGCGACCTACCGTGACGAAATCCTCGCCGACCTCGCGCGCGCCGGCAAAGTCGATGGCGTGCTGCTGAGCCTGCACGGCGCCATGGTGGCCGAGACCATCGCGAGCTGCGAGACCGACCTCGTGCGTCACATTCGCGCCGCGGTCGGCCCCGGCGTTCCGATCGGAGTGGAACTCGACCTGCATTGCCACCTGACCGAAGAGCTGGTCGCCACCGCCGACGCCATCGTCATCTTCAAGGAGTATCCGCATGTCGATGCTGCGGAGCGAGCAGGTGAACTGTTCAGCATCATCGCCGGCGCGGTCGAAGGCCGGCTCAGGCCACGCATGGCCATGTTCGACTGCCGCATGATCGGCCTCTACCCGACCACCTTGGAGCCGATGGCCGGTTTCGTGCAGCGCATGCGCGAGCTCGAAGGCAAGGACGGCATCCTGTCGATTTCGCTGGCACATGGCTTCCCCTGGGGCGACGTGCCGGAGCTCGGCACCCGTGTGGTCGCGATCGGCGACGGCGATAGCGCGCGCGCCCTCGAGCTGGCCGTCGAACTCGGCCGCGAATTGCG
This sequence comes from Alphaproteobacteria bacterium, assembly GCA_016869645.1. Taxonomy (GTDB): domain Bacteria; phylum Pseudomonadota; class Alphaproteobacteria; order SHVW01; family SHVW01; genus SHVW01. The sequence continues at coordinate 2,447 of VGDO01000264.1, forward strand.
CGGGCTGCGCGCGCGCATCGAACCGCCCTGGACGCCGCTCGATGCGGGGCTCGACCAGGCCGTCGCCGCCAACGAAGGACCGATCGTGCTGGCCGACGTGTCGGACAATGCCGGCGGCGGCGCGCCATCCGATTCGACCTTCGTGCTGCGCGCCATGCTGGAGCGGCAAATGGGCCGCGCGGCGCTCGGCTGCTTCTGGGACCCCGGCACGGTCGCGCTCGCCTTCGAGGCGGGCGAAGGCGCGCGTCTCACGGTCCGCCTCGGCGGCAAGCTCGGCGCGATGTCCGGCGATCCGATCGACCTCGCGGTGCGGGTCAAGTCATTGCGCCGCGACGTCCATCAGCACTATCTCGGCGGCTCGAAAGCGCGCATGGGCGATATGGCGGCGCTTTCCATCGAGGACGCCGACGAGGTCGATGTCGTCGTCAACAGCGTGCGCGCCCAGACCTTCAGCCCCGATGCCTTCACCCAACTCGGTATCGAGCCCGCGGCCAAGCGCTACGTCGTGGTCAAGTCGATGAACCATTTCCGCGCAGGATTCGCGCCGCTCGCGCGCCACATCATCTACCTGTCGGCGCCGGGCGCCATCGATGTCGATTACACCCGCCTGCCCTATCGGCGCGTGCAGCGGCCGATCTATCCGCTCGACAGCCATGCCTGGGATTGAGCCGCCATGCACACCGGTCTGCGGGTCGCTTTCTGCGCATTCGTTCTCGCGCTGCAACCGATGACGGCGTCCCTGGCTTCGGAAGGGCCCAACCAGGCGCTGATGCGTGGCGCCTCGCGCGGCGACCTCGACGCGGTGCGCGCCGCACTCGCAGCAGGTGCCAGCGCCACGGCCGGCGACGCGCGCGGCCGCACGGCGCTGCTCCAGGCCGGCGCCGCCGGCCACCTCGAGGTGGTCAAGGCGCTGATCGAAGCCGGCGCGGACATCGCCCATCAGGATACCGACAAGGACGACCTGCTCGCCGTCGCCACGGTGGGCGGCCACATCGAGATCGTGCGACTTGCGGTGGCGCGCGGCGCGTCGCTGACGGTGAAGAACCGCTATGGCGGGATCCCGATCATTCCCGCAGCCCACCGCGGCCATGTCGAGGTGGTGCGCACGCTGATTGCGGCGGGCTCGCCGCTCGATCACATCAACAACCTGGGCTGGACGGCGCTGATCGAGGCGGTGATCCTCGGCGATGGCGGGCCGGCTCATACGGAGATCGTCGGTCTGCTGGTGTCAGCCGGCGCGAACGTCAACATCGCCGATCGCGACGGCACGACGCCGCTCGGTCATGCAAGACAGCGCGGCTATCGCGACATGATCAGCATCCTCGAAACGGCTGGCGCCAAGCCCTGAAGCCGCTCATCGGGAGGCGTATCCTCCCAGGCTGGTGCAGCGCTCGTTCGACACGCGCATGGTGAGCTGACCGACCCGGCATGTCACCTCGGCGCTCGCATCGCTCGTCGCGGGTTTCACCGTGTGGCGCGTCGGGGCGCTCTCATATGTGCGCCTGGCCGCCGGCATCTCGGCCTGAAGCGCCGCAACCCGCGCCTCGTCCGCCGGATGAGTGCTGAGAAACTCGATCGGCTTTTCGCGCTTGCGACTGTCGCGGCTCATGCTTTCCCAGAAGCGCGGCGCCTCGGCGGGATCGTAGCCCGCGCGCGCCATGTAATTGAGTCCGAGCCGGTCCGCCTCCAGCTCGTGCTCGCGCGAATAGGGCATCAGAATGCCGTAGGTGATGCCGGCGCCCAGCACGCCCGCCACAGCCTGCGTCGTCAGATTGTTGCCGGTCTTGCCGGCGACGATGGCGGCAGCAATGCCGACCGCGACCGAGGCCAGCAGTTGCTGGGAATAGCGCTCGGCCGCATGGCGCGCGACGACGTGCCCCGTCTCGTGGCCGAGTACGTTGGCCAGTTGCGCCTCGTTTTGAACGTGCGGGTACATGCCATTGAAGAAACCGACCTTGCCGCCGGGCAGCACGAAGGCGTTGGGCGGTCCCTCGAAGAGCTCGAACTCCCAATTCTCGTCGGTGCGGCCGGAGGCATCGACGACACGCTTACCGACCTGCTCGAGTTCGGCGCGGCGAGCCGGCTCATCGGCCCGACGCCGCTGCTTGCGAATGTCGGCCCAGGTCTTGTCGCCGAGCGATTTGAGGTGATCGTCGCTGACCAGCATGAGCTGGTCGCGCCCAAGATGGGGATTGGTCGAACAGCCGGCGACAAGGCCTGCCGCACCGCCGGCCAGGAGCGCAGCGGCTTCCCGTCGTGTCAGGCCGCCCGGCGACCGAGGCCGCCAGAGGTTGCCCAATGCCCCGCCCATGACGCACCTCCTTCAGCCATGCGCAGGCACGCCGTCGCTCTGGATGGCGCGCGCCGGGCGCGGGTTCGGCCCGCGCTCCTGTTGCACGCCTATGTTGAAATTCCCCGTGGCGCTTCGTCAATAGGCCGTCGCGCCGGCTTCCCGGCTCAAGCGGCGGCCCGCCAGTGCGGCGGGTAGGTCCGGTCGTAGCCCGGCAGCGCCCGGAACTTGCCGCGCCAGGCCTGCAGGGCCGGAAACCGGCTGTCGAACGGCAAAAGACCGAGATCGAGCGGCGCCGCTGCCTCCCTGCCCGCCGCGCGCAGCAGGAGCTCGACCCAGGGATAGAGGGCGATGTCCGCGGCACTCATCGCGCCGCCGGCCAGCCAGGGCTGGCGGCCCAGCGTGCCGTTCAGCGTCCCGAGCTCCGTGCGCACGCCGTCGGCCGCAGCCCGGATGTCGTCGGCCTTCTCGGCCACGCCGCCGAAAAACACCGGCCCGATGATTCGCGCCATGAGCGGCTCGACATAGGAGAACCCGTCCGACAGCGATTTCCAGATCCGGCCGGTTTCCTCCGCCGAGCGGCCGAACAAGGCCGGCTCGGGAAATTGGCGCTCGAGATAGGCCATGATCGCCAGCGACTCCGATAGCACATAGTCGCCGTCGCGCATCACGGGCACCTTGCCGCGCGGATTGAGGGCTAGAAACTCCGGTGCCTTGTGCTGCTGCTTGGAGAACTCGATCAGCCGGGATTCATAGCCGACCCGCTTGATCTCCAGCATCAGCAAAACGCGCCAGGCGAAAGGGCTGCCACTGCCCCAGAAGACTTCGATAGCCATGGGATGATCCCTGTTTCGCTAGCCTCGGATTGTCGTCAAGCTGCCGCCTTGCCGCCGTGTTTCGCATTCGGCGTGGGCGGCATGGTGGCGGCGAAGCTTGGGCGGTTGCTGACATTTTTGTACCAGCGCTCAAGCGCAGGCAAGCCTGCGAGCAGTGTGTCGCCCTCGGGCACCAGGCCGAGATTGAAGATGATCGGAGACAGAAACATGTCCGCCAGGGTGAACTGCGCACCCGCCAGGAAGCATTGTGAGCCGAGCGCCTGATCGATGGTTTCCAGGCAATGCCGCGCATCGGGCAACGCGGCCGCTATTGACTGCTCGTCGGGCGTGCCGCCAAGCTCCGGAACGATGAAACGCTCGACGAGAATGCGTCGCGCGATATTGTGGAAGACGTAGTCGCTGGTCACGCTGATCCACTGGTCCATCAGCGCGACGGCATGGGCCTCCTTCGGCTGAAGAGCCGGCCCATCGAACGCGACATCGATATAGCGCGCGATGGCCAGGGTCTCGAACAGAAGCACCCCGCCATGGCGCATGGCGGGAATTCGCCCGAACGGATGGCGTGCCATGTGCGCCGGCGACCTCAGGTCATGGATGCCGACGCTTTCGAAGACATGGGGCACGCGCTTTTCTTCGCATACCAGCCGAACCGTACGAGCGTAGGAACTTTGCGGAACGCCGTAGATGATCACTGGATTCATGTAATATCAAATTCCGCAGGTAGGAATTGGGGGAGCGGCGCCGTCCTCAATTCCCTTTTTTCTCACGCTGAGCTTTTCGAAGGGTGGGGCGCTGCCACCTGAACGGACGCAACCTGGCTGGCACTTTCT
>VGDO01000265.1 GCA_016869645.1 Alphaproteobacteria bacterium
AAACGATCCGAGACAGGCTTGAGGAACACCGGCAAGCAGCATAGCATCGCCAATCGGCAACGCCCGTCCCGCAAACTTCAACAATGCGCGGGACATCCCCCTCACGTCGAGTGCGAGTAGAATTTCCGAAATCGCAGACATAGATATTCCGACTTGTCCGGCTAGCAGGACGGCTGTGCCGCGTCAATTCCGCCGCGCCGGCACGCCCGCTGTCCGAAGTCCTGGCCCTCCTTCAGCAAGAAGCGCGACAGCACCATCATGTGCACCTCGGACGCGCCGTCGCCCAGACGCGCCATGCGTTGGTGTGCAACCATTGCACTAGGATACAATAACCGCTTAATGTCGACCGTCAAGCGCATGGGTCGACTGTGAGTGACCATGTATTTTGGGGATCACCCGCCGCCTCACTTTCACGTCGAGGGCCCGGACATGAGCGTTCTGGTCGAAATTACAAACGTCCACATCATGAGTGGGGCGGCGTCGCGCTCGGCGCTACGGCCGATTCTTGATTGGGCGTACGCGAACCGGCGGTTCTTGATGAGAAAATGGGATGAGTTTCATGAAGCGGACTAGGATGAAACAAGCGCGCATCGTGTCGGTGAAGCCCGTCGCGGAATCTGGTCGCCTCTCGATCGGATGGCAGGATGGCACCGAGGATAGCGTCGACATTCGCGACCTGCTCGGAAGGCTGAAAGGACTTGCGCCGCTTCGTCGTGCTGCGACGTTCCGGCGGGCCAAGGTGGGACAGTGGGGCTGGTCCGTGGTTTGGCCCGGCAGGCGCGATATCGGCGCAGAAACCCTCTGGCGTTTGGCCCGCGAGCAGGCTGGTGACATCATGCCGACGCAAGCATTCCGCCAATGGCGCTCGACCAACGGCTTGACGCTCGACGGGGCAGCTCAAGCTCTCGGATTGTCGCGTCGAATTGTCGCCTACTACGACAGCGGCACGCGCATGATCCCAAAGACGGTCTGGCTCGCGACGATGGGGTACGACAGCAGCCGACGCAAGCGCGCGGCATGAGCATCTGAAATCGTTGCAAGGCCTTTGGCCTTCAATCGACGTTGCTCTCGTCCCGGTACATGACCTTGTGCCGGGTCGTCTTGATCCACTCGTCGATCTGTGCGGGCGTTCGGTAGTTCGCCATGTCGAAGCGCTCGAAGCTGCGAATTTCGTCCAGCGATTTCTTCCAACGCTTGTATGGCGCCTGCAAGGGCGGCCCGAAGCACATGATATCGATCACGGCGAGATCGTCGGGCACGCCGAGCACGGGCTTGAGCGCCCGTTGCGCCTCCTCCTGGCCGATCGCGGTGATCCACCACACGCCATAGCCGAGCGCGGTCGCCGCCAAGTGGGCCGACATGGTCGAGGCGGCGACGCTTTGCAGCAAGATGCGCTCGGCGTTTTCGCGGTACATGCGATCGAGGTCGGAGCCGTCATTGAGCACGGGAAAGGCGCGGATGTAGCGGAAATCGGCGACCACGACGATCAGGCCGGGCGCGGTCGCCACGTGCTGATAGTTGGGCGTCGGGAACTTCATCTTGAGCTTGGCGCGACGGCGCTGCTCGGCGACGAAATAGTCGCGGATCGTCGCCTTGACGGCCGGATCGGTCACGACGATGTAGTGCCAGGGCTGGGCATTGGCCCCGGATGGAGCGTGGCGCGCGGCCTCCAGGATCATGTCGAAGTGCTCGCTCGGCACGACGAAGTCCGGCTCAAAGGCGCGGCTGGTCTTGCGCTCGCGCACGATCTGCATGAGGGCATCGAAGGCATGGCTCGTCGGCGCATTCATGACCAAGCTCCTTTGGCCTTCGTCAGTTCCGCCGCGCCGGCACTCCCCACTGCCAGAAATCCTGGCCTTCCTTGAGCAGGAAGCGCGACAGCACCATCTTGTGCACCTCAGACGCGCCGTCGACCAGGCGGGCCTGGCGCGCATAGCGGTACATCCAGTCGAGCGGCGTGTCCTTCGAATAGCCCTTGGCGCCGAGCAGCTGAATCGCCGTGTCGACCGATTTGTGCAAGATGTCTGCGACCTGCACTTTCGCCATCGAGACCTCCTTGCGTGCGAGATCGCCATTCTCGAGCAGCCAGGCGGCCTTCATGGTCATGAGCCGGCCGACCTCGATCTGCATGGCCGCCTCGCCCAGCATCCACTGCACGCCCTCGTGCTCGGCGAGCGCCGTGCCGAAGCTCCGGCGTTCTCCGACATAGCCTGATGCGATCTCGAGCGCGCGCTTGGCCATGCCGAGCCAGCGCATGCAGTGCGTCAGCCGCGCCGGTCCGAGCCGGATCTGGGTGACGCGCAGCCCGTCGCCGACCTTCATCAGGACGTTTTCGTCATCGACCTCGAGCCCGTCGAAGCGCAGCTCGCAATGGCCGCCATGCTCTTCCGGTCCCATGATGGGAATGCGGCGCAAAATTTCCCAGCCCTTCTGGTCGCGGTCGAACAAGAAGGCGGTGAGGCCCGAGCGCGCATCGTCGCTGGTGCGTGCGATCAGGATGAAGTGCTGTGCCGCGCCGGCGCCGGTGATGAACCATTTGTGGCCGTTGATCACCCATTTCGAGCCGCGGCGCTCGGCGCGGGTCAGCATCATCGAGGGATCCGAGCCCGAGCCCGGATGCGGCTCGGTCATGACGAAGGCCGAGCGCACCTTGCCGTCGACGATCGGCTGCAACCAGCGCTGCTTCTGCTTCTCGGTCGCGACCCTGTTGAGCAGCATCATGTTGCCGTCGTCGGGCGCCATGCAGTTGAAGCTGACCGGCCCGAAGATCGAACGCCCCATCTCCTCGTAGCATGCGGCCATGCCGACGAGACCGATCCCCTGCCCGCCCCGCTCGCGCGGCATCTGGAAGCACCAGAGGCCTTCGGCGCGGGCGCGCGCCCGCAGCGCCCGGAGCGGCCCGTCGGCAATGTTCTCGTGCTCGTCATAGGCGGCGGAATCGCGCTCGACCGGCATGACGTGGTCGGCGACGAAGGCGCGGACGCGCCGACGATAGTCCTCGACCTCGGGCGACAGGGTGAAATCCACAGTCGCGCCCCTATTTGATCAGCGAGAACGGCAGCGGACGGACGAGCTTGACCTCCATGGTCGCGAGCAGTGGCGTCATCTTCTTGATGTAAGCCTGCCAGGCCGGATCGGCGGCCATGCCGGCGCGCCGTTTCATGCGGTCGTTGAGGTCGCTGTAGCCCCACATGTGCACGATCTGGTGCTGCGGGCCGACGTCGCCGCTCTGGAAATAGCCGATGCAGTGGCCGATGTGGCCGAGCTGCACCTTCATGCCCTCGGCCTCGTAGAGCTTGAAGTAGTCGGCGAGGTGGCCCGACTTGGCTGTGTAGATGCGCAGATCGATGAAGTTCGCGGGCCCGTTGCGATACTGGTCGGGCACCGGCCAGAACGGCGCCGGCCTGATCGTCTGGTTCACCTGAGCGACGAACTTGCCCTTGTTGTCAGCCAGATATGCCACCCATTGCGGATCGGCCACCATGCGCGCACGGCGCGCCTCGCGCTCGGCCATGCTGTCGTAGCGCCAGAAATGGACGACCTGGTTGAGCGGACCGAACTCGGTCTGGAAATAGCCCATGAAGGCGTCGCCGAGGTGCTTCTTCTGCAGCGGCAGCCCCTTCTCCTCGTAGTCCTTGACGTAGCCCGCGATCAGGCCCGGAAACAATGTGTAGGTGCGCATGTCGATGATCATGTCTTTGCTTTCTCTCTCATCTCAAAGCGGGTTGACCGAGTGGCCGCCGTCGACCACGACGAGGCTGCCGGTCATATAGCGACCAGCGTCGGAGGCGAGCAGCAAGAGGACGCCGTCAAGGTCTTCCGGGCTGCCGAGCCGCTGCTGCGGAATCCGCTTGATCAGGGCTTGGCCGGCCGGGGTCTCGAAGAAAGCGCGGTTCATATCGGTGCCGAAATAGCCGGGCGCAATGGCATTGACGCGGATCCTGTGGCGCGCGAGCTCCACCGCCATCGCCTGGGTCAGGTGCACGAGGCCCGCTTTCGACGCGGCGTAGGAAGCCACACCGCCAGCAGTGCGCAAGGCGAGGATCGATGCGATGTTGACGATGCTGCCGCCGCGGCCGTGCTCGGCCATGTGGCGGGCGGTCTCCTGGGCAACCAGCCAGGCGCCGCGCAGATTGGTTGCGACCACTTCGTCCCAGGTCGCGATGTCATGGTCGAGTGCAGGCTTGACCCTTACGATTCCCGAGTTGTTGATCAGCACGGTGATCGGCCCGAGTTCGGTCGCCGCGTCGGCGACGGCGCGCTGCACGCTGTGGACATCGGTCACGTCGAGCCTGATCGGGATGGCGCGGGCGTCGAAGGCGGCGATCTCGCGGGCGACCGCGACGAGGGCCTCGGTGCGGCGCGCAGCCAAGGCGACCTTGGCGCCGGCGCGCGCCAGCGTGATGGCGAAATGCCGCCCGAGCCCGCCCGAGGCACCGGTCACCATGGCGCTATGGCCTTCGAGCGAGAATTGCGCCACCAGTGTCCCCGTCATTTTCTGCTTCGCGGTGTTTCATTTGGGACGGCGGAACCGGCGAAGTCAACTCGGGTCCAACGCATCGCCGGCGCGACATCGGCGCAAATCCGCGCTAGCCTTCACGTGTGATGCAGCCGGCCGTCCCTATCCCGGTCAAGCCGCGACGACTGTCTCATGCGCTTGCGCTCCTCGCTAGCGCGCTGGCTCTCCTCTTTGCCGCTTTCGCCGGTGACGCTGCCGCCCAGGTACAGCGGCCGCAGCGGCCCTTTGCCCTCGTCGTCGGCGAATGGGAGCGCACGCTCGACCGCATCGGGCAGGACATCGGAAGACCCGGCTCGACCCAGGCTGAGCTGTCGAATCAGCGAATCGCCATTGAGCAGATTCAGCAGGGCGCCATCAAGCTCAAGGACGAGTCGATCACCCGGGCGACGGCGCTGCGCCGTTTGCTCGAGACCTTGGGTCCGTCGCCCGGCGCATCGTGACCTTGGCGGCCGCGCTGTTCTTCTACAATTTCCTTGGCGGCGTCGGACAGAAATTCAATCTCAGCCAGGAACTGCTTCAGGCCGCGGCTCTGGTCTTCAACGGATTGGTCGCCGCCGCCATCCTGGCGCTGGTGTCGCGGCGCATCTGGAAAACCAGCGCGCCGACTGCGCCGGTTTCCGAACTCGACGAGGCCCATGTCGAACGGGTGCCCGGCCGGCTCTGGCCGGTTCTGCGCCTCGGCATTGCCCTCATCGCGTTGGCCGCGCCGCTCACCGCCCTGCTCGGCTTCTCGCAGCTGCCCTGGTTCCTGATCGGCAATCTGGTCGACACCCTGGTTCTGGGAGCCTTGCTGCTGTTGCTGCGCAGCCTCGTCCACGAAGTTACGTCGGTCCTGCTGTTCGAGCCGACTCGCGTGTCGGCTTTCCTGAGGCGCACGCTCGATCTCGACGCCGCCATGAGCAAGCGCTTGCTGTTCTGGATCGAGCTGGCGCTCGACATTCTGCTGTGGGCGGCCGGCATGGCCTTCCTGCTGGTGATCTGGGGCGGCGATGCGGAGAGCGTCGTTGCCTTCCTAGCCGCCGTGATGAAAGGCATACCGGTCGGCAAGTACACGCTCTCGGTCGTCGATCTCGCCTTCGCCGGCCTGCTTTTCGTGGCACTGCTGCTGGTGACGCGCTACGTCCAGCGCGTCCTCGAGAATCGCATCCTGCCCCAGACGCGGCTCGACGCCGGCGTGCGCCATTCACTCAAGGCCGGCGTCGGCTATTTCGGCATGATCGTCGCCGCCATCGCCGCGACGGCGGCGATCGGTCTCGATTTTTCCAATCTGGCGCTGATCTTCGGCGCGCTTTCGGTCGGCATCGGGTTCGGTCTGCAGAACGTCGTCAACAATTTCGTGTCCGGCCTGATCCTGCTCGTCGAGCGCCCCATCAAAGTCGGAGACTGGGTCGTCGTGGGCAACAAGGAAGGCACCGTTCGGCGCATCAATGTGCGCGCGACCGAGATCGAGACCTTCCAGCGCGCGACGATCATCATTCCGAACTCCGAGATCCTGTCGAGCTCGGTGGTCAACTGGACGCACAAGGACCGCAGCGCGCGCCTGGAGATCCGGGTCGGCGTCGCCTATAATTCGGAGTCGGAGAAGGTCATCGCCGTGCTGCTCGAATGCGCGCGCGCGCATCCGAATGTCGCGACCTGGCCACAACCTCAGGCTCTGCTGACCGATTTCGGCGCCAATGCGCTGGTCTTCGAACTGCGCGTCTATGTCGATGACGTGAACTATTTCCTCAACGTGCCGTCGGAACTGCGCATGGCGATTCACCGTTCATTCCGTGCGTCCGGGATCGACATTCCGATGGCACAGG
>VGDO01000266.1 GCA_016869645.1 Alphaproteobacteria bacterium
CTGTCGAGCCCCTCAAACAAATTACATGACTACCGTCAAAGCCAAAATCCCCGCACTTTCAATTGCTTAGCTCGAAAATGGGGCAAAGTTCAGGCTAGATCAGGCCCGTTTCAAATCGAAGCGCAGCATTCGCGGTGCCGCAGTCCGGCCGATCCGGAACCTTTGTCCGGCGGCCGCGTTATGGCGCGATCCGGGACTATGGGTGCAAACGATGGTCCGCAAGCTCCGATCGGGCCGGTATCGGCTCTACTCGCGCAAGGCCGATCCTGCGACGGGAAAACGCCGCAACCTCGGAACTTTCGATTCACGCGACGACGCCGAGAAGCGGCAGCGCGTGGCACAGAGCAGCAAGCGGCAGCGGCCCCGGCGCTGAACCGTTTTTGCCTATTCCCGTGACATACAAGGCGCGCCCGGACGAACCGCTCAGGCCTGCTTGACCAGCACGTTTTCGACCAGCTTGGCCCAATAGCTGGCACCCAGCGTCAAGGCCTCGTCATTGAAGTCGTAGTGCGGATTGTGCAGCAGGCAGCCGCCGTCGCCCGGGCCGTTGCCGATGAAGATGTAGCAGCCCGGCTTGGCCTGCAGCATGAAGGCGAAGTCCTCCGATCCCATGGTCGGCGTGACATCGCGGTCGAGGTTGGTCTCGCCGACGACCAGCGCCGCCGCGTCAGCGGCGATCTGGGTCTCCCTCGCCGTGTTGACCGTCGGCGGGTAGCGCCGCTCGTAGCGCATGGTCATGGTGGCGCCCATGGCGCTGCACACGCCTTCGGCGATGCGCCGGATCGCCGGCTCGATGGTCGCCTGGATCTCCGGCTTGAAGCTGCGCGTCGTGCCGCGCAGCACGACCGAATCGGGAATCACGTTCCAGGTGTCGCCGCCGTGGATCTGCGTGGTCGACACCACGACCGAGTCGAGCGGCGGCGTGTTGCGGCTGGCGATGGTCTGTAGCGCGGTGACAACCTGCGCCGCCGTCACGACGGCGTCGATGCCCTGATGCGGCATGGCGCCGTGGCTGCCGCGCCCGGTCACCGTGATCTCGAAGATATCGTAGGACGCCATCATCGGTCCGGAGCGGACCGCGAAGGTGCCGAGCGGCAGGCCGGGCATGTTGTGCATGCCGTAGACCGCCTCGACCGGGAACTTCTCGAACAGCCCCTGCTCGACCATGACGCGGCCGCCGCCCTCATTCTCCTCGGCGGGCTGGAAGATGAAATGGACGGTGCCGTCGAAATTGCGCGTCTCCGCGAGATAGCGCGCGGCGCCGAGCAGCATGGTCGTGTGGCCGTCATGGCCGCACGCATGCATCTTGCCTTCGTTGGTCGACTTGTGCTGGAAGCCGTTGAGCTCGTGGATGTGCAGCGCGTCCATGTCGGCGCGCAGGCCGATCGACCTTCCGTTGCCGTTCTTCCTGCCCTTGAGGGTGCCGACCACGCCCGTGCCGGCGAGCCCGCGATGAACCTCGATGCCGAAGGATTCGAGCGTCTTGGCTACGACGTCCGAGGTGCGGTGCTCCTCGAACGCGGTTTCGGGATGGGCATGGATGTCGCGTCGCCAGCGGATCATGTCCTGGTGGAACTCGGCGATGCGATTGATGATGGGCATGATCTTTACTCCGCGTTACGGGATCAGATGGCGGCGGCGGCGAACTCGGCACGAGCGGCCGCATCGCCGCGGCGATGAACGACCGCGCCGTTCTTGACGACGAGGCGATGATTGCGGCGGTCGGCGACGGCCCGTATGTCAACAAGCGGATTGCCGTCGACCACCAGCAGGTCGGCGTAGGCGCCTTCGGCGATCGCGCCGCGTCCGTCGAGCCGCATGAGGCGTGCGCCGTTGATGGTCGACATGGTCAGGGCGTCGGCCGGCTTGACGCCGTACTCGACCATGTGCGCCACCTCCTGGGCGTTCTCGCCGTGATAGTTGAACGGCGTGCCCGCATCGGTGCCCATGGCGATCAGTCCGCCCGCGCGATAATAGCGCTGGACCGAATCCCGATGGCGCTCGGCGACGCGCTCGGCCTTCTCGACGGCATAGGGCGGGATCTCGGCGCGATGCGCCAGAATGTTCTTCAGCGCGGCGATGGTCGGCACGAGATACGTGCCGCGCGACGTCATCGCCGCGATGCACTCCTCGTCCATGAAGATGCCGTGCTCGATCGAATCCATGCCGGCCATGACCGCGTTCATGATGCCGGCCGTGCCCTGCGCGTGGCTGGCGCACGTCTTGTGGAAGCGATGGCCCTCGGCGACGCCAGCCGTCAGCTCCTCTCGGCTGTAATGCGCATCCTCGGGATTGACGCCGGGCGTCATGACGCCGCCGGTCGCCATGAGCTTGACCACGTCGGCACCGGCATGGATCTGCTCGCGCACCGCCTTGACGACGTCGTCGACGCCATCGGCGACGCGGCCCCAGCGGTGACCGTGGCCGCCGGTCATGCAGATGATCCGGCCGGCGGCGCGGATGGTCGGACCGATCAGCCGGCCCTGGTTGCAGCTGTCGCGCACAGCGAGCTCGAGATAGTCCTTGCCGCCGCAGTCGCGCACCGCGGTGACGCCGCCCCTGAGCGTCGCCAGGGCGTGGCCATAGCCGCGCATGGTGAGCTGGCCCGCGTTAAGCTTCATGATCGGGACCGACGGATCGCCCTCGCCGGCATACAGCAGATGGACGTGGCAATCGATCAGGCCCGGCAGCACCGTCGCGCCCACGGTATCGACCCGCGGCCCGGCAAAGCCGGAGAATTCGCCGATCGGCGCCAGACGCTTGATGCGCTCGCCCTCGACCAGCGCGCCATGCCCGTCGAGCATGCGGCCTACGCCGTCGAAGACCTGTCCGCCGGCATAGAGCACGGCCATCGAACTGCTCCTCTCGCTTCAGCTAGACGCTATTCTGATACAACCAGCTTGCGGGCCGGCGCAAGCCCGGCTGCCGCGCGGTCGACCGCGGCGCGGTTGGGCATGCTCGTCTGCGCGCCCTTGACCATGCAGGCGAGACCCGCCGCGGCCGTCGCCCGTCCGAGCGCTTCGGCGATCTTCATATCCCCGTCGAGCGCTGCCGCAAGGGAGCCGACGAAAGCATCGCCCGCGCCCGTCGTGTCGACGGCGGAGACCGGCAGCGCATCGATCGCCCAGGCATGCCGGGCATCGGCCGCGACCGCGCCGGCACCTCCCAGCGTGATGATGCAGGTGAGGCCGAGCGCCTTGGCGAGGCGACGCGCAACGACGGCGGGTTCTTCGGCCGCGAGACCGCGCGGCTCGGCCACCATGCGCGCCTCGATACGATTGACGACGAGCCAGTCGAGCGCGGTCAGCGCTTCGTTGTCGATCGGCAGCGCCGGCGCCAAGTTGAGCAGCGCGCGTGCGCCGCGCCGACGCGACCGCTTGATCAAGGCCGCCGTCTCCTCCGCCGGCAGCTCCATCTGCGCGACGATCAGCTTCGCCTGGTCGAGGGCCGCGTCCGGCACGTCGTCGGCGCGCGCATGGCGATTGGCGCCGCCGGCGACGACGATCTGGTTCTCGGCCGCGCGGTCGACGGCGATGAAGGCGAGGCCGGTCGGCGCCGGATCGCGCCTGACGCCCGTGGCATCGACGCCGGCTGCGCGCTGCAGCTCGATCAACCTCGTGCCGTGATCATCGCCGCCGACGCGGCCGAACAGGCGCACGGCCGCGCCCGCGCGCGCAGCGGCGACGGCCTGGTTGCCACCCTTGCCGCCGGCGTGGAAGTCGTAGCCGCCGGTCAGCACCGTCTCGCCCGGACCGGGCAGCCGGTCCACCGCGAAAACCAGATCGGCGTTGAGCGATCCGAACACGACGATCATCCCGGCTTCTCCTGTCGCTCGTGCCGACCGAACAATCTCGCCAGTCCACGCCCGGCGTCGGCGGCGAGCTCGCGAATGAACGCGACGGCCGATTGGCCGCCGCCGATCGCGCCTGCCTCGCGGATGCCGCGCTCCGCGACGATCGCCAGCAAGCCCAGGGCGAATGCGGTCAGGAACAGAATATCCCAACCACCGAGCGCGTAAGTCCCGTCCTTGCCGGGCATGTCGCCGAGGGGAACGGCGACCGCGGCAAGCCGATCGGCGAGCCAGCCGCCCGCGATGGGCGCCAAGCCGCCTGCGAGATTGGCGATCAGGCTGACGACGGCAACGTAGGCCGTCGCCTGCCCGGGCGGCGCCAGCTTGAGCACGAGAGTCGTGCCGGTGAGCGCGACGCCGGCGTGAGCCAGGCCGAGAGCGACATGCAGGACCAGCAGCACGGCAAAACAAGCGGCCGGCGTCTCGAACATGGATGCGAGAATGAAGCCGGGAATGGCGCAGATGAAGCCGGGTACGGCCACGTCGAGGACCGAGCGGCTGGCGTGGCGGTCGGCGATCCGCCCCCACGGGCCGAAAGCCGCGAGATTGGCAAGCTGGAAGGTCGCCGTCAGCAGAGTGACCAGCCCGACCTCGAGCCCGATGCGCCGGAGCATGTAGACGGCGAAGAAGGGCGCCGCGAGGTTGGCGGCGCCATTCCAGGCGAGCAGGAACAACGTGACCCGCCGGAAATTCGCATCACGCAGCGGCGCCATGGTGCGCGCGATGAAGCCCGTGCTCGTCGCTTCATCATCAGCAACCGCCATCGGCGGTTCGGGCGTGATCGCGAGTATCCAAACGCCGATCAGTCCGGCAAGCCCTCCGGCGATGAAGAGCGGAACATAGGTGTACGCCGCGGCGGCTGGCCACGCGGCGCGGAACCACTCGACATAGCCGCCGGCGATCGGCGCCAGAACTGCACTGATGGCGGCAGCCAGCATCATGCGCCGCGCGAACAATCCTCCCAGCCGGTCGGTCGGGACGAGATCGCGCATCCAGGAGTTCCACGCACAATGCGAAATCGAGGCGACGCCGTAGAGCAAGGCGAGCGCCGCGATCAGCAGGCTCACGCCAAGCCCCGACATCGACGCGGGCAGGAACGGCAGCAGCGCGATGAGAAAGAACAGCGCGCGCGCCGGCACGGACAGGATCACGACGATCGCGCGCCGCCGCCGGATGGACTCGACGAGCGCGACGGCGGGAAGCTGCAGCAGGTTGGCCAAAGCCGGAATTGCCGCGATCACGCCGACCGCCAGATTGGAGGCGCCAAGGCCGAGCGCGAAGTCGATCAGGAACACGCCGCCCGTGAGCGTCACCATCATCTGGGTGAAGACGCCGTCGCGCACCGTGAGCACGAGACCGCGTTCGACTTCGACGGAGCTGAGTTGCGATGCGTTCGGATGGGCGGGCGCGGCGGCCATGACCCACTACCTTATGGCGCAGCGCCCTGCCCCGCCACTGTCGGCCATTCACACGAAAATCTTGCGACAGATCGCGCTTGGCGCGACATTCCGCGCCCTGAGATTCGGGGGGATCGCTTGGAAATCCGATTGGAAAGCCTGCTCAAGGGTGCGGCGCGCGCCGCCGGCACCGTGGTGATCATCGACGTGTTCCGCGCCTTCACCACGGCAGCAATGGCCTTCGCGCGCGGCGCCGACAAAATCGTCATGGTTGGCGCGGTCGAGGAGGCGCTGGCGCTGCGCAGCCAAGGCGTCGGCCAGATCTGCATGGGCGAAGTCGGTGGACTGGCGCCGCCGGGCTTCGACTTCGGCAACTCGCCCCATGAGCTTCGCGACGCGGAGCTTGCCGGCAAGACCGTCCTTCAGCGCACCAGCGCCGGCACCCAGGGCATCGCGGCCGCGCAGCGCGCGGCGAACGATGGCGGCCGCCTCTATGCCGGCGCCTTGGTTACCGCGTCCGCCACGGCTCGCGCGGTCCAACTGGGCCAACCCAAACTCGTGTCACTGGTGGCAATGGGCAATCGCACCATCGCGCGCACGGACGAGGACGAGCTGTGCGCGATGCATCTGCGCAATCTTCTGGAGGGGCGGAAGGGCGACGCGCAGGCGGTGCGTCGGGTCATTCTTGCCGGCGGCGAGGCGCCGACCTTCGGCGATCCCAGGGGTCCGCATCGTCACAAGGAGGACTTGGACATCGCGCTCGACATCGACCGCTTCGACTTCGCGATCCGCGTGCGCATCGAGGATGGAAGGCCGGTCGCGCGGATGGAGCGCGCGGGCTAACCGACCTCGGCGTGAATGGGCGCATCCGGCACCCTGCCCTCCTGCACGCCATGGCAGGCGACGAGCGCGCCTTCGGGTGTCGGCAGCGGCTCGGGCCGCTCGGCCTTGCAGCGCTCGTTGGCGAACGGGCAGCGCGGATGGAAGG
>VGDO01000267.1 GCA_016869645.1 Alphaproteobacteria bacterium
AATCCCTCGTCTATCTGCCCGATACCTACATGCCGACCGATCCCCACACCCAAGTCGCGCCGCGGGTATTTTCGCGCGCCGAAGCGGGGCTCCCCGCGTCCGGGTTCGTCTTTTGCAGCTTCAACAACAGCTACAAGTTCACGCCGGAAATCTTTGCCATTTGGATGCGCATTCTGAGCCGGGTCCCCGGCAGCGCGCTTTGGCTGCTGGCCGCCAATCCGTATGCGACCGAGAACCTCGCGCAACAGGCGGAACTTCGCGGCGTGTCGCGCGACCGGCTGGCGTTCGCGCCGCGAATGCATCGTGCCGAGCACCTCGCACGCCACAAGCTCGCCGACCTGTTCCTGGATACGCTGCCCTACAACGCTCACACCAGCGCGGCCGACGCCCTGTGGTGCGGCCTGCCGCTCGTCACCTGCCCGGGCAATACGTTCGTCGGCCGGGTCGCCAGCAGCCTGCTTCACGCGGTCGGCCTGCCCGATCTGGTCGCCGGAAACCTGACCGAATACGAGGAACTCGCCGTCAAGCTGGCG
The DNA here is from genome assembly GCA_016869645.1 of Alphaproteobacteria bacterium. Classification (GTDB taxonomy): domain Bacteria; phylum Pseudomonadota; class Alphaproteobacteria; order SHVW01; family SHVW01; genus SHVW01. Next base: position 534 of record VGDO01000267.1, read on the forward strand.
ACGACTCCCGAACTGCTGCACGAGGTGCGCTCCCGGCTGCAGCGCAACCGTTTGACGCATCCGTTGTTCGACACAGACCGCTTTCGTCGGCACGTCGAAGCGGCTTACATCACCATGTTGGAACGCCACCGCCGCGGCGAGCCGCCTGCCAGCTTCGCGGTGCCGGGCGACATCGGCTCGTAGCGGCGAAAGCCGCTTCTTGGCTGCGACGGCGTCCTCGAGAGAGCGGCTTGCCCTGCTGGGTGAAAGCCATCAATATCCCCCCGGGCCGGCGCCGGCGATCGTTCCGCAAACGCAGCACGCACATCTGGACATGCGGCTCTTGGTCATGTGCTGCGCAACCGCCATTCTCAATCGCCTCGGCCAATTGCGATCCGGTGAGTGATGAAGCCATTTGTCAAATTTCTGATCGTGGCCGCTCTCATCGCCGCGCCGACAGCCTACTACTACGTCGTCCAGCTTCGGCCGGACCTCATCGGCGGTTCGACGGCACCCGCCCCGGGCGGAGCCGGTGGCGGCCAAGCGCAGGGCGGCTTTGCGGTTCCGGTCGAGGCAGTCAAGGTCAAGGTCAGCAATCTGCAGCGCCAGATCGCCGCGGTCGGATCATTGCGCTCGAACGAATCGGTGATCGTCCGACCGGAAGTGGCCGGCCGCATTGCGCAGATTCTGTTCAATGAAAGCCAGAAGGTGGCGCGTGGCATGGCGCTGGTCACGCTCGACTCCACCGTGCTGCGCGCCGAACTGGCCGAGGCGCGCGCCAGCCTCGTGCTGAGTCAGGCCAACCATCAGCGTGCGCGCGAACTGGTCGAGAAGGGCGCGGGATCGGCGCGCACGCGCGACGAGGCGCTGGCCAAGCTGCGCGCCGACGAAGCCCGCGTGCAGTCCGCTCAGGCACGGCTCGACAAGATGACGATCACCGCGCCGTTCGAGGGCGTGATCGGCCTGCGCAAGGTCAGTGTCGGCGACTACGTCAATGCCGGCCAGGACATGGTCAACCTCGAGATGATCGACCCGCTCAAGGTCGATTTCCGCGTGCCCGAGATCTACCTGGCCGCGGTCGCGCCGGGCCAGCCTCTGCGCGTCGGTGTCGATGCCTTTCCCGGCCGCGCGTTCGACGGCGCCGTCTACGCCATTGACCCGCTGATCGACCAGGGCGGTCGCAGCATCGTGATCCGCGCCCGCCTGCCCAACCCGGACAATGTGCTGCGCCCCGGACTGTTCGCCCGCGTCAGCCTCATCCTCAACGAGAAGAGCGATGCGCTCCTCGTGCCCGAGCAGGCTATCATCGCCTTCGGCACCGACCAGTTCGTTTTCCGCGTGGTCGACGGCAAGGCGGCCATGACCAAGGTTTCGCTTGGCATCAGGCGTGACGCCGAGGTCGAGATCCTCGAAGGACTCAAGCCCGGCGAAGTGGTGGTCACTGCCGGACACATGAAACTGCGCGACGGCGTGCCCGTGCAGCTCACCGGCGCGCCGCAAGCAGGTTCGTAGCCGTGACATTGCCCGAGCTCAGCATCCGCCGGCCCGTGCTTGCGACCGTGATGTCGCTGGCAGTCGCGCTCATCGGCCTGATCTCATATCAGCGCCTGACGGTGCGCGAGTATCCCAAGATCGACGAGCCCGTGGTCACCGTGCAGACCACCTACAAGGGCGCCAGCGCGCAGATCATCGAGAGCCAGGTGACGCAGCCGCTCGAGGATTCGCTGTCGGGCATCGAGGGCATCGACTACATCTCCTCGATCAGCCGCCAGGAGACCAGCCAGATCACGGTGCGCTTCAAGCTGACGCGCAACGCCGATGCCGCGGCCAACGACGTGCGCGACCGCGTGTCGCGCGTGCGTGGCCGTCTGCCCGACGAGATCGACGAGCCGATCATCTCCAAGGTCGAGGCCGACGCGCAGCCGATCATCTATCTCGCCTTCGCGAGCGACCGGCATTCCCAGCTCGACGTGACCGACTTCGCCGACCGCTATGTCAAGGACCGGCTGCAGACGCTCGCCGGGGTGGCCGATGTGCGCATCTTCGGCGAGCGGCGCTATTCGATGCGCATCTGGCTCGACAGCGCGCGGCTCGCCGCCTATCGCCTGACGCCGCAGGACGTCGAGGACGCGCTCAGGCGCCAGAATGTCGAGATCCCGGCCGGCCGCATCGAAAGCCGGGAACGCGAGTTCACCGTCGTCGCAGAGACCGACCTGCGCACGCCACAGCAGTTCGAGGCCATCATCCTGCGCCAGGCGGCCGGCTACCCGGTCCGTCTCAAGGACGTCGGCCGCGCCGAGGTCGACGCCGCAAATACGCGCGTCATCGCGCGCTACAACGGGCGCAATGCGGTGGCCCTCGGCGTGGTCAAGCAATCGGTCGCCAATCCGCTCGACGTCTCGAAGGCGGTCTACGACGTGCTGCCGTCGATCCGGGCAAATCTCCCCGACGGCATGGTGGTCGATGTCGGCTACGACACCTCGATCTTCATCGACCGGTCGATCAGGAACGTGTTCCGCACGATCGCCGAGGCGACCATCCTGGTCGTGCTGGTGATCTTCCTGTTCCTCCGGTCGCTGCGCGCGACCCTCGTGCCCTTGGTCACCATCCCGGTATCGCTGGTCGGCGCTTTCGCGCTGATGTACGCCTTCGGCTTCAGCATCAACACGCTGACCTTGCTGGCGCTCGTGCTGGCGATCGGCCTGGTCGTCGACGACGCGATCGTCATGCTCGAGAACATCTACCGCCATGTCGAGGCCGGCATGGCGCCCTTCCCGGCGGCGCTCAAGGGCGCGCGCGAGATCGCGTTTGCCGTTCTCGCCATGACGTTCACCCTGGCGTCGGTCTATGCCCCGATCGGCTTCATGACCGGCCGGACGGGACGGCTCTTCACCGAGTTCGCCCTCGCCCTCGCCGGCGCGGTGCTGGTCTCGGGCTTCGTCGCCCTGTCGCTGTCGCCGATGATGGCGTCCAAGCTGCTGCGCCCGCACGTCAGGCACGGTCGCGTATACAATGTCATCGAGGCGGGCATCGTCGGCCTCACCAATGGCTACCGCTGGCTGCTGCGCAAGACCTTGCGGGCGCGCTGGCTGGTCATCTTGATCGGGCTCATCGTTGCAGCCGCCAGCTATACGCTGTTCAACCAGCTTCAGCAGGAGCTGGCGCCGAGCGAAGACCGCGGCGCCATCATCGCCATCGGCATCGGCCCCGAGGGTTCGACGATCGACTACACGGCCAAATACGCGCAAACGCTCGAGGGCTACTTCCGGCAGGTGCCGGAGATGGAGAAGTTCTTCGTCGTCACCGGCTTCCCCGTGGTCAATCAGATCATCGGATTCCTCAGGCCGGTCGATTGGGAACAGCGCGAGCGCAAACAGCAGGCGATCGCCGCCGAGCTCTCGCCCAAGCTGTTCGCCATCCCTGGGGTGCTCGCTTTCGCCGTCAACCCGCCCTCGCTCGGCCAGAGTCCGATCGAGAAACCGGTCCAGCTCGTGGTGCAGACCTCGCGGCCCTACGAGGAGCTGCAGGTCATGGTCGACAAGATGATGGAGGAGGCACGCAAATATCCGGGGCTCGCCAACATCGATTCCGATCTCAAGCTCAACAAGCCGGAGCTGCGCGTCACTGTGAACCGCGACAAGGTGTCCGACATCGGCGTCCAGGTCGACACCATCGGGCGCACGCTCGAAACCCTGCTCGGCGGCCGGCAGGTGACGCGCTACAAGCAGGCGGGCAAGCAGTACGACGTGATCGTGCAGATCGCCGACATCGACCGGCGCAATCCGGACAGTCTCGCCTCCATCTATGTCCGCACGCCGAACAACGAGATGGTGGCGCTGTCCAACCTGATCACCGTCGAGGAGACGGTGGCGCCCAAGGAGCTCAACCATTTCAACAAGCTGCGCTCGGCCACGATCACGGCGACGCTGACCCCGGGTCATGCGCTGGGCGATGCACTGCAGTTCCTCGCCGAGGCGGCGCAGCGCGCGCTGCCGCCGACCGCGCAGACCGACTATGCCGGCCAATCGCGCGAGTTCCGCGAGTCGAGCGTCAGCCTCTACATCACCTTCATTCTCGCGCTCGCCTTCATCTACCTCGTGCTCGCCGCCCAGTTCGAGAGCTTCGTCGATCCGTTCGTCATCATGCTGACGGTGCCGCTCTCGATGACTGGGGCGCTGCTGGCGCTCAAATTGTCGGGCGGCACGCTGAACGTCTACAGCAAGATCGGTCTGGTCACGCTGGTCGGCCTGATCACCAAGCACGGCATTCTGCTGGTCGAATTCTCCAATCAGCTCCAGCGCGGCGGCATGGACATCCGCGAGGCCGTGGTCGAGGCGGCGACCCTGCGCCTGCGCCCGATCCTGATGACGACCGCCGCCATGGTGCTGGGTGCGGTGCCGCTCGCGCTCGCCGAAGGCGCCGGCGCGGAAAGCCGCATCCAAATCGGCTGGGTCATCATCGGCGGCCTGCTGCTCGGCACGCTGATGACGCTGTTCGTCGTGCCGACCGCGTACACGCTGCTCGGCCACAAGAAGGCGAAGCCCGTCGAGGAAGCTGAGGCGCGCCCGGCATCGACGCCGCATCCGGCCGAATGATCCGAGAACGGCAAATTTTTCTGCCCATCCGCTGAGTGCGTCGCAGCGACTCAGGGCTCCGGCTCCAGCCGCCACAGCCTACGCACGAGGGCACGGATGCCGGCGACCCAGGCGAACCGCGGCGCACGCGTGATGTTCGCTGGCGCGTGGTCGCAGCCGGCGGAACCGGTCGCAGGGTGCTGGCAGCGCGGGCGACTCGGGGCCGCCCAAGCGCGGCCCCGAAATCGCACCGGTTCAACGCGGCTTCATTCAGGCAAAGACGATGTAGCTCGAGTTGAAGTCGGACAGCGATACGCCGACCAGCCGGACGACGGCACCCGAGGTCGCGGTCAGCGTCACCAGCGTATCGCCCCCGTCTGCCGAGGTCGTGTAGCTCGTGCCGCTGGCAAGCTGCAGCCGGTCGCCGGCCGAGAAGCTGAAGTCGCTGATCGTGTCGTTGCCGCTGTCGAAGACGAAGCGGTCGGCGCCCGACCCGCCCAGCATCGTATCGTTGCCCCCTCCGCCGGCCAGGGTGTCATTGTCGATGTTGCCGAACAGCACATCGTTGCCCAGGCCGCCATAGACTTGGTCGTTCCCGCCACCGCCGTATAGCGTGTCATTGTCCTGGCCGCCATGCAGCCAGTCGTTGCCGAAATTGCCGTAGGCCACGTCGTCGTTGTTGTTCGAGTAGATCGTATCGTCGTCGCGGCCGCCGAAGATGGTGTCGTTGCCCACGCCACCGAACATGGTATCGGCACCGGCGTTTCCGTAGCACAGGTCGGCCGCCTGGTTGCCATAGATCACGTCATTGCCGTCCATGCCGCGGATCGTGTCGTAGCCGATCCCACCGCTGATCGTGTCGTTGCCGGTGCCGCCGCTCAGGACATCGTCGCCGCTGTCGGGACTGCCGTTGCGCACCAGGAACTTGTAGTAGCCGACCTGCCCGGCGTTGCCCTGGTTGGTGTCGAGGCCGAGCATGGCGGACTGATACCAACTCGCGCTGATCAGAACCCATGAGCCCAATCGCGCATTCCGAGGGACATGATGCGCCAGGGCTGAGCGACGAGCTTATTCCAGGCGTCGCAGCAGTGATTGACGATGTCCTCTGCCGATG
>VGDO01000268.1 GCA_016869645.1 Alphaproteobacteria bacterium
TCTTGCAAACGCACATCGAGAGGAGCAAAGCAGACGTGCACATGATTAGCCTGCGCCGGCTGCACCTTGCGTACCGCGACGCGCGCAACCGGACTTAGCGTTCTGCTTCGGCACCACCAGATTCAGGAACATCTTCGGGCATGACTCACCTGTCGTCGTGCGCAACAACGCTGCAGTGCTTGCGGCACTGACCGAAGCGGTGTGGAGTTTGTAGTTGACTTCAGTAGCGTTTCAACGTTGATAGCGTGATCGCTTCCAACTCATTGAGAAAGCACCGAGGTTCACTTACCGCCTGTGCAAGGACAAGCTTCGCCAGGTGCGCGAGCGCGAAGGCTGTTACCTGCTGCGCACCAACCTCACCGCCTCAGACCCGGCGCAGCTGTGGTGCTACTACATCCAGCTCATGCAGGTCGAAGAAGCATTCAAGAACCTCAAGGGCAATCTGGCGGTGCGGCCGGTGTTTCACCAGATCGAGAACCGCATCGAGGCGCGCAGCTTCGCGAGCTTCCTTGCCTACTGCGTGCACGTCACGCTTCGCCATCGGCTGCGCCAGCACGCGCCCGGCCTGACGCCGCGAGCGGTGCTGAAGAAATTCGCGACGCTGATAATGCTCGACGCCTGCTTTCCCGCCACCGATGGGCGCTGGCTCATCTTCGTGCGCTGCGCGCAGCCCGAGAAAGAGCACAAATTGCTTCTCGCAATGCTCGAGCTGACGCTACCTGCGCAGGCACCACCCCGCATCACCGCACACCGAAAACTCAACGCGCAGCAAATCGCCGTGTAGTGGAGACCTTAGGCATCACGCCCTTGGTGAATTAGCTACTTAGGTTCACCCATACCCGCCAGTTGCGAAAGTCGGGTTAGAGCCGCGCGATAATCGCGATGGGCCCTCCACCGGCTGGACCCTGATGTTCGGCTCCACCAGAAACGTACACCATAGGGTCGCCAACCACGGAGGCAATCACCGCACCGACGACCGCGCGCGCGGCACGTGTGTTGTTGATGTCAGAATCATTGAGCATGGTGTGTCGCACATTGCGCACGTAGCCTGAGGGGTCGGCCTCCGCCTTGGCGAAAACATTGACGATGCGCTTGGCAGCCGTTGGAGCCACGATACCGTCCACTGGGATATTCACCGCACGCAGCGCCTCCCTCACCGCTTCGCTGTCGATCGCGTCGCGCATGACGCTATGCCCAATGACCATCTCGCTGTCGGTCCCCGCGGCATTGCCCATCACGATGATTTCGCAATTCATCAATTCAATACCGGCCGAGGTCGAGGCAACAGCAGAGCTTAGACTCCAATCCTTGCAGATGCTGCCGTCGATGACGCGGTCCACCATGATCTCCCCGAGTGCCACGCCTACGCCAAGCGCCGAGGCGCCGCGCGAATATCCCATGGACTCGTAGGTATCGTGCGTAACGACCGTCTTTCCACGAGCATGAGCATTGTCGATCCGCACAGAGGTCAACAGGGGGCACTTTATCTGCACGAAGTGAACGTCTGCCATCGAATCTATGCCGGCATCCTGGACCGCCTCCTTCGTCGCACGGGCCACCTCGTTAACCTGCGCAACTCGGCCGAGTTCCTCCGGTTGAAATTCCCGCGTATGCGACACACCAATCGACAGCCGCTTAGATTTCGCTTGCTTGCCACTGGAGGATTGGGAGCGTACGAAGACATTGGCGTGCGGACTGAGGACTCCTTCTGTGCCGCCCGACATGACGAACGCGACGTGTTTTGCGACCTCCTCGCGGGATATCTTCAGAGTCTCAGCGAGCAGCACCTGGAATGCGAAGGTACTGTAGCCGCGGGTGAAATCGTTGACACAGCCATTTCCCTCCGTCTTGCCGAGGATGGCGACAACCTCGTTGGGCGCGATCGTGCCCTTGTCGAAGAGAGCCTTCAGGCCGGAGACGTCACCCGGGTGCGACATCGGAATACGAAATACCTTTGACGTTCTCATGCCCTACCCTTTCTTTTGCATGTGGCCGCAGCCGATTCTCACGCCGACATGATCACCGATCTGCATCTTAAAATCGACGTGCGATTAGCGGCCCGCGAAGAACGTCGCCATTAACAGCGTGACCAAGAATGCAAACGGCATGTAGGGCGCGTTGTTGCGCACGATTGACAGAATATCGGTTTTAAAACCGTGAGCGGTGGCAGCAACGTTGATTTGCACAGGGCTCATCATGGCGCCTTGCGCAACCGCAATTCCCACAAAACCATAGGCCCAAACCGGAACCCCAACAGCCCCCAAGACCGGAATTATCAGCGCATCGATCGCAACCGTGTAAGCTGCCGCCGGAATGGCGATAAGGAATGCCACGACCAGCGCCGCCGCCAAAACGATGGCTGGTGCTGCGAAGCCGACGAGGCTGGCGATCGCCGTGAAAGTTCCGATCTCGCTCAGCATCCTGATGAAGCCGAGGAAGAGGGCGACCAAAAACATGTAACGAAGGATGGTAAGGCCGCCTTCGACGAACATTTCCGCGATCCGATTCGGGTGCACCCGCAGCAAAAGGGCGGTCATAAGTAGGACCCAAAACGGAAGCAGCACCGCCGAGAACAGCGGGATTCCAATCATGCGGTTGAGCGGAGGGCCGGCCAGAATGAGTAGCAGCATGAGGAAGAATGGTGTTGCCCGGCGGGCGGCACTCAGGCCAGCGCCAATGTCGGTTCCCGGCCCATTGGTCACGGGGATTTCAATGGGGGCCTTCGCGGCCGTCTGATTTCCCGACCCGCCGTGCGTATCCATCGACCTGCCGGGGACCAGTCGGCCTGCTAGCCGATACCGGCGCACACCGTACCAGGCGAGTAGCATGCCGATTGCCCAGAAAACCATGGTGTAAGGAAGCATGAAGGAGGCATATTCGGCCGGCGAGATACCCATCTGTTTGGAGATGTATGCGGCTTCGGCAGAGGACGGCGATGTTGCCCACGACGCACCCGACACGATCGACATGCCCACGATCGCGAGCGGCACGTACCCCACCGCGGCGAATACGAGCGGGGCGGTGACCAGCGTATTGGCTGCGCCGATCCCAGCCATGTAAGTAGCGGTCGCTTGAACTAACACCATCGCGCCCGCGATGAGTTCAGTCTTGGCTCCGAACCATTTCGTCATCAATTCCATGATTGCATTCGTGCATCCGCAACGCGCCAGCACCATCGCCGTAGCCGCGAATAGCATGACCGACTTGATATCCAAGATTTGCGTCATCCCACCGAAAAACAGCTCAGTCACCTTGGGCGCGGACAGCCCGCCGATGGCGACTGCAAGCGCCGCGCCGATCAAGCCGGCGACCAAGACATGGAAGCGAAATGGCGGCAAGAGCGCGACCAGGATGACAAGTAGCGGAAGGACGGCGAGTAACTGTTTCATCTTGAGGACTCCTTCAGTAGTGTCCGGTTAATTTTTGAACAAATTCAGCTGATTGGGTGAATTCGACGAAATCGAGAAGTGCGGTGTAAGCGTAAGTAGCTGATCCAGTGGTGTTGTCTCGAACGTGGTCAGGCTCATGATCTGTCGTGCCTCATGCAGGTAGCTATCCACCGCGAGGCGCTTGCGAACGATAACCACCAGCACGTAGACGCTGACGGCGATCCAGACCTGAGTCTTGACAGCGTTCTCCGAGGTAGCGAAGAAGGACTTGATTCGCAGATGTTGTTTGATCCATAGATGAAATCGCAAAAGGTCCGCCCAGTTGCAGCATACCGCCACAACAAGCTAGTATGCAAGTCTGTGTACAAACACAAACTGGTGTCCAACCTGTACCGCGACTCGGTGTCGCTGATGCAGCTCTCGGCGGGCCTCGGCCGGCTCCCCGGGGTCGAGCAGGCCGCGGCGGTGATGGCGACGCCGGCGAACCTGGAGCTCGTGCGCGCGGCGGGGCTGATCGGCACGGCGCTCCCGGCGAACCCCAACGACCTGCTGGTCGCGGTGCGTGGCAAGTCCGGCGCTTCGCTCGAGGCGGCGCTCAAGGTGGCGCTCGCGGCGCTGCACAAGCCGCCCGAGCGGCCGGCCGGCGGCGGTGCGGCGCAGCCGCTACGCAGCCTGCAGATGGGGCTCGCGCACGCACCGCAGGCCAACCTCGCGATGATCTCGGTGCCCGGCGAGTACGCCGCCACCGAAGCGCTGAAGGCGCTGCGCCTCGGCCTGAATGTGATGTTGTTCAGCGACAACGTGGAGCTAGCCGACGAAGTCGCGCTCAAGCGCGAGGCGCGTAGCCGTGGCCTGCTCGTCATGGGCCCGGACTGCGGCACCGCGATCGTCGACGGTGTGCCGCTCGGCTTCGCCAACGCGGTGCGGCGCGGCGCGATCGGCGTGGTCGGCGCCTCGGGCACCGGCACGCAGCAGGTCACGAGCCTCGCGCACCGCCGCGGCGCCGGCATCTCGCAGGCCATCGGCACCGGCGGCCGCGACTTGCAGCGTGAAGTCGGAGGCATCACGATGCTGCAGGGGCTCGAGCGCCTCGCACGCGACCCCAACACAAGCGTGATCGTGCTGATCTCTAAGCCGCCCGCGCCGGAAGTGGCGAAGACGGTGCTCGGCGCTGCGCGCCGCGCCGGCAAGCCAGTGGTTGTGAATTTTGTGGGGGCTGCGCAAAACGCCGCTAACGGAAAGCTTTTCTTCGCGAGAACCTTGGAGGAAGCGGCGTCTGCCGCAGTAGCGCTTTCGAAGGGCCGCAAGCCGGGCCGGGCCGCGCTTGGCGCCGCAAAGCAGCCTGTGATCAGGTTCAATGCCGGGCAGCGCCACATCCGCGGCCTCTACAGCGGCGGCACGTTCTGCTACGAGGCCTGCGCGCTCCTCGGCGACGCATGGTCCAACGCGCCGGTCGACGCGACGCGCAAGATGAAGGACGTGTGGAAGTCGCGCGAGCACACCGTCATCGACCTCGGCGACGATGTCTTCACCCGCGGCCGGCCGCACCCGATGATCGATCACCGCTTGCGCAACGAGCGGCTGCTCGCAGAAGCGGCCGATCCTGAGGTGGCGGTGATCCTGTTCGACGTGGTGCTGGGCTACGGCGCGCACCCCGACCCCGCCGCCGAAATGATCCCCGCGCTCGCCGCGGCCAGAAAGAAAAACCGCTCGGTCGCCTTGGTCGCCTCGGTCTGCGGCACTGACGAAGATCCCCAGGGCCTCGAGCGCCAGGAGTCGGCGCTGCGCGCGGCCGGCGTGCTGCTCGCGGAGAGCAATGCGCGCGCGGTGATGCTGGCTTCAGCTTTGACCAAGAAAACATGAATTCCCTGTTCGGCCGACCGCTCTCGGTGCTCAACGTCGGCCTCGCCTCGTTCGCCGATGCGATCGAGAAGCGCGGCGGCGCCGCGACGCGGCTCGACTGGGCGCCGCCGGCCAATGGCGAGCGTCGGGCGTGCGAAGCGCTGGCGAGGCTCGTCGGCCATCCCGGCATCGATGCCGCCAACGCGCAAGCCGTCGAGCGCTATCTCGTCGCCCAGCCAAAGCTCGCCGGCATCGGTGCTGCGGGCGAGGTGGTTCCCGGGCTCGGCGAGCGCATGATCCTGCACGCCGGGCCCCCGATCGAGTGGCGGCGCATGTGCGGACCGATGCGCGGCGCTATCGTCGGTGCGATCCTATACGAAGGTTGGGCGGCAGACGAAAAGCACGCACAGGCGATGGCCGACTCCGGCGACATCGCCTTCGAGCCCTGCCACCACCACGCCGCGGTCGGGCCCATGGCCGGCATCCTGAGCCCCTCGATGCCCGTATGGATGGTCGAGAACACGGCGCACGGCAACAGGGCATTCAGCACGCTCAACGAGGGCCTGGGCAAGGTGCTGCGCTTCGGGGCCAACAGCCCGGAAGTCATCGCGCGCCTGCGGTGGATGGAGAAGACGCTCGCGCCGACGCTGCGCGCTGGCCTGGAGCACTTGAAGGACCTCGAACTCAAGCCGCTGATGGCCCAGGCACTGCACATGGGCGACGAAGTGCATAACCGCAACACCGCCGCCTCGTCGCTGTTCATCAAGCGCCTTGTGCCCGCACTGCTGAAATCCGCCGCGCCGCCGGCCGACATCGCCGCGGCGATCGAGTTCATCGCGGGCAACGACCACTTCTTCCTCAACATCTCGATGGCGGTGTGCAAGAGCATGCTCGACGCGGCGCATGGCATGGCCGGAAG
>VGDO01000269.1 GCA_016869645.1 Alphaproteobacteria bacterium
GCACGGTGAAGCGCATGACCGGGCTGGCATTGCACGACTTCAATTGCGGACTCAAGGCGATGTCGAGAGAGGTGGCGAGGCATCTGTGTATCTACGGCCACCACCATCGCTACATACCTCTTCATGCACATCTGGCCGGCTTTCGCGTGGCCGAAGCCCCGATCCAGAACACCGCGCGCAAACACGGCACGTCGCGCTATCGCACGCTGCGATATCAAGGCATCTTCGATCTGCTGACCATCCTGTTCAATCACAAGTATGGTCAAAACCCGATGCATTTTTTCGGGCCGCTGAGCGCGATGATCGCGATTCCGAGCGGATTGTTCATGCTGTGGATGACTTACGAACAAATGATGTTTTGGCTCTTCGGCACTGGTTTCCAGGTCCAGAACCGGCCGATGTTCGCGATGGCGCTCACCGCGCTGATTCTGAGCCTCATCATTTTCCTGACCGGTTTCGTCTGCGATTTCATGCTGCACCACAGGATTCGCGATCGAATGGACGAGATCGTGGCGCTCAGCAGAGACTCGCAGTTCTCGGATGAGTTTCGTGAGGTCGGTCGCTCGACCGGCGTCGCGGCCATGATGCCGGTCGAATCCGCGGAGACTCCTTTACGTCGAGTAACCCGAGCGGATGTGGCGTGATGGGTCGGCTGCCATCTCTCAAGGCCTACGGCGATCCGCGGCAGATCGGTTATTTGATCTTCTACGTCACCAATCGCTGTAATTTCCGCTGCAAGTTCTGCTTCTACTACGCGGAAATCGAAAAGGGGCGGAAGCCGGAGGAGCTGACGCTCGCGGAGATTGAGCGTTTCGCCGCCCGGATCGGGCCCTTGCTGCAGCTCTCCTTGACGGGCGGCGAGCCTTTCCTGCGAAAAGATTTCGACGAGATTTACAGAATTTTCGTGCGCCATACCGGTGTGCGCTACACCACGATACCGACAAATGCGTCCCTGACCGATCGTATGGTTCGTTTCCTCGAGGCGGTTTTGCCCGCGACGCCGGATTCCCATCTGCGCCTCACCTTTTCGATCGACGGCATCGAGGGCGAGCACGACGAACAGCGCTCGATGTCGGGTTCGTTCGCGAAGATCCGCGAGAGCTACGCCGCCATCGCGCCGCTGCGTCAACGCTTTGGAAACCTAGTGTTGGACGCCAATTCCGTCTTCACCGCGAAATCCGAAGATCGGATGCTGGACATCCTGAATTTCCTTCACTGCGAGTTCGCATTCGACAACCTCTCGGTTACCTACGCGCGCGGCAACATCAAGGACCCGGACCTCAAGACCGCCGCGCGCGAAAAGTACATCGCCGTCAACGAGCTCCTTGAGTCGTTCGAACGTAAGAAGGAGCGGCGGCTTCTGTACCCGCTCTGGCGCGGCGTGCGCGATATCTCGCGCCGCAACCTGATCGACACGGTCTTCGAGGACCGCTTTGTTACGCCCTGCGTGGCAGGGCGGAAGCTCGTCGTCGTCAGCGAGACCGGCGAGTTGAAGCCGTGCGAAATTCTCGACAAGTCGATGGGCAATCTGCGCGAGGTCGATTTCGACCCCTATGCGCTGCTGGCACGCGCCGAATCCAAGGCTCTGCAGGACTGGATCGTCGATACTAAGTGCAAGTGCAGCTTCGAATGCGCGCTCGGCGCCAACGTGGTCTGGAACCCCTCCCAATATCCGCGCTTGGCACTCTCGGCGCTACGCAATATCGGCCAGGCGTAACCGCCCGAAACGATGCTTGAGGTTTCCGTCGTTATTCCGAGTTACAACTCGGCGCGCACGATCGAGCGTTGTGTGAGGAGCGTCTTCGAGAGCGGAGGAGGCGGGGTCGAGGTCATCGTCGTCGATGACTGCTCGACGGACGATTCGCCGGCGCGCGTCGAGCGGATGGCGGCCGCATGGCCCGGCCGGCTTCGGCTCGTGCGCCAGCCTGCCAATCGCGGGCCGGCCGCGGCGCGCAATCGCGGTGCCGGCGAGGCGCGTGCGCCCAATCTTTTTTTCCTCGACAGCGACACCGAGATGCTGCGGGACGCGCTGCCGAACTTCCTCGCGCGCCTCGGCGAGGCCGATGCCGTGGTCGGTATTTACCATGACGAGCCGCTCAATCGCGGCCTCGTGCCGCTCTACAAGGCGCTGCTCAATTATTATTTCTTCAGCCGACTCGGCGTGATCGCCTACGAGGTGTTCGATGCCTCGCGCGCCGGCGTCAGGCGCGAGGTGTTCGAAAGCCTGGGTGGCTTCGATCCCAGTCTCGGTTGGGGCATGGATTACGAAAACGAGGAGCTCGGTTATCGCTTGTGCGAGCGCTACAAGCAGTTGCTCGATCCCGCGGTGGCCGTGCGCCACGAGTTTCCAGGCTTCAAAAAGATGACGACGACCTATTTCAAGCGCGTCGCGCTTTGGGCGGAGATCTTTGTCCGCCGCCGGCGTTTCGAGTCTGGGGGTGTCACCTCGGTCGGGACCGGCATCAGTTCCGCCGCATTGCTGGTCACCGTCGCGGCGGCGGTCTTGGCGCCCTTGCCCTTGCCTACGCCAATTCCCACCGGACTTTGGCTCGCGGCCGCGGCCGGCTTCGCCCTGTACCTCTGGGGCTATCGTGGCTTTTTCGCGTTCGCCCGCCGCAAGCACCCTGCCAAGCTCCCGGCCTTGGTCGGATGCAATATCTTCTTCACGCTCATCGCCGCGAGCGCGGCATTCTTCGGGATGCTTCGGGCTCTGCTCGGCGCATCGTCCATCGGGGACAAGTTCCGGCATTTCCCAGCGGCGAAGTGAGGGTACGCATCCGGCGAGGCGGAGCTATACTTAATCGTGCGCCCGTGATAACGTTGCAGGACTCTCGATTTCGATTTCTCCGGGGAATAACAGTACGATGCATGTGGTTTTGACGCGAGGGCCGCTGGTTTCCACCAAGCGGGCATTCAATAACGAGGCGACGCCGGCCATCGGCCTCGCCTCGCTCGCGGGCTATTTGCGCGGCAGGGGCCTCCGCGTGACGTTGTTCGACCCGATCGCGGAGGGCTTGAACCAGCTTTCGCCCGCGCCCGGGTTCGAGGGCTATGTGTGCCAGGGCCTGTCCTTCGACGAGATCCTGGAGCGCATCCCCGGCGACACTGATGTCCTCGGCTTCTCGGTGATGTTCTCGGGCGAATGGCCGGTGCATCGGGAGTTGATCAAGCGGCTGCGTAGCCGGCTGCCGAACGCATTGTTCGTGGCCGGTGGAGAGCACATCACGGCGCTCACCGAGTTCGTGCTTCGCGATTGCCCCGCACTCGACCTGTGCGTCCGCGGCGAGGGCGAGCGCGCCATCGCCGATATCGTCGTGCGCCGCGCTACGGGCGGCGATCCACGCGAGGTCGACGGCATTGGCTATCTCGACGAGGATGGCCGTTATGTCGAGAAGGGTGGTCTTACGCGCATCGTCGAGGTCGACACGATCCCTTGGCCCTATTGGCCTGAGGGCTATCTTGAGAAGTTCTGGTCAGCTGGGAAGTCGTTCGGCGTCCAATTCGGGCGCGACATGCCGATCAATGTCTCGCGCGGCTGCCCCTATCGCTGCACGTTTTGCTCAAGCCCCCAGATGTGGACGACGCGTTATGTCCTGCGCGACGTCGACGACGTGGTTGCCGAGATCGAGCACTACATCCGCGCGTATCAGATCGACAGCCTTCAGTTTTACGATCTGACGGCCATCACGAAAAAGCGGTGGACGGTCGAATTTTGCCGCAAGTTGATCGAGCGCGGCATCCGTCTGCGCTGGTCTCTGCCGTCCGGAACGCGCAGCGAGGCCTTGGACGAAGAGACGCTGGGCCTTCTGAGGGAAGCCGGGTGCACCTATCTCGTCTATGCGCCTGAGAGCGGCTCGCCGAGGACATTGGAGCGAATCAAGAAGCGAATCTCGCTCCCGGATCTCACCAAGTCGGTGTTGACCGCGCGCCGCCTGGGCATCGTCGTGCGCACCAATCTCATCATCGGATTTCCGGGCGAGACGCGTCGCGACATGTTCGAGACGATTCGTTACGGCTTGAAATTGGCGTTTCGCGGCGTCGACGAGGTGCCGATCAACATCTTCTCGCCCTATCCCGGCAGCGAACTTTTCGCGACTCTGCGTGCGGCCGGCCGGGTGACGCTCGACGATCGCTATTTCCTCTCGCTCAACGCCATCAACACCGACTACACCTCGATGAACCCGATGACGGTGAACGAGAGCGTCGGCGTTCGCCGTCTCGCGCTCTATCGCCTGTTCGCGATGATGTCGAACTACCTGATCGGCTATCTTGTCTATCCCACGCGCATCTGGCGGACCTTGAGGAACGTCTACGGCGGCGGCGCTTCCGCCGCCACGGTATTCGAGCACCGGCTCAAGGACGCGCGTAAGCGCGCGATGGTTGCTTCCGAGCCGGCCAAGACCTAGATGGTGGTGGGTTGCGCCGTCCCCGGCGGACGGCGGCCGATCGTAGTGACCTGATTTTTCAATGAGATTAATCGTCTACGGAATTGTTGGGTGGGCTCTGGTATGCTAAAATCTGGTATGCTAAAAGAGAATCGTCATCAAGGCTGGCCGCTGACCGGAACTTCTGGGGGCAATTGATGAACGTGTCGGCGACGATGGGGCCCCGATCGCGGCAGGGCGCGGCGCGCGTGCCGCGCGCGTTGGGCCGCAACCTCAAGATCGCGCTTGTCTATCCTTCGAGCAAGCAGAGCGTTCAGACCCTCTACACCTTCAACAAGAACCAGCGGATCGGCAACAAGCCGCCCCAGTCCGTCCTGATCCTCGCGACCTATCTGCGCCAAAACGGCTTCCCGAACGTCGAATGCCTTGACGCGCAGCTCGAAGATCTGACGCCCGAACAGACCGCCCTTCGCCTCGCCGACATGCGCCCCGACGTGGTCGGCATCACGGCCTGGACGGATTTTTGGTATCCGGTCTGGCGCACGGTGGCGGAGACGCGGAGTCTGCTGCCGCAGGCGACCATCGTCGTCGGCGGACCGCACACCTCGATCTACCCCGAGGAGACGCTTCTCGCCTGCGACGCGGACTACGCGGTGGCCGGCGACGGCGAGGATGCGCTGCTCGATCTCGTGCGCAGCATCGCGGACGGCGTGCCGGTCGGCCCATGTGCCGGCCTGTGGAGCTGCGACCCCGAGGGGTGCCCGGTTCCGCCGGGCAAGGCCTTCGCGGTGGTCAAGGACCTCACCAAGATTCCGCCGCCCGATCGTACGCTTCTTCCCTACAAGCGCTACACCTCGGTGCTGACGCCGTCGGACTACGAAACCACGATGGTCACGTCGCGGGGCTGCCCGTACAAGTGCGTGTTCTGCAAGATGGACGTGCAGAAGGTCTATGCCCGTACGGCCGATCAGGTCGTCGAGGAATTCCGCCAGATCGCGGCCCTCGGCATCAAGGACGTTCAGGTCTACGACGACACGTTCACGTGGGGCCAAACGCGGGCGATGGACATCTGCGACGGCATCATCAAGAGCGGCATCAAGGTGAATTGGGCGATCCGCGATCGCGTCAATCGCGTGACGCCCGAACTCTACGCCAAGCTCAAGGCCGCAGGATGCTATCGCGTGCACTTCGGGGTCGAGACCGGCTCGCCGCGCATTCTTAAGGACTCCGGCAAGTTCATGACGCTTGATCAGGTTCACCACGGCGTCGAGATCGCCAAATCGGTGGACATGACGATCATGCTTTACTTCATGTTCGGATTCCTCGACGAGACGATCGAGGATACCCGCATGACGGTCGAGTTGGCCAAGCATCTCAACCCCGACTATGTGTCGTTTGGCGTGCTGATTCCGTATCCCGGCACGGCGATCTACAAGACGGGCCTCGCGCGCGGCATCATTCCGCGCGACTACTGGCGCGACTTCGCGCTCAATCCCGAGCCCGACTTCCGGATTCCACATCTGATTGAGGACAAGCTCGATCGCAAGACGCTCATCCACCTCAAGAACACGGCGACGCGAAACTTCTATTTCAGCCCCCACCGCCTAGGCCGCGAGCTGGCCAAGGTGGGCGGCGTGCGTGATTTCGTGAGCAAGGTGCGGCTCGGCTTTGCGATCCTGGTCGACGGC
>VGDO01000270.1 GCA_016869645.1 Alphaproteobacteria bacterium
ACAATGCCGTGCGCGGCGGCTCGGATGCGGAGGGTTCGATGCTCATGAATCATCGTACCCGCTCCCGCGTCGATTTCTTCACAAGTTCTGAGCGCTTCGCTGCGCGGTGTCCGCCGTGCGAGTTGAATCATGAGACGGGTGGTTGTCACGGGACTCGGTATGGTCACGCCGCTCGGCTGCGGCGTGAAGCACAACTGGGATCGGCTGATCAACGCCGAGTCCGGTATCCGCGCCATTCAGTCCTTCGACGTGTCCGATCTGCCGGCCAAGATTGCGGGCCAGGTGCCGCGCGGCGAGACGGCGACCGGCGGCTACAACGCCGACGACTGGGTTCCGCCCAAGGACCAGCGCAAGATGGACGAGTTCATCGTCTTCGCGATGGCGGCGGCAACTCAGGCGGTTGATGATTCGGGCTGGAAGCCGGCGGAAGACGAGGCGCGCGAGCGCACCGGCGTGATGATCGGCTCGGGCATCGGCGGGCTCAATGCCATCTACGAGGCCTCGCTCATCCTGAAGGAGAAGGGGCCGCGACGGATCACGCCGTTCTTCATCCCGTCGGCGCTGATCAACCTGGCCTCGGGCCATGTGTCGATCAAGTACGGGTTCAAGGGACCCAATCATTCCGCCGTGACCGCATGCGCGACCGGCGCGCACGCCATTGGCGATGCGGCGCGCCTGATCCAGCACGACGATGCCGATGTGATGGTGGCGGGCGGCGCCGAAGCAGCCATCTGTCGCCTCGGCATTGCCGGCTTTGCCGCGGCGCGCGCATTGTCCACCGGCTTCAACGACACGCCGGAACAGGCCTCGCGTCCGTGGGACAAGCGGCGCGACGGTTTCGTCATGGGCGAGGGCTCCGGCTGCGTGGTGCTCGAAGAGTACGAGCATGCCAAGAAGCGCGGCGCCAAGATCTACGGCGAGCTGGTCGGCTACGGGCTGTCGGGCGACGCTCATCACATCACCGCACCGTCGGAAGACGGCAATGGCGGCTTCCGTGCCATGCGCGCGGCGCTCAAGGGCGCCAAACTCAATCCCGAGGACATCGACTACATCAATGCCCACGGCACCTCGACGCCGCTCGGCGACGAGATCGAGCACGGCGCGGTCAAGCGCCTGTTCGGCGATGCCGCCAAGTCGGTGTCGATGTCGTCGACGAAGTCGGCCGTCGGACACCTTCTGGGCGCGGCGGGCAGCGTCGAGGCGATCTACTCCATCCTCGCCATGAACCACGGGGTGGTGCCGCCGACCCTCAATCTCGAGGATCCCTCGGAAGGCTGCGACATGGACCTCGTGCCGAAGCAGGCCAAAGAGCGCAAGGTCCGGGCGGCGTTGTCCAATTCTTTCGGCTTCGGCGGCACCAACGCCTGCCTGATCTTCGCCGCAGCTCCCTAGTCGGCGGTCATGTCGGCGGCCGACGGCCCCGATCACGATAGCCGCGTGCCGGCGCCGCCAGACGGCGCCCGCAAGCCGCGCTCCCTCGTGGCGCGTCTCATGCGCATGGTCGCGGCTCTTGTGCTGCTGGGCATTGCGTTTGGCGCCGCACTTGCGCTCTGGGGATACCACGGGCTGGACGCGCCCGGTCCGCTGGCTCAGCCGACCACCGTCGTCATACCGCGCGGCGAGGGCGTCGAAGCCATCGCGAACCGGCTTCAGCGCGCGGGCGTGATCCGCCATCCGATCGTCATGATGGTCGCGGTGCGCCTGACCGACCGAGCGCGCGGGCTCAAAGCCGGCGAGTATCAGTTCTCCGCCGGCATATCGACCGCAGAGGTGATCGCGCTGCTGTTCGAGGGGCGGACCGTGATCCGCCGCCTGACCGTCGCCGAGGGGCTGACGACGGCGCAGGTGCTCCAGATTCTTGACGGCGCCGAGGGGCTGGAGGGGGCACTGGCGGCGTCGCCGAACGAAGGCGAACTGCTGCCCGAGACTTATCACTACTCCTACGGCGATTCGCGCGACGAGATGCTCAGGCGCATGCGCCGGGCCGCGGTGGATGCCGTGAACGAGGCCTGGTCGACGCGCGATCGCGCGTTGCCGCTCGCCAATTCGCGCGAGGCGCTCGTCCTTGCTTCGATCGTCGAAAAGGAGACGAGCCGCGAGGACGAGCGCGCGCGTATCGCCGGCGTGTTCATCAACCGGCTCCGCCTCGGCATGTCGCTGCAATCCGATCCGACGGTCATCTATGGGCTGTCGGCCGGGACGGGCACGATCGGCCGCGCGTTGACGCGCGAGGATCTGCAGGCTCCTCACGCCTACAACACCTATGTGCACAAGGGGCTGCCCCCGGGGCCGATCTGCAATCCCGGGCGCGCGGCGCTGCAAGCGGTGACCCGGCCGCAGCAGACCGACGAGCTCTATTTCGTCGCCGACGGCACCGGCGGCCACGCCTTCGCGCGCACGCTGGCCGAGCACAATCGCAACGTCCAGCGCTGGCGGCGGCTGCAAGGTCAGGGCGGCAGCAACTGATCTGCCAGGCAGATGCGATGGCCAGTCTCGGGCTGCGCCCTAGGACCCGTTCAGCGTGCGCGCGACGACAGAGAGCAGGTCATGCTTTGCAAACGGCTTCGGGAGGATCGCCACGGAACTCGCCGGTGCCGCGTCGTGCAGGTCTTCGCGCGGCGTGCTGCCGGAAACCATGACGACGCGGCAGGCTCGATCGATCTCGCGCAACTCGCGGACGACGTCAACGCCGCTCATGTCGGGCAAGTGCAGGTCGGTGATCACGAGATCTGGCTTATGGGTTCGGAAGGCGACAATGCCTTCGCTGCCATTCACCGCGACGACGACCCGATAATCCGCCATCTCCAGCATGAGCTGGATGACTTCGCGGACATCGCTGTTGTCGTCGATGACCAGGATGGTTTGCATGGGGCGCCCGTCCCGGCAGCTCGATGTCACGCGCTGTGGCTGGGTGGCGCCGTCCCGCCGTCGAGATAGGGATCCGAGTTGCGCCTGAATCGCAAGTCGAGCGGTTCGGCAAGTATCGGCATCGCAGTCTCCCCAGCCGGCGATTCGATCGGACGATGCCGAAGTATCCCACAAGAGTCGGAAGAATCAATCGGTAGTCTTCGCAGCTCTGCAATTTGCACTACGCTGCATGTTCATTGCGAGTCTTGGCGCCAAGTGCAGTGATTGTCTCGGCGAATCCCTCTGTCGTCAAGAACCGGCGAAGGGGGCTCGGCACTGCCCTCACCCGGGTTGCAGCGCATGGGCAGTCGCCGGTCAGCTCGAACCGATGTGCCACTCATGATCCGCGCTGCGCATCCTTCGCCGGCAGCCGGGCCAGCAACCGGTCCGTCCAGCCAGGCGGCAAGGCCTGGAGCAGCAGCACGGCCCAATACATCGGCAGCGGAAATGCGATGCGAGCGCGGTTGCGCTCCAGTCCGCGCCGAATGATGCGCGCGGCGCGATCCGCATCCATCAGGAACGGCATCGGGAAGCGATTGGCCGCCGTCATCGGGGTGCGCACGTAGCCCGGACAGATCACGCTGACCCCGATACCGTCACGCGCAAGCTGTCCGCGCAGTCCTTCGCCCCAGATGCGCACCACGGCCTTGCTGGCGCTGTAGGCCGGCGCGCCCGGCAGGCCGCGGAAACCGGCGATCGAACTCATGATCGCGATCTGGCCGCGCCCGCGCGCTTGCATGAGCGGGATCGCCGGCAGCACCGTGTTGAGCGCGCCATCGACATTGGTGGCGAAGATGCGGCGGGTTTGCTCCGGCGACTCGCCGCGCCCGCCGGCGCCAGCGGAGATGCCGGCATTGGCAATGACGAGATCGAGCGCCGCGCGCGCGTCCGCGTGCGCGATCCAGGCCGCCATGGCATGCCGGTCGGTGACGTCGATCGCGTCCGCGTCGACGCCCGCCCCGGCTGCCCGGCAATCCGCCGCCACTCGCGCAAGTCGATCGCCGTCGCGCCCGCCGAGGGCGAGCGCGATGCCGGGCGACGCATACCCGCGTGCGAGCGCTGCGCCGATCCCGCCCGATGCGCCGGTGATCAGGATCGAGCGTGGAAGCACATGCCGCCGAATCTAGCGATAGCTCACCGAGAGATCGCCGACGCCGTCGATGTGGCCGTCCAGCTTGTCGCCCTTGACCACCGCTCCGACGCCGGCCGGCGTGCCGTTGTAGATGATGTCGCCCGGCGCCAGGGCCACCAGGCTCGAGAGGATCGAGATGGTCTCCTCGACCTTCCAGATCTGCTGGTTGAGATCGCCGGTCTGCTTGGTCTGGCCGTTGACCTTGACCCAGATGGCGCCCTTGGCGGGGTGTCCGATCGTCGTGGCGGGCTGGATGGCGGAGCACGGGGCGGATTGATCGAAGCCTTTGCCCATCTCCCAGGGGCGTCCCATCTTCTTGGCCTGGCCCTGCAGGTCGCGGCGCGTCATGTCCAGGCCGACGCCGTAGCCGAAGACGTGGCCGAGCGCATCGGCGACCTTGATGTCGGTTCCGCCCTTGCCGAGGACCACGACGAGCTCGATCTCGTGATGCAGGTCCTTGGTGCCCGGCGGATAGGGGATCGCCGTGCCGTTGGCCACGATGGCATCGGCCGGCTTGGAAAAGAAAAATGGCGGCTCGCGGTCGGGGTCGTGGCCCATTTCGCGGGCGTGCTCGGCGTAATTGCGGCCGACGCACCAGATGCGTCGAACCGGTACGGCACCTTCGCCGCCCGCAACCGGGATCGTGACCTGGGGGGCGGCGGGAAAGGCGAGCTTCATGGAGGTCCTCGGGTGGCTGCTGGAAGAAGGGGGGGGGGAGAATAGCCGATTGGCCGGATCGTCAACAGCAACGCAATCGCCGGGCGCCGGGTGGAGATCTCACGGTTCCCACCCAAGCGCGGAGCGATGCCGCAGCGGGCGGCTGATGGACTCAAACAGAGTCACCCCGATCCGTCCGTCTTCCTCGCCAATGCATACGAAGCGCGTCCGGCCCTCGGTCGTGTCGGCGATCTCGGCGTTGAACGAATAGACGGCCGGCCCATAGGCGTCGTCATTGTCGAAACGCCCGCGCTCGATCCGCTTGACCGCGCCGGCGGGCAGCTGGCTCGCGAGCTGCTGCTCGCACAGCCTGATCATGCGCTCGCGCCCGGCCGCGGTGTTGAGATAGGCGTTTGGCCGCTTGATGGTGCACGATGCGGTGGCCAGCGTCACGAGCATCACACCGAGAACGAGCATGGTCGAGGGGGCATGGTTCGGCACGACGGCGGAGGTCCTCCGGTGAGACGAATCAGGAGGGCGGGCAGCGGTCGATGGTATGCGCCGCCGTTTTTAGACCTGTCGGCGGCGGACGCGACGCCATCAGCTCCGGCCGGCCGCGCGGATGGTAGCGCAGCGCCAGACGCTTGGGGATGTCATTGCGGAAATTGATGAACGACAGGTGCACCGCGCCCTCTGGCACCACCCAGGCGCGCTCCAGCACGGCGATCGAATTGTCGGAGGGTTCGCCCGCGGCATCCATGCGCCGGCAGGGCGCGCCGTAGCGTGACGTCAGCTCGCCTTCCACGGCGCGGAACAGAGCAATGGTCGCGTAGTGGCGGCGCCGCTCGATCAGCACTTGGCGCAGCCCTCCGGTCGCTTGGTCCATTTGGAACAGCGCAGTGAACCGTGCGCCGGCCAGTTCGATGCCGGGGAGCGCCACGTCGGCGTAGGCGTCGTGGTATTGGAAGGGACGCTCGAAGGACTTGACGCGCTCGGCATAGACGGTGCGCAGCTCCTCGCTCGACATGCCCCAGCGCGCCCGGTCCCAGCCTTCGGCCGTCAGGTCGGGCGCCGCCGCTGTAGCTGCATTTGCCAGTCCGTACCAGCCCAGAAAAATGTTGCAGATCAAGAATATGGCCCAGCACAGCCGTTTGAGCTTCCGCCCTGTGACGGCCGTCACCTGTGACGGCCGTCACTTGAAGCTTGGCAGGCCATCGGCTATGGTTGAGCATCAGGGCTGTTCAACGCTCGATAGTTGAGCATAGGGGTGAGTCGAAAATATCACACGCGGAAGGGAAACGGAGTGTTGCGAGCAGATAGTGGATTCCTTGGGCATGAAATCTCT
>VGDO01000271.1 GCA_016869645.1 Alphaproteobacteria bacterium
GGCGGCGCGACGGCCTGCGGAGCGACGGCCTGCGGAGCGACGGGCGGTGGCGCCGCAGCGGGACGCGGCGTCGGAGCCGCGGGCCGCGTTGCCGCCGGCGACGGTTGATCATCGGCGTATTGGGCGTTGGCGCGGTCGGCGACCAGCCCCTGGCCCAGCGCTGCGCGTTCCTGCTGTGTCGAAGCGTCGCGCGGGCGCGCCGGCACCGACGAGAGATTGGGGTAGGCCTGGCCGGAACTCTGGCCGGCCCCCGATGGCGGCGCTTCGGCCCTGCGCTCCCCGCCGAACACACCGCGATACCATGCCGCAGGGTTGATCGCATCGGGCACCGACGAGCACCCGCCGAGCAGGCTGGCCAGCACGCTCGCGGTCAACAGGGGCCGGAGCCATGCTGCCGTTGCGATCTTCGTCCCTCGGATCTGCCGAACTGGGCTCATGCCATCCCCTCCTGGTCATCCCCGCGCCACGGGCAGCACCCGTGTTGCCCCAGCCGACTGCAATCTAATGGAGCCGGCCCGCTACGCCAATCTACAGGGGCGGCGCTGCACCGGCGAAATCAAACTTCGAGCGCCCAGGCACCCGCCGCGCCCGCCTCACCTATCCGCTTGTGCCGATTGGTTTTGTGACGCGAAATGCACTATCATTGCCGATGCGGGCTCAGCGCGCCGAACGGCTGGCCACCTCATCATAACGGTGCACGAGATGAACGATCAACCGGGCTCAACCACCAAGTTGCCGGATCCTGTGGAATTCTCCCGCACGATGGCCAAGATCGCGCAGCAGAGCCAGCGCATCGTGACGGAGTTCCTCAGCCGCCAGTCCGGCAACACGGGCGTCGGCATGGCCGACCCGCTCAATGTCGGCGCCGCGTTCATGGAAATGACGGCGAAGATGATGACCGACCCGGCGAAGCTGCTCCAGGCGCAGATGTCGCTGTGGCAGGACTACATGACCCTGTGGCAGAGCGCGACTCTGCGCTTTCTCGGGCAGGAGTCCGACCCGGTCATCGAATCCCAGCAGGGCGACCGCCGCTTCAAGGACAGCGCCTGGGAGGAGAACTACGTCTTCGACTTCATCAAGCAGTCCTACCTGCTCTCGGCCCGGTGGATCCAGTCGACGGTCAATGCGGTCGACGGGCTCGATGCCAAGACGGCGAAGAAGGTCGACTTCTATACCCGCCAGTTCGTCGACGCGATGGCGCCCTCGAACTTCGTGATGACCAACCCCGAGGTGCTCAAGGCGACCCTCGATTCGGGCGGCGACAACCTGATCAAGGGGCTGGAGAACGTCCTCAAGGATCTCGAGCGCGGCAAGGGCAAGCTGCACATCAAGATGACGGATTACGACGCCTTCAAGGTCGGCGAGAACATCGCCACGACCCCAGGCAAGGTGGTCTATCAGAACGATCTGCTGCAGCTCATCCAGTACACGCCCACGACCGAGGACGTCTATAAGCGGCCACTTCTGATCGTCCCGCCCTGGATCAACAAGTTCTACATCCTCGACCTGCGCGACAAGAACTCGTTCATCAAATGGGCGGTCGCCCAGGGCATCTCGGTGTTCGTCATCTCCTGGGTCAATCCGGACGAACGATTGGCGCAGAAGAGTTTCGAAGACTACATGGTCGAGGGCATCCTCGCCGCGCTCGACGCAGTGGAGAAGGCGACCGGCGAGAAGGACTGCAACGTCATCGGCTACTGCCTGGGCGGCACGCTGCTCGCCTCGACGCTCGCCTACATGACGGTCAAGAAGGACGAGCGGGTCGTCAGCTCGACATTCTTCACGACCATGACCGACTTCGCCGAGGCCGGCGAGCTCAGCGTGTTCATCGACGAGGAGCAGCTCGCCGCTCTCGAGGACCGAATGAACAAGCAGGGCTACCTCGACGGCACGGCGATGGCGACCACCTTCAACATGCTGCGCGCCAACGACCTGATCTGGTCCTTCGTGGTCAACAACTACCTGCTGGGCAAGGAACCCTTCCCGTTCGACCTGCTCTACTGGAATTCGGATTCGACGCGGATGCCGGCGGCCATGCACAGCTTCTATCTGCGCAAGATGTACCAGGAGAACAAGCTGGTGCAGCCGGGCGGCATCAACCTCAAGGGCGTGCCGATCGACCTGCGCAAGATCAAGACGCCGACGTTCATCCTCTCCACGCGCGAGGACCATATCGCGCCATGGAAATCGACCTACGCGGCGACGCAGATCTACAGGGGGCCGGTCAACTTCTGCCTGAGCGGATCCGGACACATCGCGGGCGTCGTCAACCCGCCGGCGAGCGGCAAGTACGGCTATTGGACCAACGACAAGAACCCGCCGACGCCCGACCAGTGGCTGGAGAGCGCCAAGCATCACGAGGGATCGTGGTGGCCGGAATGGGCCAAGTGGCTCGACCAGTACGGCAACGGCAAGGTCAAGGCGCGCGTCCCCGGCTCGGGCAAGCTCAAGGTGATCGAGGACGCGCCGGGAAGCTACGTGAAGGTCAAGATCTCGTAACGTGCTGGCAACCCCGTCCACTTACACGATCGCCGCACCAGACGGTCGCGCGCTCGACATTCCCGCTACCGTCGACCGCGATCACGATCCCTATCCCTCGCTCGAGAGCGGCCCGGCGATCCGGCGCTACTACGAAGAGCAGGGCTATGTCGTGGTGCGTGTGGTCGTGCCCACGCAGCTGTGCGACGATGTTCGACGCGCCTTCGCCGACGAGGTGAAGCCCTACAGGGGCTTCATCTACCGGCAGACGACGGGCAATCCGGAACGGCACGAGATGACCGCACACGGTCACGTGCTGAATCCGGTCCTGAACATACAGGACCTGTCGGCGGAAATGTTCCCGCGGTTTCGCTCCCACGGCCTGGCCATCCTCACCCACGGCAATGTGCAGCGTGTGGTCGAGGCGCTGTTCGGCATGCCGGGCAAGATCGTGCAGACCATGTATTTCGAGGGCAATCCGGCGACCTGGGCGCACCAGGACACCTACTATCTCGATGCCGAGAAGATCGGCCGCATGGCCGCAGCATGGATCGCAGTCGAGGACATCAACCCGGGCGCCGGCCGCTTCTACGTTTATCCCAGAAGCCACCTGATCGACATCGCGCGCAACGGCGGCGACTTCGACATCGCCTTCCATCACGACCGCTACAAATCGCTGGTGCTCGACCTGATCGACCGCTTCAAGCTGGAATGCCGGGCGCCTGCCCTCGCCAAGGGCGACGTGCTGTTCTGGAATTCCAAGACCATCCACGGCAGCCTTGAGACGCGCCAGCCCGAGCACTCGCGCAGCTCATTCACCGCGCATTGGCTGCCGCTCAACCAGAACCTGCTGCAGTTCCAAAGCCGCGTGCGCCAGCTCGATCTCAAGTTCATCGACGGGGTCGCTATTCATCACCCCAAGGATCTGAACGTCTTCAAGAACCGCGCGGTCATGTTCGTCGAGACGACGTTCCCGGCGGCCTTCCGGCTCGCCAAGAAGGTCGCGATCAAGGCGATGCTGCGCTAACGCCGAGGCTCACGCGGCCTCTGCCAGCACCCGGCGCAACAGCGAATGAAAGTGATAGACGCCCTGCTCGAGGCGAACTGAATAGCGGCCGCGCGTGTAGAACCGCGAGCGCAGCTGCTTCTGCACGAGCTGAACCATTTCGATGTCCTCAGCGAACACCTTGGCGTAGTAGGCCATGGCGCCGTCCTGCTCGAGCTCGGCCGGCGACTTCGACTGGTCGTCGCAGAAGAACTCGCGCAGCACGACCGAGCGGTCGACCGCGACCGGCAGCACGCGGAACGTGATCAGCCAGCCGGGCAGCAGGTTGATCGCGTAGTTGGGGAAGAAGCAGTAGGTGTGGCGCACCGTCTGCTCCACGGGCGCGGCGGCCGCCGCGAGCTTGTCGGGGGCTGCGGAAGCGAAATAATGCCGCGAATACCAGTCGTGACTTTCCACGATGTAGCCGCGCAGATCGACCTTGGCCGCCACGGTCGTGCGGTGCAGCAGCGGGCAGTGATAGCACTCCAGGAAATTGTCGAGCAGGATCTTCCAGTTCGCCGCCACCTCGTAGCGCTTCTGCACGATGAAGCGCAGCTTGTCGGCATCGTAGCGGCGCAGAAAGTCGGGAAAATCGCCGAGATATTGCGCGAGCGGCGGGGCATCCGTGTCGAGATTGACGAACACCAGAGGCGGCAGGAGCTCGACGCGCGCCTTGGGCAAGCTCACCTTGTCCTCGTCGAAGGCTTCGATGTCGCCCAGCTCCGGCGCCACGCGCAACGAGCCGTCCAGGTTGTAGGTCCAGCCGTGATAGGCGCAGTGGAAGATGCGCAGCACGCCCGCGCCGCGCGCGACCGGTCCGCCGCGATGGCGGCACACGTTTGAGAATGCGCGGATGATGCCGTCCTGGCCGCGCACCACGACGAGCGGCTCGCCGCCGACCTCGCAGGTGAAATAGGCGCCCGGCTCGGCGACCTGCCCCGTATGGCCGACCAGCTGCCAGCTGCGGCCGAACACGCGCTCCTTCTCGAGCTCGAGCATGTCGGGATCGACATACCACTGCGCCGGAATGGTCGACGCCCGCGCGATCGGCTCGATCTGGAGCTCCTGGCGGCTGAGCGCCATGGTCATGCCAGCGCTCCCCGGCCGAGCACGATGTCGGCGTCGGCATGGCGACCCAGGCGGCGGGCGAGCATGCGGTACTGCAGATGGAAATCGTCGCGGTCGACATAGCCGAACTGGATGTGGCGCCGGCCCGAGAAGCCGGTGCGGCCGTGCAGCAGGCGGTGATTGTCGAAGGCGAGCGCCTCGCCCGGCTGCAGCAGGAACGTCACATCGAAGTCGCCGCTATTGATCAGGCCGATCAGCTTGCGGATGGCGGCGTACACCGGCTCGACCAGATCCTCGTCGATGTCCAACGGGCCGCGGAAGCGGATCGGGTAACGCAGGCCGACGACATTGCCCTCGGCATCGAGCGAGATGATCTTGCCCTCTGAGCGCATCTCGACCTCGCCGGGGATGCTGCGCTCGAACTTCAAGGTGACGCGGGACAGCAGGTCAAAGGCCTCGGGATCCTCGGCGCGCAGCACCTCGCAGATCCTGAATCCGTCGATCAGGTAGTTCTGCCCGCCGCCGTCGCGGCTCGCCTCGATGCAATGAAACATGACGATGCCGAGCGGCACCGCGCGCCAGCCTTCGTCATTGTGCGGCAATATGGTGGACTGCGTGCTCGACAGCTTCAGTCCGGCGTTGTCTTCGACCTTGATGTGAAAGACCCGCCCGTAATAGGTGTCGCGCACGCCGTAGCCGATCATGCCCGCGACCTTTTCCAGCCCGTCCGGCGTCGGCGGCACGTTGCGCAGCACGACGAAGCCGTAGTCGCGCAGCAGGATCATCGCCTCGAGGCGGCTCGCCTCATCTTCGACCGCCGCAGCGAAATCGGCATTGGGAATGCGGTTGCCGAGCTCCTTGCCCCAATGGATCGGCTTGTGGCGCCGCCGCTCGCGCTCCGCGCGCGAATAGCAGCGTGCGCGCAGCCAGTCCGGATCGAAGCTCGTCACATGACGGTCGGGCGACCAGCTGACGGTCAGCCGGCCGTTGCGATCGACCTCGGCCGACAGCGGCGCAACGTCTAAAGACATCTTGAGCAGGCCATCGATGCGCAGTTGTGACGAGCCCGCCTCGCCGCATTGTGCGCAGGCGCAATTGTCGCGCAGCCAGACATAGTGAAAGACGCTCTGATGGCCGTCGCCCCAGATCACACGGAGCTTGCGGGCCTCGCGCTCGATCCTGACGATGCGATGACCGGCCTCGAGCGATGACGTGGACGCTGCCGTCGACATGGCCTCACGATCTTATCGGTGACGACCGCGCCATCCTAGACAGCGAAGGGGTTACGCTCAATAGGAGACGGCGATGGCCCAGTCCAGGTTGCCGACACTTGGCCGGAGAATCGAAGCCGCGGGCGCGCATCAAAGGCGGGCGCGGAACCTTCACGCTGTTT
>VGDO01000272.1 GCA_016869645.1 Alphaproteobacteria bacterium
GGCCGGACAGAAGCGCCCCTGGGCCAGCGCATCGATGAAAAAGGACGGCGCCTTCGAGCAGGCGCTGTCGCGTTTCTGGTTCGACACGCATCTCAACGATGACCGCGCTCTCGCGCTGCTGACCCAGGTGGTCGGCACGGATCGCCTGACCTTCGGCACCAATTTCGCGGGCTGGGACCAGCCCGAGGGCGGCCATCACGGTCCGGTCGATCCCAAATATGCCGACAATGCGCGGCGCCTGATGCGCCAGGACAAGGCTACGCGCGCGAAGGCCCACCCTGGCTTGGGGCAGGCCTGACGCCGCCGTGCTGGGCCCAGGTGCCCGCGACGTGCCAGCCCGCGTCGACCACGAGATTGACGCCGGTGATCGCCGATGCGCGGTCGGACACGAGGAACTCGATCGCCTCGGCGACCTCGTTCGGCCTGACGATGCGGCCGAGCGCGGTGAACGTGCCGGGATCGGCGGCGTAGCGGCCGGATTTCAGCCGCTCCTCGACGCGCGGCACCAGGGTCGACCCGGGCGACACGCAATTGACGCGCACGCCGGCGCGGCCCCATTCGCCTGCGAGGTTGAGCGTCAGATGCGCGACCGCCGCCTTGCTGGTGCCATAGGCATGGACCGGCATCGAACCGAGTGCGGCGATCGACGCAATGTTGACGATGCTGCCGGCACCGCGTTTCGCCATGCGGCTGCCGAAGGCGCGGTTGGCGAGATAGGTGCCGGTCAGATTGACCTGGAGCGTGCGGTCCCACACCGCCATGGGCAGTTTGTCCGGCGGCATCACATCCTGGAAGATCGCGGCGGCCACGACCAGCCCATGCACGGCGCCGAACTCGTCTTCGATCGTCGCAGCGGCCCGCTCGACCTCGGTTTCGACCGCGACATCCATGCCGAGACCGTAGCCGCCGAGCGATGCGGCCACGCGCTCCGCGGCGGCGCCGTCCTGGTCGGCGATCGCCACGCGCCAGCCGCGCGCGCCCATGAGCCGGCCGGTCGTCTCGCCGATGCCGCTGCCGCCGCCGATGATGAGCACGACGCGGCCGGCGCCGGTGTTGTCCGCTGTGGTCATGATGCGCGCGCCATCCCCTCGCCGGCTGTCGTCTCATCTGTAGCATGCGGCGAATGCGCGCCGAAACTGCGGCCATGACGATCGATCCCGCCGCCGTTCCGCTGTCGCTGTCCTATTACACTGTGCCCGAGCTGGCGCCGCCCGACGTCGTGACGGTGGCCGCGGAGACGGGCTGCCGTCATGTCGGCATTCGCCTGCTGGGCGGCCAGCCCGGCCGCGACCTCCTGCCGATCATGACCGACGCGGCCTTGCGTCGCGCCACGCAGAAGCGCTTGGCCGACACGGGCCTCACCGTGCTCGACGCCAACACCGCGCGTCTCACGCCCGAGACCGACGTTGCCCTCTTCGGGCCTTTCCTCGACATTGCGGCCGAGCTCGGCGCGCGCCATGTGATGGCATCGGGCGACGATCCGGACGAGGCCCGCTTGACGGACAAGTTCGCGCAGCTCGCGGCCGCCGCCGCGCGCCTCGGGCTCACCGTCGACGTCGAGTTCGTGTCGTGGTTCAGCGTTGCGAGCCTGACCGATGCGGCACGCGTGGTGCGCGCCGTCGGCGCCGCCAATCTCGGCATTGCGGTCGACGCGCTCCACTTCGACCGCTCGGCCAGCCGCTGTGAGGATCTCGCGCGCCTGCCGCGCGACTGGTTCCGCTATGCGCAGATCTGCGATGCGCCGGCCGGAGGCGGGCGCGACCGCGATGCGCTGATCCACACCGCGGTCAAGGAGCGCCTGTTTCCCGGCACGGGCGATATCGACCTCATCGGCATATTGCGCGCGCTGCCGCCGGGCATCCCGCTGGCGCTGGAGATCCCGACCGAGGGTCTGGCGCGCAGCGTCGGCGCGCGCGAGCGTGTGTCCCGCATTGTTGTGGCCACGCGTCGTCTGCTCGCGACAGCTTTCACCTGATCCACGCGGACTCGCGAGCATGCCGCCGCGCGGATTGCCCGTTGAGTTGCATCCTCAGGCAGTTTGTCTGCGCACCCGACGGCGCATTCCGTTCGGCGATCGAGCCCCTCAGGCAATGTCGACCGTCAGCCCGG
Organism: Alphaproteobacteria bacterium; assembly: GCA_016869645.1. Lineage (GTDB taxonomy): Bacteria > Pseudomonadota > Alphaproteobacteria > SHVW01 > SHVW01 > SHVW01. The sequence goes on from VGDO01000272.1 coordinate 2,110, forward strand.
TAACGAAGGGCAAGGCGTCGTGACGCAGAGCCAATGCCGCGACGGCATTCGCGACGTCGCTAGGCATCGTCATCTTCAGGTCCGGAGGGTACTCGGTCGCCAGTTTTCGTGCCCGGTCGACCCGTTGCATGCGCGTGTCGATCAGACCGGGCCGGACCATGTGCGACATGATACCAAGCGACTGGAGTTCGCGGACGGTTCCCCCCCACAATCCTGCCAGCGCCGCTTTCGATGAAAGATAGGGCATCATCTCGCCTTCGAAGTGGGCAAATCCCGCGCCGGAGCTGCCCACGACGATTATGATTGAGCCGCGCACCATCTTGGGGATGCATTCTTGCATCATCACCAGGGCACCGAAAAGATTCACCTTGAGCGCGCAGAGCAAATCGCGCTCCGTGACGTCTAGGATGCGTGCTTCGCGATAGATGCCGGCATTGCTGACGAGAACGTCCACCGTCGAAACGGCCGCGAGAGCGGTCCGCACTGCCTGCCGGTCCGACACATCGGCAACGGCCGTCTGGATCGCGCCCGTCGGGACAGTTGGCAGGTTCACGAGATCCTGCAACGCATCGGCGTCGAGATCGATTGCCAAGCACTGGAAGCCGAGGGCGACCAGGCGCTCGACGGTCGCGCGCCCAATGCCACGCGCGGCGCCGGTTACGACGGCAGTGCCTCGCTCGCGCAGGGGTATTGCATTCGCCTGCCATTTCAGCAGCAGCCTGACCGACAGTCGTTGCGCTGCCGCGTCCCATGGCGCCAGTTGCAGCGCGCGGAAGCACCACTGCGCAGCCATCCCTTCGTCGCCCTGGCCGAGCATCGAGCGGGCCAGACCGACACAGGCCTCGTGCAAAGGACCTCCCAACGCCAGAGCTTCGGCAAAACATGCCGCCGATCGCTGAAACTTCTCCATGCGATAGTAGATCGTGCCGAGCAGCGAACGAAACCGGCGCTCCTGGGGAAAGAGTTCACGATTTTTCGCAGCGATGTCGAGAGCTTCACGGCCGAACCCGCGCTCGAGCAGCGTCACCGCCAGATGGTATGCGTGGACTGCATCCATAGTCCGCGCCCCGTCAAGACGCGGCGACACTCGCGAGCCTCGATTTATATGACATCCTCCCCAGGATATTTGGCCCGAATCTCCCGTTGGCGAAACTCTAGCGAAATCGCCGGGAGAGTCCAATTCCCGCGAAATCAAATTCCGCAGGTAGGAATTGGGGGAGCGGCGCCGTCCTCAATTCCCTTTTTTCTCACGCTGAGCTTTTCGAAGGGTGGGGCGCTGCCACCTGTCAACGGCGGTCTGATTCCAGGCCAGCGTGGCGGAGTAAAAGCAGGCCAGTGGGGATGAACGATGCGCCGGCATGGCAAGGGGCCCGATCGGGCCTCTTGCCATGCCGGCGGCGCGCGCGATCGGCCTGCTATGTCGAGGTAATTTCCCCAGTCTCGGGATCGATTGCGAAGTCGGGCTCCGCGGCGGGTTCGGCGCCCCTGGAGCCCCGGCGGCGGCCAGCGGATTGCGCCAGCCGGTAACTTTCGCCGTTCAGCGATAGGATATGCACGTGGTGCGTCAGCCGATCCAACAGCGCGCCCGTCAGGCGCTCGGCACCGAACACCGATGTCCATTCCTCGAACGGCAGGTTCGACGTCACCAGCGTCGAGCCGCGCTCGTAGCGCTGGCTGAACACCTCGAACAGCAACTCGGCCCCCGTCGGCGACAGCGGCACATAGCCAAGCTCATCGACGATCAGCAATCGGACGGCCACCAACTCGCGCTGCAGGCGCAGAAGCCGCTTCTCGTCGCGCGCTTCCATCAGTTGATTGACCAGCCCCGCCGCCGTCGTGAACGCGACCGAGAAGCCCTTCTGGCAAGCCGCAAGCCCCAGGCTCAATGCGACGTGCGTCTTGCCGGTGCCCGAGTTGCCCAACGCGATGATGTTCTCGTGCCGCAGGATGTATTCGCAGCGCGCCAGTTCCAGCACCAACATCTTGTTGAGGCTCGGAATCGCTTCGAACTTGAACGTATCCAGGCTCTTCACCGCCGGGAAGCGTGCCTGCCGGATCCGCCGCTCCACCACCCGACGCTCGCGATCGATAAGCTCGAGCTCGATCAGCCGCAGCAGATAACGCGGATGATCGACACCGTCGCGCGCACACTCGCGCGCAACCTTGTCGTATTCCCGCAATACCGTCGGCAGCTTGAGCTGCTTAAGATGATGCGCCAACAGCACCTGCGGCGTGCCGCTGGTGGTCCCAGACGGCATCTGGCCTGTTGGTGTTTGGCTAGGCGCCACCTCGCCGAGCGTCAGCTTCTCCTGCTTCTTGGCGACGGTCATGTAATACACCCCGGCAGCAGAACGCCGTAATCCGACGCCGTCGTCGTCTTGACGCTGGTACGCGGCAGATACGGATACGCCGCCAGGTCCAGCCGTGCCGGCCGCCGCTCGACGCGCGACAGCACGATCTGCTTCACCGCATCGAACCCGATCGCCCCCAGCCGGATCGCATCCCTGACGGCTCCCGCCACGACCTCCTTCGGGACTGCCTCCATCAACCGCAGAACCTGGATGAACTCCCGCTTGCCCCGGTTGCCCATCCGCGCCTCCAGAAGATGGCGTAGATGCTGGAATGTCTCCGGCAGTTCCCAGCCCTGCAACGGAGCTGCCTGGTCGAGCGCATTGGGCTTGGTCTCGATCAGCGCCAGGTAATGCAGCGGCTCGAACACGAACACGCCCTGGCCGTAGGACCGCTGGTGTCGCGCGATCTCCTCCCCGCCGCACAAGATCACCACCTCCTCGACGAACCCCTTCACCATCACCTCCCGGTAGCCGAACGAGGTTGGGACCGAGTAATCGTTGCCCCGGTAGCGCACCAACGCCGTCGACGAGACCTGGCCCGCCCGCTTCTCGCAAGGTGCCAGCGGCACGCTCGGCAACGACTGCAATGCCGCCAGATCGGCCACGAGGCGCGCGCCGATGGTCTCGGCATGCCGCCCCGCGCGTTCCGCCTGCCGCCCCCAGCACCGCTCGCGCAATCGCGCATTCAGCGCTTCGAAGCTCGCCGCCACCGGGATCGGCGTCAGGAAGTTCGAGCGCGCGAACTTCACCAACCCCTCCACCTTGCCCTTGTCGTTGCCTTTGCCCGGCCGCCCGAAGCGGTCCTTGAACAAGTAGTGGCTCACCAACTCCGTGAACGCACGCGTGCGCTCCCGCCGGCCGTCCCCGCAGATCTTCGCCACCGCAATGCGCAGATTGTCGTAAAGGATCGACAGCGGCACGCCGCTAAAAAACTCGAACGCCGCAACATGCCCGTCCAAGAATGCTTCCGTCGTCTCCGCCGGATACGCCTTCACAAAGCACGCGTCCGACTGCGGCAGGTCCATGCAGAAGAAGTGCAGCTTGCACCGAACCCCGCCGATCACCCCAACCGCCTCGCCGAAGTCCACCTGCGCATGGCCCGGCGGATGCGACAACGGCACGAACGTCTCCTTGCCGCGCACGTGCGCAAGCCGCACATAATCCTTCACCACCGTATAGCCGCCGCCATAGCCGTGTTCGTCGCGCAGACGCTCGAAGATCCGCTTGGCCGTATGTTGCTGTTTCACCGGCGCCGTCCGGTCCGCCTCCAAGATCGCGTCGATCACCGGAACAAGCGGCCCCAGCTTCGGCCTCGCCACAGCCTTCGTGCGCGTATATCCCGGCGGCATCGAAAACCGGCACATCTTCGACACCGTCTCCCGGCTCAGGCCGAAGACCCGTGCCGCCTCGCGTCGGCTATGACCGTCCAAAAACACGAACTTGCGAACGGCGGCGTAAACTTCCACGGCGAACATCCCGGCCAATCCCCAAAGGGACCAGCCTT
>VGDO01000273.1 GCA_016869645.1 Alphaproteobacteria bacterium
CATCGATCAGCCAATTGACCTTGCCGCCTAACTCGATATCCTGATGTTGCCGGAGAGCGCGCCACGCCTAATTCCAACCACGTTCGCGACGGCACCCGGTCGCGGGTGGTCCAGCGTGAGATGTTCAAACGCGGCGACCGCGTCTTCAAAGAAGGCGATAAGGGCGAAAAGGCCTATCTGATCGAGAAGGGCAAGATCGCCATCGTCAAACAGAGTCCGCAAGGACCAATCGTCGTCGCCTCGATCGGCGATAAGGCGATCTTCGGCGAGATGGCGCTCATCGACGGTTCCTCGCGCATGGCGACGGCGGTCGCGGCCGAGGACACGATCTGCATCATTCTGAACGCGCGCACCTTGGCCGATAAGCTGCGTGCGTTGCCGCAGAAGCTGCGTTTCGCCTTTGAGAACATGGTCGAGTATGTGCGCAAGACGCTGCCCTTCGACAGCCGGCAGAAGGCAGGCGCCACGGCCGAGACGGCGCAAGACGCTCGTATCCGCCTGATCCTGCCAACGCCGCTCGATCTCTCGACCATGAAGTGGGAAGACCCGTTCATGAAGGCGCTGTTCGAGATGATCTGCGAGTATACGCGCCGCCGCCTGCCGCCCAATGCGCCGGCCACGCCACCTGTGGTGCCGAAGCCGCCGGAAGATCCGCTGACCTACTAGGCCGCGTTTGGCGCCCTGTGTCGGCACAGTGGCGCGCCACCAACTTTCGCATGATGTCTTTCCCTGCCGCTCCTGGGCTAGACCTGTAGCGAGCATAGAGTTCGCGACCACGACTTCGCGGCACCGCCGTTGGATGCCTCCGAAAGGAGGTGCGAATAAAGAGCAATGTGTGACTGCGCACAACCGCACTTGGAACGTGGTCGCCGACGCAAGTCGCGCCCAGATCCTCCACAGTGATGAGCGAGGTCGTGACCGAGAGCCGCTGATCCTGATGTGTCATGTTCGCCCGGATCGCGCCTTTGCCCGGACCGTTGCCCATCATGTCGACCGCGGCGCACTCGGAGGGGACCACGACCACTTGCTTCTGATCGCGCCGAACGAGACGCTTGGCGATTTCCGCAATGAGCTCGGCGCGTGCAGCGAACGGCGCCTCGTTGGCGAAGCGACAAGGACTGACCAAGCTGGCGCCGTCAGAATTGGCCGAGCAGATTCGGACGATCCTCAGCTGTTAGGCTTGGCCACTGGCGGCCCGGCGAACTTCGATGTGAACGGTCCAATCGCGGGCATGTCGATTTCGAGAAGATACGGTCCATCAGTGCCGACGGCAGTCCGCAGGGACGACGTGAACTCGTCCAGGTTGTCGACCCGTGCGTGCGGCAACTTCATCGCGCGTGCGAGATCGGCGAGGTCGGGCGCGAACACGTCCGTGTAGAAATGCCGCCCGCCATACTGGGCATCCTGGATGTTGCGGATCACGCCGTAGCCGCGGTCGTTCATGACCAGAAAGGTGATATCGCAGCGTTCCTGCACGGCAGTCGCAAGCTCGGCGAGACAGAGCGCCAGCCCGCCATCGCCAGTCAGCGCGATGACCTTCCGGTCTCTCGCCGCCAGCGCCGCGCCGACTGCCATGGGCACGCATTGGCCGATGCCGCCGCCGAGCGCGTGCACGCCGGCGCGGGGATCGAAAATTTTCAGCAACCGGTTGCCCCAGGTGCTGTTCGAGATGGTGATGTCGCGCACCCACAGCGCGTCGCGCGGCATGCCGGCCCGGAGCTCCGCGACCAGCCGCGCATATGGGCCGAGACCGTCGCGCATGGCCGCCTCAGCCGCCGCGCGCGCGGCAGCGAGATCGCGGCCGAACTCGTCATCGATGCGCAGACGCCCCTTGAGCCGGTCGGCGAGCGCCACGAGCGCCAGCCCGGCATCGGCGCAGGCAAAGGCTTCGGTCGGATAGGCGCGTCCCTCGGCGCGCGGATCGACATCGACCTGGAGCAGCGGCTTGGGGAGGGCCACGGCGAAGTTGCGCGTCTCGTTGCCGCGCAGCCGGGAGCCGACCACCAGCATCGCGTCGCACGTGCGGTAGAACGCCTCGACCGAGGGTGACATGTTGAAGGCTCCCAACGTCATGGGATGATCTTCCGGCACCGTGCCGCGTCCATTGACGCTGGTGACGAAGCCGACACCCAAGTCGGCAAGTTTGAGCGCCGCACGCGCCGCGTGACGTGCCCCGCCGCCCAGCCAGACCAGCGGCCGCCGCGCGGCTGCGAGACGCTCGACGATGCGGTCGAGCGCGGCTGCATCGGGCGCTTGCGCGGCAATGACAACGGGGGCCACGCTCTCACCGGGCAAGACCGCCGCGGCTTTCTGTATGTCGATCGGCAGCTCGACGCTGACTGGGCCGCGCGGCGGTGTCAGCGCCACGCGCACGGCCTCGCGCAGCACACCGAGCGCCGTCTCGGCCGACCATATGCGATAGCTGGCCTTGGATACCGCGCGCAGCATCTCGGTCTGCGCCGCGGCCTCGTGAATGACGCTGCGGCCGCGGTCGAGATAGGGGCTGTCAACTTGCCCGGTCAGATGCAGGACCGGGCTCCCGGCGGTCTGAGCCTCGACCAGCGCGCCGGCCGCGTTGCCCGCACCCGTGCCGGTACTGGTGACGGCGACACCGAGCCCGCCGGTGACGCGCGCGAAGGCGTCGGCCATGTTGACGGCACCCGCTTCCCCGCGCGACGGCACGAAGCGCAGCGAATTGCGCCGGCCAATGGCGTCGAGAATCGGCATGTTGTGGATGCTGATGACGCCGAAAGCCGTGGCGACGCCGCAGCGCTCCAGAAAGGCGGCGACGAGATCGCCGACCCGCGTCTCGACCGCGTTCACGAGGCCGATTTCCACGCGGGCGGACGGTGACCCAGCAGCCGCGAGATCTCGTTCGCAGCGGCAACGACGCGATCCTTGAAGACGCCGTCGAGCGCGCCGTTGTCGAGTACAGCCGACGGCCCGGCAATGTTGATGGCTGCGACGATCCGTCCCTCGGCGTCGCACACCGGCGCGGCCACGGCAACGATGCCGCGCTCGAAGCTGCCGCGGCTGACGACGAAACCGCGCTCGCGATCGACGCGCACGCGCTCGCGCAGGGCATCGAGCGTCACGCACGTGTCCTCGGTGAAGCGCTCGAGCGTCTTACCGGCATACAGGCGATCGAATTCGGCACCGTCGAGGCCGCCGAGCAGCAGCCGTCCCATGGAGATGGCATGGGCCGGAAAGCGCGTGCCGACCGAAACCTTGCTGGCGTAGGGCCGCGGCGACGCTGCTTGCGCCACATAGATGACGTTCGTGCCGTCCAGAATGCCGAGATGGGCGCTGACGCCGGTGGCGTCGCGCAGCGCCTGAAGCTGCGGCCGCGCGAGGTCGACGAGGTCCTGCGATGCCAGATAGTCGAAGCCCAAGGTCAGCACGCGCGGACCGAGCCGGTAGCGATTGTCGCTGCGCTGCAGGAAGCCCAGCGACTCGAGCGTGTAGACGAGGCGAAACACCGAGGAGCGCGACAGGCCGAGCCCGCGCGCGAGTTCGGAGAGCGTCAGGGCCGGCCGCTCGTCCGAAAACAGCGTCATCAGCCGCAGGCCGCGCTCCAGCCCAACGACGGTGTACTTTTCGTGGTTCTTGTGCGGCAGCGCGCTCACGCGGCACCTGCGATGAATGCGCCGAGCACGGCGTTGTAGCGCGCCGGATCCTCGAGATAGCTGGCATGGCCGACGCCGGGCAGAAGCTCGAAGCGGGCACCGGCAATCGCGGCGGCGATGGCGCGGCAGCGCTCGACCGGCGCGATGATATCCGCAGCTCCGACCATGACCTGGGCGCGCACGGTGATATCAGGCGCGTCGGCCAAGATGTCGCCCTGCGCCAGCAATGCGGAGGCCCGGCCATAGCCCGTCGGCCGCACCCGCGCCATGATCGCGCGCGCTTCGTCGAGGATTTCCGGGCGCACCCCGGGCGCGCACATCCGGCTTGCCCGCTTGGCCGCCATGCCCGCCGGACCGAGGTCCGAAAGATCGTCGAGACGCTCCTGCACGGGCGCCGGCCATTTACCGCCAGGCTTGGCGCCGTAGCCGGCGGCCGGCGCCGACAAGGTCAGCGACATCAGGCGCGCCCCGTGGCGCCGCGCAATCGAGGCGGCGATCAGGCCGCCCAGGGAGTGGCCGACCAGATGGCAGCGCGCGACGCCGAGGGCGTCGAGCAGGCCGACCGCGAGTTCGCCATAGTCGGCCGGCACCGGATGTGGCTGAGCGACCTCGCCGGAGCCGCCATAGCCCGGCGCATCCCACGCGATCAGCCGATAGCGGCCGGCGAGACCGGCAAGCTGATGCCGCCACGACGACGCCGCAGAGCCGATGCCGTGCAGCAGCAGCACGACCTCGCCGGCCCCTGCCTCCCGGTAGGCGATGCGAACTCCGCCGACATCGACGGCGGATTCAGCCGGGATCAGCTCCGCCAAGCTCGCCACGGAGGATGCTCCTCGCTCAGCCCCGCTTGAGCTTGGCGACGGGGTGATCGGGCGGATAAGTCGGCGTCACCGGCTTCGACGATCCGAGCATGACGCACATCAGCGCTTCCTCGCGGCCTTCATTGACGAGGCCGCGATAGACCCCGGGCGGCACCGAGATCAAATCGCGCTCGCCCAGAATCGTCTCGTGCTTCTGCCCGTCGCATTCGAAGAACAGGCGGATGCGCTCGCCCTTGAGAATGAAGAAAACCTCCTCGGTGTCGGTGTGGATGTGCAGCGGCCCTTCGCAGCCGGCCGGCAGCACCATGGTCGAGAAGGTGAAGTGCTCGGCCGGCACCGAATTATCGTCGCTCTCCTTGCCCGTGCCGCCGGTGCCGATGTAGCGCATCTGCGCGCGCCGGTATTTCGGATCGAAGTCGGCCTGGAACTTGAGTACGTCCCAGTCGTAGGTCCGCGTCTTGAAGCGGGCGGTGCGCATCGTCATCCAATCCTCGAGCGTCTTGCCCTTGGGGATGACGGAACCGCTGTCTTTGTGTTGTACGGCCATGAAATGACTCCTTGTCAGGTGATGCCGAACTCGCGCTTCGGCAGGTAGTGCAGCACCCGTCCTTCGGCGAGCACGACCGCGCCATAGGCGACGAGCCCGATCAGCGTGAGCAGAATGATGACGACGAAGACCATGGCGGTGTTGGCCTGCCCCTGGCCGTAGACCAGCAAATAGCCGAGCCCCGTATTGCCGCCGACCAGCTCGCCGACGACGACGCCGATCACGGCCAGCGTGGCGGCGATGCGCAGGCCGGAGAACAGTGCCGGCATCGAGGCGGGAAATTCGATCTTGCGGAAGATCTCGCCGCGCGTCGCGTTGAACGCGCGCGCCAGGTTGATCTGGTCGCGATCGACGGCGCGCACGGCACCGAGCACATTGACCATGACCGGAAAGAACACGATCAGCAGCGCCACCAGGATCTTGGGATAGACGGTGAAGCCGAACCACATGACGAAGAGCGGCGCGAACGCCACTTTGGGCGCGATCTGGAGCGCCAGAATATAGGGGGAGAGCACGAACTCCGCGGTCGGCGACATGCCGAGTGCATAGCCGGCGACCATGCCGACGAGAGCGCCGAGCGCAAAGCCCGCCACGACGGACGCCATCGTGGCGCCCACGTGGAACCACAGCCGCTCACGCGCCGCCATGTGCTGGAACTCGTCCCAGGTGGCGGAGGCGGGCGGAATGATGAAGCGCGGCACACCGAGTGCGCCGGGCAGCCATTCCCAGGCCGCGAGGAAGACGACGCCGAGCGCGAAGCCGGCGAGGATGGCGGGATTGGTGAAGACGCGATCGGTCATGCGTTGAGCGTGGGGAGAGAGTCACCCCTACCCTTTCGAACCGCCTTGCGGTTCAAACCCCCATCGAGAGGGAGGAACGTTCTTTCTTGGAATCCCCTCCCCCCGTTGTGGGGGAGGGCTAGGGTGCGGGGCGATGCAGGCATGAACGCGCG
>VGDO01000274.1 GCA_016869645.1 Alphaproteobacteria bacterium
CCCACGCAAGCGACCTGTCGATCCGCCCGCTCTGGCCGCCCGCTCTGGCCGCCCGCTCTGGCCGCCCGCTCTGGCCGCCCGCTCTGGCCGCCAGGACGGGCCTCACAGCTTGTCGTTCATGTGCCGAATGTGGCTGCACAGGACGCGCATGACCGTCCGGATGAAGCCATCCGTCGCGCGCAGACGAATACGGAACTGTTCGGCATCGATGACGTAGCAGCGCGTATCGAGCAGCGCCACGGCATCGGTGCTGCGCCCACCGCCGTCGATCAGGGCCATCTCGCCGAACAAGTGATGGTCGGCCACAATGGCGACCACCTGCTTGTCGTGGTCGCGCATGCGCGACAATTCGACCTTGCCGAAATCGATCAGATAGGCCCGATCGGCGTGATCTCCCTCGCGGAAGATGACGGCCCCGCGGCCGAACATGATGCTTTTCAGATATTTCTGTTCGTCGCCCATCGCGCCAGCCGCTCCCTTCAGCCCCTGCGCCGCGCGCAGCCCGACCGTTCCGCCACCGATGGGGGCAACCGATCGCGCCGAGGATGCGTCGCGCCCGGCCGCCGGTCCAGGCCGATCGCCTGCAATCTGGCGTCAAATCCCGGCCGGCCAGTCCGACATGGCCGGTCCGACATGGCCGGTCCGACATGGCCGGTCCAACATGGCCGGTCCAACATGGCCGGGCGGCGATCGACAACGGCGGCACGACGTTGCACCGGCAAAAAATTTTGCCGCAGCTTGGCACGCCGCTTGCTTCTCGGAAGGCAGCGTTTCCATGAGGAGTGACGACCATGCTGACGTCCGACCTGCCCAGTTCCCGCGATGCGGAGATCGTGGTCGAGCTGTTCGACCGCCTGCTCGTTCATCTGCGCAAGACCGTCGCCTGCATCGATGAGCGCGACGTCGAAGGCCGGTTCAAGGCGACCGGAGCCGCGCTCGACATCCTGTGCCTGCTCTACGAAGGCCTCGATCCCGAGGGACGGGATTCCTGGACGGAGGGGACCCGCGCCTTGTACCTGCACGTCATCCGCGGATTGGCCCAGATCAACGTTCGCGACGACCGCCGCGCGGCTGAAAGCATGGCGATGCTGGTCACCCCGCTGCGTCAGGCCTGGGCGACGTTGTGCGCCCAGGCAAGCCTGATCGAGAGCGCATCGACCTTCGCCACGATTTCCGCGGCCGCCACGCTCAACGCGCAGGCGGGCGCGCACGCCTGACAGCCACCCCCATCACGCAGCCGCCACCCGACGTGCCGGCGTCGGCCGGCGGGTAAGTCCGCAGCCGGAGGTGTCGCCAGAGGAAAGCAGTCATGTCGCTCAACCTGATCTCCAACTACGCCGCCAACCTGGCGAACAGAATCACCGACCAGACCGACCGGCGCCTGACCAGCACGCTGACCAAGCTGTCGACCGGCTCGCGCATCACGCGGGCGAGCGACGACGCGTCGGGCCTGGTGCTGGGCAACACGTTCCGGACCGAGCTGGCGGCCCTGCAGACCGTGCAGACCAACGTCGCGCAGGCGACGTCCATGATCCAGATCGCCGACGGCGCGCATCAGTCGGTGACCGACATCTGCATCCGCATGAAGGCGCTGGCGGTCATGTGCGCGTCCCAATCGCTGAACGACAGCGATCGGGCCGCGGTCGACGTCGAGTTCCAGGAGCTGAAGGCGGAAATCAACCGAATCGCCTATTCGACCACCTTCGCCGGCAACGTCCTGACCGGCGGGCCGGGCGGCGGCGTGCCGACCAAGTCGTTCACCATGGCCGACGCCATGTTGCCGTATTTCGGCAGCGTCAAGGTCTACGGGCCGGAGCGCTGCACGGACGACGCGGCCAAGCTCCGGGCCGCGGTCTCGACCGTGGACGGCAAGCAGTTCGTCACGCTGACCGACGCCGGGCGCAACGTCAGCCAGAGGATCGAGGTGATCCAGAACAAGCCGCTCGACTTCACCGCGCTCGGGATCGTCATTCAGCCAACTTCCACCTTTCCGATGGGGAATCTGGTCGCAACTGCCTTCAAATCGGTGACGCTGGGCTCGACCGACGGCGGCGTGATGCACATCGACCCCGGATCGGCGCTGTCGTTCGTCAAGGAGATCTACGCTTACGACACCAATGCGATCAGCAACGATCCGGCCAGGGTCTCGTTCCAGATCACCAGTTCCGCCGCGCCCGTCGCTCAGGTCAGCAGGGTTTCGATCGGCCAGCCGACCACCAATGCCGTGGCTGGCGACACCGTTTCGATCACCGTCAACGGAACGCGCATCACGACCCAAGCGCTTGCCACGGGCGACGACGAAGCCGACATGGCGGCGGCCCTGGCGGCCGCGATCAATGGCAACCAGGACGTCGGGGCGCTGGTCGAGGCATCGGTCGCGCCGCAGAGGACTACGATCGAGATCGCCGCGCCGTCGACGGCGGCCGGGGCCGGCGACACGGCGTTCATCACCGTCAACGGCACGAAAATCGTCACCGCCGCGCTGCAAGCGGGCGCCAGCAAGACGGCGATCGCGGCGGCCCTCGCCACCGCCATCAACGCCAATGCCGCGGCGGGCGCTGCGGTCACGGCGTCGGCCGCGGACGGCACCCTGACCCTGGACGCAAGATCGGCGTCCCAGCCGTTCACCAGCAGCCGGGTCGGCTTCACCGGCAGCCTGGCGGCAGCCGATGTGCTGGCGACTCAGAAATCCGTGCTCAGCATCGGGGCCCCGACGGCAGGCGCCAGCGCCGGCGACAAGCTGGCGATCACCATCAACGGAACCGCCATCCAGACGGCCGCCCTGGCGGGCGGCGAAAGCGATGCCGGGATCGCCGCCGCCATCGTTGCCGCGATCAACGCCAATGCGGCGGTCGGCGCCGCCGTGACCGCGACGCTGGGCAAGCAGGTCAGCTCCCTCAAGATCGACCCACCGAGCGTCGCTGCAGCGGCCGACGATACGGTATCCGTCAAGGTCAACGGGACCACGGTGACCGCAACCCTGGCCGGGAGTGAGACGGCTACTGCGATCGCGCAGAGGCTCGCCATCGCGATCAATGCTAGCAACGCGGTCAATGGCGCCGTCGTGGCGGCGGCGGCCGACGGGACGCTCAGGCTGACCGCCAGGGCGAGCGGCACCATCGTCACGCTGAGCGCGCTGAGCACGACTGGCAGCGTGGCAGCGCAAAGCGCCGTCAGCGCCCAGAAAGCCCAGTTCACCATCGGCGCGCCGTCGACGGCGGCCAGCGCCAGCGACACCGTGTCGGTCACGGTCAACGGGACGACGGTCTCGGCGACGCTCTCCGGCGGAGAAAACAGAGATGCGATTGCGACCGCGCTTGCCACCGCGATCAACGCAAACGCCACGCTGGGCAATGTCGTGTCGGCATCGGCATCCGCCGGCGGCAGCCTCACGCTGATCGCGCGGCAGGCCGGCACGCCGTTCGACGTATCGGATCTGGACATCTCCGGCACCCTCGCGGCAACCGTCGGCCTGGCGGCGCAGGGGCCGGCCGGCGAGATCGCGCTGGCGTCCAGGAATGGAACCGACTTCACCAGCAGCGGATTGAGCGTCACCGGCGCCCTGGCGGTTGCCAGCAGCGTCAAGGCGTCGGGGTCGCTCGGTCAGCTCAGCCTGGTCTCCAAATTCGCCGGCAAGCCGTTCCAGGTCGCAGACTTCGCGGTCAATGGCACGGTCGTGGTCGGCAGGGACATCTCGACCAAGACCCAGAACACGACGCCGACCTTCCAAATCACGGCCCGGTCCACCGAGCCGAATGTGACCCAGACAATCGGGATCGGACAGGATTTCGGGAGCCAGCTGTTCGACTTCCGCGAGCTCGGCATCCGCCTGACCACGACAGCCGACTTCGACGTCACCGATGTCGTCGACCGCTCGGGCATCAAGGCGAATCTGGCGGCGGGCCAGAACGTCGCGAGCATTTCCAAGGACAACAACCTGGTCAGCTATTTCTACCAGGTCGGCAGCGGCAGCAGCAGCACCGACCAGATCCAGGTCGACGTGACGTCGCTGACGACGCGCGCGCTCGGGCTGGAGTTCCTGACCTTGGCCGCGCACAGCGAAAACGGCGTCGCCCGTGGCGGAACCGAGAACTCCCGGCAGGCGAATGCCGTGCTCGAATCGACGCTGCTGCGGATCTCGACCAACCGGGCGAAGCTCGGCGCCAAGATGAACCGCCTCGAATTCGTGTCGGACAGCCTGCGCATATCGCAGGAAAACAACGAGGAGGCACGCAGCTCGATCATGGACGCCGATACGGCGCAGGAGATGACCCGCTTCACGAGCCAGCAGATCCTGCGGGAAGCCGGCATCGCCATGATCAGCCAGGCCCAGAAGCTGCCGCAGTCCCTGCTGTCGCTGTACGCCAAGCTCTGACGCGCGGCGGCCTGGGCGCGGCGGCCTGGGCTCCGCCGCTTGGGACCCGGCGGGCCTGTGGCGGCGCCATGCCAGGCGTGGGATGGCGAGGCCGCGCCCATGGGCGGCGGGCGCCATGCAGCGGACCAGGGCGCACGGCGGGGAGCACGGCGGGGAGCGCGGCGGGGAGCGCGGCGGGGAGCGCGGTCCGGGGCGCCGGACGGCGAGACCAACGCCAGATTGGCGGCGACCCGCCGAAATGCTCCGAATCGGACCCAGCAGAGTTCGTCGGACGGCGGGAGCGCCGCTATTGTGTCGCAGCCGGCCGAGATCGAAACGGCAGTCTCGATGCAGCCGATCGGAGCCGCGCGGAGGGCATTCTGGAAATGGCCAAGGTTCTCGTGATCGACGACGACGCCGGCACGCGCAATCTCTATGCTGCGGTGCTGGCGACATGCGGGCATGAGGTGACGTGCGCCAGCGACGGCGAGGAGGGAATTCGGCTGTCGTCGGGGGTCCGGCCGGACCTGATCATCACCGATTTGTCGATGCCCATCAAATCGGGCTTCGACGTGATTTCCGCGGTGCGCGGCGGCGATCAGGGCGTGCCGATCGTGGTGGTTTCCGGCGATTGCGACGACAATCTGCACCGGTCCCGCGCGCTGGGCGCCAGCGCGGCGTTTGCGAAGCCGGTCCGGCTGGCCGCCTTGCGCAACATCGTTTCGGAGCTGCTTGTGTCGCGGCCCGAGTCCGGCTGTCTCGCCGTCACGACATAACACCATAACACCCCAACGTGAGGCGGGATGGCCTGCCGGCGCTCTAAAGTCCACCAAATCACCCACACGACTTCCTGAAGACCCAAAAAAAGGTGGTGGCTGGCGAGCGCGATCGTCCCGACGTCGCGCGCCGGCGGGCGCAGTGGGTTAAATACCAGCATCGGGTCGAGCCGACGCGACTGGTGTTCATCGACGAGACCTGGACCAGGACCGACATGGCGCCGCTCAGGGGCTGGGGGCCGTGCGGGAAGCGGCTGCTGGCCAAGGTGCCGCATGGCCGCTGGAAGACCACGACCTTCCTCGCCGCCTTGCGCCACGATCGCATCGAGGCTCCCTGGCTCATCGACGGCCCGATCGACGGCGAGAGCTTCGCCGTCTATGTCGAGCAGGTGCTCTGCCCGACGCTCAAGCCCGGCGACATCGTCGTCATGGACAACCTCGCCAGCCACAAGAGCGCCCGCGTGCGCCAGCTGATCCGCGCCAGGGGCGCCAAGCTGTTCTTCCTGCCGAAGTACTCGCCCGATCTCAACCCAATCGAGCAGGTCTTCGCCAAGCTCAAGCACCTGCTGCGCAAGGCCCAGGCGCGCACCGTCGAAGCAATCTGCGCGGCCATCGGCAAACTCCTCGGCAGCTACACCGCCGAGGAATGCGCCGCCTATTTCAGGAATGGCTCCTCGACGTTCCAAGTGGAAATGAGGATGTGTTGAAAGGCGCATTCGCGCCTTGCATGCTGACATGGGTTCAGCATGGGAGGATGGCGTGGAAGCGCGGGACGTGTTCGCATTGGGGCTCGGC
>VGDO01000275.1 GCA_016869645.1 Alphaproteobacteria bacterium
ATCGCCGCCTACTGCAAGCCCGAAAACAAGGTCTCGCTCGGCTTCGTCGAGGGCCTCAACAACAAAATCCGCGTCATCCAGCGCCGCGCATACGGCTTGCGCGACCAGGAATATCTCCGTCTCAAGGTGCTTACATGCATGCTGCCGGCGCTCTAAAGTCCACCAAATCACCCACACGACTTCCTGAAGACCCAAAATTCAATCAACACCAATGCAGGCGCATTACTCGCCCCTGCAAAATCTGAACGTCGTCAACAGTCGCCTCGACAAGACGCAGGACCGGGTCTCGACCGGCCTGAAAGTGGTCGGCGCGGTCGACAATGCATCGAGCTTTGCCATCGCCCAGGGCATCCGCTCGGACATCAAAGCCTACGCGTCGGTCTCTCAAGGCATCGCCAACGCGAAGGGCACGACCGGCATTGCACTCGCCGGCGCCAACGCGATCTCCGATCTCTTGGGCGACATCCAGGCGAAGATCACGGAAGGTCTGAACCCGGGCAACACGACGCAGCAGCAGGCGATCCTGCAGGCTGACTTCTCGAACCTGGTCAGTCAGATCAACCAGTTCATCTCGTCGGCTGAGTATAGTGGCCGCAATCTGCTGAGCTCCGGCTCGACGAACGCGGCGGTGATCTCGAACATCGACGGTTCGACGATCGCGATCCGCGGCAACAGCCAGGTCACGGCGGCAGCCACCATCCTGGCGGCCCAGGCGATCACGTCGACCTCGGTGGCGCTCGTGGCGTTGACGCGCGTCAACGACGCGCGTGCGACCCTGTCGACGGTGCTCGGCAACCTCGGCGCCGACACCCGCACGATCACCTTCCAGGACGATTTCGTGACCAAGATCTCCGACGCGCAGGAGGTCGGCCTCGGCTCGATCGTGGATGCGGATCTGGCGAAAGAGTCGGCGCGGCTGCAGGCTCTGCAAGTGCAGCAGCAGCTTTCGATCCAGACCCTCAACATCGCCAACCAGAAGCCGAACGTCTTGCTCAGCCTGTTCCGGTAAGCGCTGGATCGTCCTTCGGCATCGTCTGACCAGGGACAGGGCAGCTCTGGTCAGGCGGGCCGAAAGGGCGGGCGCGCCGCTCGGTGGCGCCGGCCTGGACGATCGGGGTAATGTGGCCGGACTCGCATTCGCGAGTCCGGCCACACCCTTTCCCGCTCTGGGATGTCTCAGCCCTACGATCGCGCCTTTTACGAAAAGCAGCAGGACGGTTCGATTCGATCGGCGGAAATTGTCGTGCCGATCGTGCTCGAATTGGCCGGGCTGCCGACCTCAGTGGTCGATGTCGGCTGCGGGGTCGGCGGTTGGCTCAGCACCTTCGCCGCTGCAGGGGTGACCGGCATACTTGGTCTCGACGGCGGTCACGTTGCACGCGACATGCTCCGCATTCCCGCAGAATGCTTCCGCCCGACCAATCTGCGCCGCCCGTTCCGAATCGAGCGACGTTTCGATCTGGCCTTGTCGTTGGAAGTGGCGGAACACTTGCCGAATGCCAGGTCGGCAGGTTTCGTTGCCGATCTTGTCGCGCTGGCGCCTGTCGTGCTGTTCTCGGCGGCGATCCCGGGGCAGGGCGGGACCCACCATATCAACGAACAATGGCCCGATCATTGGGCCGAGCGTTTCGCCGGCCACGACTATTTGCCGATCGATGCGATCAGGCCGCGCATTTGGCTCAATAGCGCGGTTCAGTGGTGGTACTGCCAGAACCTGCTGCTGTTCGCTCACGTCTCGGCGATCGAGGCCAGGGGCGGCCTTGCCGAGGCGCGCCGGAACACGCGTCCGCAACAGCTATCTCTGGTGCACCCGCGACGCTATCTGATGGCCGAGCAGAAGCACCGGCGCCTGGCGGAAGCGTTTCGGGAACTCAAGGCTAAAGGTGGGAACTAGACCGAGAACGAATTGCCGCAGCCGCACGACGTCTTGGCGTTCGGATTCCTGATCTGGAAGGAAGCGCCGACCAGGTCTTCGACGAAATCGATCTCGGCGCCGGCCAGCAGGTCGAGCGAGGTGTCATCGATGACAACCCGGATCCCGTCCCGCTCGAAAACGCGGTCGTCGTCGCCCTTGGCGTCATCGAAGCTGAAGCCATACTGAAAGCCCGAACAGCCGCCACCGGAAACGCTCACGCGAAGCATCATCTCCGGGCCGTTCTGCTCCTGCTGCATCAACGTCGCGATGCGCCGTGCGGCGCTCTGGGACAAGGACACGCTGCGCGGCTGTTCGGCCACCATCATTTCGGACATCGCAGTCTACCTCTGGCAAGCTACTGTTTATCAAGCAAGATCGAGCCGAGACGCAATCATACCACTTGGTATATTTGGGCGCCATGGTGGCGAGCGCCAAGGGCTGCGTCACCATGGCAAGCGTTGCCGCCGCTGCCGCCTCCTTGTAGCGTCTGCGCCTATGACCAGGGCGCAACCCTATGCCTGCCGGCCCGAAGCGACCCGCGGTCGTCTTCATCGCGAAGCAGAGCAGGCCGAGCGGACAGCGTTTCAGCGCGACCGCGACCGCATCATCCACTGCGGCGCATTCCGTCGGTTGAAATACAAGACGCAGGTTTTCGTCTACCACGAGGGCGATTCCTATCGCACGCGGTTGAGCCATAGCCTCGAGGTCGCCCAGATCGCGCGTTCGGCCGCCCGCGCCCTTGGTCTCAACGAGGACCTGGCAGAGGCGCTGGCGCTGGCGCACGACCTCGGTCATTCGCCCTTTGGCCACGCTGGCGAAGATGCCCTCAATGCCGCCATGGCCGACTTCGGCGGCTTCGATCACAACGACCAGACATTCCGGGTCTTGACCATGCTCGAGCGGCGCTATGCCGAATTCGACGGTCTCAATCTCACCTGGGAGACCCTGGAAGGCACGGTCAAACACAATGGGCCGCTGGTTGGCCCGCATGTGCCGGCAGATCGCAACACGCCGGGCCGTAACAAGCCGGTCCCGCCCACCATCGCAGCCTATGACAGGCAGCACAGCCTTGGTCTCGACAGCTTCCCGGGTGCCGAGGCCCAGGTGGCCGCACTTGCCGACGACATCGCCTACAACAACCACGATATCGACGACGGCCTGCGTGCCGGACTGTTTGCGGTTGCCGATCTGTGCGACCTGCCGCTGGTCGGCCCGGTTTTCACCGAGGTGGCCGCGCGGTATCCCGGCCTGGAGCTGACGCGGCTGATCCATGAATCCGTGCGACGGCTGATCCATCGGATGGTCGACGATCTGCTTGCCGAAACACGCCGCCGGATCGCCGAATCGAAACCCCAATCCGCCGACGACGTCCGCATGTTGGGGCGGCCGCTGGTCGCGTTTTCCGCCGAAATGGTCGGCCATGACCGCAAGGTCAAAGCCTTCTTGCACGAGCGCATGTACCGCCATTACAAGGTCAATCGGATGACCAGCAAGGCGCGGCGCGTCGTGCGCGAACTCTTCGAGCTGTTTCTGGCGGAGCCGGAATGCCTGCCGACGGATTGGCAGGCGGCCTGTGGCGGCCTCGGAACGGTCGCGACCGCGCGCGTCGTGGCGGACTACATCGCCGGCATGACGGACCGGTTCGCGCTCGCTGAGCATCGCCGGCTTTTCGAACTCCAGCCGCAGACATAAATGAACGTTTTCAAATACTTTCGCGCTGAGATTATCAGGGAACTTGATGATCTCGTGGCGACAGGGCGGCTGCCTGCTGGCCTCGATTTCGCGCGCGTGGCCGCCGAGCCGCCGCGCGAAGCCGGCCATGGCGACATTTCGACCAACGCCGCGATGGTGCTGGCCAAGCCGGCGCAGTTGAAGCCGCGCGATCTCGCCGCACTGCTCGTGGAGCACTTGCGCGCGCACTCCGCGGTCGTGTCGGCCGACATTGCCGGGCCAGGCTTCATCAATCTGCGTCTCGCCGACAGCTTCTGGCGCCAGCAGCTTGCTGACGCTCTGGTGGCCGGTCAGGCCTATGGCGACAGCGACATGGGTCGCGGCGAGCGCGTCAATGTCGAATACGTGTCAGCCAACCCGACGGGGCCGATGCATGTCGGCCACGCACGCGGCGCCGTGTTCGGCGACGTGCTGGCCGCACTGCTGACCAAGGCCGGCTATGACGTGACGCGCGAGTATTACATCAACGATGCCGGCGCGCAGGTCGACGTCTTGGCGCGTTCTGCGCATCTGCGCTACCGCGAAGCGCTCGGCGAGAAGATCGGCTCCATTCCCGACGGCTATTACCCGGGCGACTATCTCTGCGATGTCGGCGTGGCGCTCGCCGACCGCGACGGCAAGCGCTGGCTCGTCGGCGAGGAGAACGCGTGGCTCGCGCCGGTGCGCGACTTCAGCGTCGAGGCCATGATGGACCTCATCCGGCGCGACCTGGACGCGCTCGGCATCGAGCACGCCGTGTTCTCCTCCGAACGCGCCCTCGTCGAAGCGCGGCGTGTCGAAGATGTCCTGGCGTTCCTGGAGTCGCGTGGCCTGGTCTACGTCGGAACCCTCGATCCGCCCAAGGGCAAGACGCCTGAGGACTGGGAACCGCGGCCGCAGACCCTGTTCCGCGCCACGCAGTTCGGCGACGACGTCGACCGGCCGCTCAAGAAATCCGACGGATCGTGGACCTACTTCGCCGCCGACATCGCGTACCATTTCGACAAGTTTCAGCGCGGTTTCCTCAACATGATCGACGTACTCGGCGCTGATCATTTCGGCTACATCAAGCGCATGCAGGCCGCGGTCAAGGCGATCTCCGACGGCAAGGCGGCGCTCGACGTCAAGATCTGCCAGCTGGTCAACCTGTTGGACCAGGGCGAGCCGGTCAAAATGTCCAAGCGTGCCGGAACCTTCGTCACGCTGCGCGACGTCGTCGACCGGGTCGGCAAGGACGTCGTGCGCTTCATCATGCTGACGCGGCGCAATGACCAGCCGCTCGATTTCGATTTCGCCAAGGTCCAGGAGAAGACGCGGGACAATCCCGTCTTCTATGTGCAATACGCGCATGCGCGCGCGCACTCCGTGCTGCGCAACGCGCGCGAGACGCTGCCGGGGCTCGATCTGTCGCCGGCGGCGCTGGCCCAGGGCGCGCTCGACCGGCTGACCGATCTGGCGGAGTTGGCGCTGATCAAGTCGATGGCCGCATGGCCGCGCGTCGTCGAAAGCGCGGCCGAGTCGCACGAGCCGCATCGGCTCGCATTCTATCTCTATGATCTCGCCGCCGAATTCCACGCGCTCTGGAATCGCGGCAACGAAGACGCTACTCTGCGGTTTCTGATTCCCGGCGACGCGAATCTCAGCGCGGCCCGGCTTGCGCTCGTCAGCGGGGTGGCGAGCGTCATTGCCTCGGGCCTGAACGTGTTTGGCGTTGAGCCGGTCGAGGAGATGCGTTGATGCGCCCCGATCTGAGCCCGATCGATCCCGACGAGGCATTGCCCGACATCAAGCCGACGGCAGAGCGTCGGCTGCGGCTACTGCCGGTCAGCGTGGCGCTGATCGCACTCGCAGGGTTCGGCGCGATCGTCTGGTACGCCTATACGCAGGGCATGCAGGGCGGCACCGCAGTGGCGCCGGTGATCCGCGCCGAGCCGGGCCCGACCAAGATCCGACCGGAGCAGCCGGGGGGCCTGGTCGTGCCGAACCAGGACAAGATGGTCTACAACAACCTCATGCCGAGCGGCAGCGGCAGCTCGGCCCAGGTGCAGCCCGAGCGCCTGTTGCCGCCACCCGAGACGCCGATTCCGCGGCCCGCGGCTCCGACGCGCGCCGCGCCGCAACCGCCGCCCGCAGCTGGGGGCACGCCGGCGCCACTCACAGCACCGGCGGCGACCGTTCCGATCCAGCTGCCGCCCGGCCCCGCGCCGCTGGCGAGCGGCGGTGCCGACGGCATTCTGGTGGCCGCGGTCGCCTCA
>VGDO01000276.1 GCA_016869645.1 Alphaproteobacteria bacterium
CCTGCTTTCCGTCACGGTCAAGGAGATCGTCGATCCCGACGGCGATGCCGTGCTCATGGTCGATGCGCGCTATGCGCCCGTCGAGCTCCCGACCGACCCGAAAATCGTTGCAGGACTGGTTACCAAACTGCGCGACCGGCTATGGGGCATGGGCGAGGGGCGCGTGCCGCGCATCCGCCATCACTTCTTCGATGGCCACAAGTTCGGCGGGCCGCCGGTCTAGCCGCGTCTGATCGATTTCACGGCGGTGCGCTTCGGCCTATGCTCGGCCGTCAAGCAGTCGTGTCCCGCCCCCGAGGAGATCGAGCCATGCCCAACGCTTCTGCGACGAACTTTGACGCCATCGTGATCGGCACCGGCCAGGCCGGACCGGCGCTGGCCCGCCGCCTGGCGCGCGAGGGAAAGAAGGTCGCGGTGATCGAGCGCAAGCTGTTCGGCGGCACCTGCGTCAACACGGGCTGCATTCCGACCAAGACTCTGGTGGCGAGCGCCGAAGCCGCGTTCGCCGCCCGCCGGGCTGCCGAGTTCGGTGTCACCATAAGCGGCCGCGTCGGTGTCGACATGAAGGCCGTCAAGGCGCGCAAGGACAAGGTGGTGGCGCCGTCGCGCAAGGGCGTCGAACGGAGCCTGAAGCGGGCCAAGTGCACGATCTACCGCGGCCACGCCCGCTTCACGGCGCCGCACCAGGTGCAGGTTGGCAAGCGCCTGCTGAGCGCCGAGCACATCTTCATCAATGTCGGCGGACGCGCGGCGCTGCCGCCGATCGAGGGGCTCGACCAGGTGCCCTATCTGACCAACAGCTCGATGATGAACGTCGAGTTCCTGCCCAGGCATCTGGTCGTGATCGGCGGCAGCTATATCGGTCTCGAGTTCGCCCAGATGTACCGCCGGTTCGGCAGCGAGGTGACCGTGATCGAGATGGGGCCGCGCCTGGTCGCGCGCGAGGACGAAGACGTGTCGAAGGGCGTTCAGGACATCCTGGAACGCGAAGGCATCGAGGTCCGGCTCAATGCCAAATGCCTGAGCGTCGCCCGGGCGGGGAAGCAGATCGTCGTCGGTCTCGACTGCAGGAAAGGCGCAAAGCAGGTGCGCGGCAGCCACCTGCTGCTGGCCACCGGGCGCCGGCCGAACACCGACGACCTCGGGCTCGATGCGGCGGGCATTGCGCGCGACGGCAAGGGATACATCACGGTCGACGATCACTTGGCAACCAATGTCCCGGGCGTGTGGGCGATGGGCGATTGCAACGGCAAGGGCGCCTTCACGCACACGGCGTGGAACGACTACGAGATCGTCGCCGCCAATCTGCTCGACAGCGATCCACGCCGCGTCACTGACCGCATTCCCGCCTATGCGCTGTTCATCGATCCGCCGCTCGGCCGCGCCGGCATGACCGAGGCCGAGGTGCGGCGCGGCGGGAAGAAGGCGCTGATCGCCAAGCTCGCAATGGAGGATATCGGACGCGCCGTGGAGAAGGGGGCGACGCAGGGCTTCATGAAGGTCATCGTCGACGCCGATACCAAGCTGATCCTGGGCGCCGCCATCCTCGGCGTGGGTGGCGACGAGGTCATCCATACCATCCTCGACCTGATGTACGCCCAGGCGTCCTATCGCATCATGGAACGGGCCATGCACATCCATCCCACGGTGTCGGAGTTCCTGCCGTCGCTGCTCGGCGATTTGCAGCCGATGTGACTCTACCCTACATCCTCACCTTAAACCTGTCGAAAGGTGAGGGCGTGGGACGACGCGCTGATGCCAACCGGTTCGCGCCAGTTCCGGGGCGGGCGCCCTCATCCTTCGTCAGGCTCAGGATGAGGAAAAAGACTCCACTCCGGCACCCCTTGACCTCGTGCCGGCCGACCGCTTCGATAGCGCCTGTCCGCAGTCGGGGAGCCTTCATCGATGAATGACCGCAGCGCGCCGCCGCCCAATGTCGACCCCTATCGGGCCCTGGGTGTCCGGCCGTTCATCAATTGCTGCAGCGTGCGCACGCTTCATGGCGGCAGCCTGATGCTGCCGCAGGTGCGTGCCGCGATGGACGCGGCGTCGCGCCAATACGTCAATCTCGACGAGCTGATGGCGGCGGCCAACCGGCGCATCGCCGAGTTGACCGGGGCCGAAGCCGGCATCGTCACCTGCGGCAGCGCGGCCGCCGTGGCGCTGGCGACCGCCGCCTGCGTCGCCGGCAACGACCCGGTGCGCATGCTGCGCCTGCCCCATACCGAAGGCTGGACCAACCGGGTCGTCATGCCGCGCAACCAGCGCTTCGCCTACGACCAGGCGATCCGCATGGTCGGCACGGTGATCATCGAGGTCGACACGCTGGCCGAGTTCGAGGCGGCGATCCAGGAGCCCACCGCCATGATCTGCGTGCTCGGCACGCATGAGGCCATGGCGTCATTCCGCCTCGAGGACATGGTCGGGCTCGCCAGGCTGCGCGGCATACCCGTCCTGGTCGATGCCGCATCGGAGCACATCGAGCGGCCGAGCCCGTGGCTCGTGCGCGGCGCCGACATGGTGATCTACAGCGGCGGCAAGTTCCTGCGCGGGCCGCAGACCAGCGGATTGCTGCTCGGCCGCAAGGATCTGGTCGAGGCAGCCTGGCGCAACGCCTCGCCGCACCAGGCGCTGGGCCGGCCGATGAAGGTGTCGAAGGAGGACGTGGTCGGATTGATCGCCGCGCTCGAATACTGGTTCGAGCAGCGCGATCCCGCCGTCGAGCTCAAGCGCTGGCGAGGCGCGCTCGCCGAGATCGCAGCCAGATTGGGGCCGGACGTCGCGACCGAGGTGATCGAGCCGTCGGGCGTGGTGATGGTGCCGCGGTTGCGCGTGCGCTGGGACGCGGCGCGCTTCGGTATCGACGGCGAGGGCGTGCGCCTGGCGCTGCTCGAGCGCGAGCCGCGCGTCATGCTCGACGACACGGCAACGACCGCCAATTCTCTCGAGATCGATCCCTTCGGCATCCAGCCGGGCGAAGCGGTCGAGGTCGGCCGCGCCATCGCCGCCGTTCTGGCCTCCCATGCGAAAGCGGCCGCGGCGCCGTCGACCGCAGCCGCCGAGACCGACGTCTCGGGAGAATGGGACGTCGTGGTCAATTTCGTCCACGGGCCGCGCAAGCACCGGCTTCGGCTCAACCAGGCGGGCGGCACCCTGACCGGTGAGCAGAGCTCGGAGCAATTCGAGGGTGCCGTGACCGGCAATCTCAATGCGCGCAGCGTCAGCCTCAATTTCGTGACCCGGCTCGAGGGCAACACGGTCTCCTATCGTCTCGATGGCGACGTCGCGGGCGGCAGGATGTCCGGCACGGCGACGCTCGGCAGCGTGACAGACCATCACAAGGGACCGTTTGGCCGCGGACAATTCGGCACGGCAGCCTGGCAGGCGGTTCGGTCGGCGTGACGATCCCGTTCCCTCCCTCGCACGCCGTGCGGGGGAGGGTTAGGGTGGGGACCCTTGCGGTTCGGCGTTGCCATCACTTCGGGCCCCCGCCTCGATCCTCCCCCGCCTTCGGCGAGGGAGGAGGCAACTTGAACAAGGTGAGCAATGGCAATATCCAAGAAGCAGACGATGGCCGGCGTCGCTCTGAGCTTGTCCGGCCGGACCGCCTTGGTCACCGGCGGCAGCCGCGGCATCGGGCGCGGCATCGCCAAGCGATTTGCCGAGGCGGGCGCTCGGGTGATCCTGGTGGCGCGTCGCCGCAACAAGCTGGTCGAGGCCAAGGCCGAGCTCGACCGGATCGCGCCCGGCCGCATCGCCATTCATGCCTGCGACGTCGCTGACGGCAAAGACGTCGCGAGGCTGTGCAAGACGCTCGCGGGCGAGGGGCACAAGATCGACATTCTCGTCAACAATGCCGGCACGTCCAACCGCGGCGCCTTCGAGAAGCTGACCGACCAGGCCTGGCAGGAAGATCTCGACCTCAAGCTTTTTGCCGCCATTCGCCTGTCGCGCTTCGTGCTCCCGGGCATGAAGAAGCGGCGCTGGGGTCGCATCCTCAACATCGTCGCGATCAACGGCAAGACGCCGGCCGCGCGCGGCGCGCCGACCTCGGTCAGCCGTGCGGCGGGCATCGCGCTGACCAAGGTCATGGCCAACGAGTTCGCCGAATACAACATCCTGGTCAACGCGCTGTGCACGGGCATCATCATGTCGGACCAGACCGATCCGGGCCGCGTCGACGAGATCGGCAAGACCATTCCGCTCGGCCGGATCGGCACCGCCGAGGAGTATGCCAATGTGGCGCTGCTGCTCGCTTCGGATGCGGGTTCCTACGTGACCGGATCGGCCATCAACATCGATGGCGGCCTCTGCAAGGTGGTGTAGCCATGAGATACGCCGGCATGTTTGCATTGGCGCTCGGCCTCGCGGCTGTCCCGGCTGCCGCTCAGACCGATGCGGCGGCGGCGCGCCGCGAGCTGGCGCCGACCGGCAAGCTGCGCGTCGCGATCGCGGTGTCGCCGGCGCCCTCGGCGTTCTGGGCGACCAAGGACGTGGCCAGCGGCCAGACCAAGGGCGTCACGGTGACCCTCGGCACGGGGCTCGCGGCGAAACTCGGCGTACCCGTCGAATTCGTCGTGCTGCCCTCTTCGGGCGAGATCGTCAAATCGGCCGAGGCCGCCGGCGGGCCGGCGAACTGGGACGTGACCTTCGCGCCGGTCGACGAGGCGCGCAAGAAGATCCTCGAGTTCGGCGCGCCCTATCATCTGCTGCAGAGCACCTATCTGGTGGCGCCAGGCTCTCGCGTCGCGACGCTGGCCGATGCCGACGCGGCGGGCGTGCGCATCGCCGGCATCGACAACACCGCGACCTTCCGCGCTTCCCAGCAGGCCTCGAAGAATGCAACCCACCTCACCATGCCGAGCGTCGACGAGGCGGTGGCGCAGATGCGGGCCGGCAAGGTCGACGCGATCGCGCTCTCGCGCGAATCGCTGACCGGACTTGCGGCGAAAGTGCCTGGCGCGCGCATTCTCGAAGGTGGGTTCCTCAACTCGACGACGGCGGTTGCCGTGCCGAAGGGAAGGCCGGCGGCACTCGCCTTCGCGACCGCCTTTGTCGAGGAGGCCAAGGCCTCGGGCGCCGTGCGCAAGGCCTTCGACGAGCTGGGATTGACGAATTCGACGGTCGCGCCGCCCGGGATGAAGCCCTGACTCATCGTCATTGGCTTCGGCGTCAACGCTTCGGCATGAGGGGGAGGTTGGCTTTCGATGGGCAAGGTCACGATTGAGAATCCGCCGGGTTGCGCGCCGGCCCAGGGGCTCTATTCGCATGCCGGCGTGATCCGTGCGGGCAATGTCGTGTGCATCGCGGGCCAGCTCGCGGTCGGCCTCGACGGCAGCGTGGTCGGCAAGCACGACTTCGCCGCGCAGTTTGCCTGCGTGTTCAAGAACCTGGGCGACGTGCTCAAGGGATTGGGCGGCGACTGGCATTCGGTCGCCAAGTTCACGACCTATCTCGTCCACTCCCAGGACATCGAGAAGTTCATGAAGGAGCGCCAGGCGCTGTTCCCGAAGCTGTTCGGCCAGCTTCCCTATCCGCCGAACACGCTGCTGATCGTCGACCGCCTGGTGAAGGAGGATTTCCTCATCGAGGTCGAGGCGATCGCGGGCATCTGATCTCCGCGGGTATTAGGTCGCAATGCAGGCGCGGCATTGTCGCGAATGCGGCTGCCTGCGCTATGATCCGAGACATCGGACGGTCTGAGCGAGAGTGACGATGGCAGCCAAGAGACGTCGGCCCAATATCGCGCGCGCGCTGAAGGAGATGGCGGTGATCCACGCCGCCAAGCCGCGCAAGAAGCATCCGCTGTTCATCGCCTTGATGAAGGGCAAGCTGAAGCGGCCGCAGG
>VGDO01000277.1 GCA_016869645.1 Alphaproteobacteria bacterium
CGGCGCCGGCCGCGGCGGATCGGCCGCGCGTGAGCCGGTTCGGCCCCAGCGCGCGGACGCCGAAGAGGCGGTGCGCACCTTGCTGCGCTGGGCCGGCGACGATCCGTCGCGCGAGGGCCTGCGCGACACTCCGGGCCGCGTGACGCGCGCCTTCCAGGAATTTTTCCAGGGCTATTCGATCGATCCGGTTGAGTTGCTCCAGCGGACATTCGAGGAGACCGACGGCTACGACGAGATCGTCATGCTGCGCGACATCCGCTTCGAGTCCCATTGCGAGCATCACATGGCGCCGATCATCGGTAAGGCCCATGTCGGCTATCTGCCCGACCATCGCGTGGTCGGCATCAGCAAGCTCGCCCGCCTGGTCGAGGTCTATGCCAAGCGCCTGCAGATCCAGGAGAAGATGACCGCGCAGATCGCCAACACGCTCGACGATGTACTCCAGCCCAAGGGGGTCGCCGTGGTGATCGAGGCAGCGCATCAGTGCATGACCACGCGTGGCGTGCACAAGCCGGGCGTCACCATGGTGACGAGCCGCATGCTCGGCCAGTTCCGCACGGACCCGGCGACGCGGCGCGAGTTCCTGGCCATGATCGGCAATCCGTCCTCGGGCAAGCTCGAAAACGTCTGAGCCCCATCCGAGCCTGCTGACGTGGTCGACCTTCGACCCGTCCTCTTCATCACCGGTCTGTTCCTGGCGTTGCTTGCGGGCGGCATGTGCGTGCCCGCCATCGCCGATCTGGCGATCGGGCATCACGACTGGCAGGTCTTCGTCGCCTCGGCTGCCGTCACCATGTTCGTCGGCGTGGCCCTGTCTCTCGCTTACCGGCCGAAGGGCCGGTTCGAGATGTCGCTACGAAACGCCTACCTGCTGACCACCATGAGCTGGGTATCGGCGGCGTTCTTCGGCGCGCTGCCGTTCATGTTCTCCGATCTGCGCCTCGATCTGGCCGACGCGGTGTTCGAGACCATGTCGGGCCTGACCACGACCGGATCTACGGTCATCGTCGGCCTCGACTCGCAGCCAGTTGGCATCTTGCTGTGGCGTGGCATCCTCCAGGTGCTGGGCGGCATCGGCATCATCGTGATGGCGGTCGCCATCCTGCCGTTCCTGCGCATCGGCGGCATGCAATTGTTCCGCACGGAATCGTCCGACCGCTCGGACAAGATCCTGCCGAGCGTCACACAGCTTGCGATACACCTGCTGGTCATCTACGCCACCTTCGTGGCTCTCTGCTCGATGGCTCTCGCCATTGCCGGCATGGGACACCTTGACGCTACGACGCATGCTATGGCGGCGCTGGCTACCGGCGGATTCTCGACCAAGGACGCGTCGATTGGCCACTACGACAGCGTTGCGATCGAACTGATCCTCATCGCCGGCATGCTGGTGGGCGGCTCGACCTTCACGCTTTACGTGCGTGCCTGGCGCGGAGACTACGCCTCGATCACGAGGGATACGCAGCTTCGGTGGTACGTCGCGATCATCGTGGCCGCGACCGCAGCGATCACGCTCTGGCAATACCTGGTCAATGGCGTTGCGCCGCTGGCCGCATTGCGGCACGCCGCCTTCAATGTCGTCTCGGTCATGACCACGACCGGTTTCGCGTCGACCGATTTCGGCCAGTGGGGGCCGTTTCCGGGGGTCATTTTCTTCCTGCTGATGTTCATCGGCGGCTGCACCGGTTCGACATCGGGCGCCATCAAGGTGTTCCGTTTTCAGGTCCTCGTTGCCGTCGTGCGCGCGCAGATTCGCCGCACGCTCTACCCGCACGCCGCATCGACGCCGACCTACGAAGGGCGCACCATCACCGAAAGCGTGCTGGCGTCGGTCATCACATTCATGACGCTCTACATTGTGGTGTGGGGCCTGCTCGCGCTCGGTCTGGCGCTGACCGGTCTCGACCTGGTGACCGCATTGACCGGTGCCGCCACCGCGCTCGGCAACGTCGGCCCCGGGCTCGGCGACGTCATCGGGCCGGCCGGCAACTTTCAGCCGATCCCCGCCACGGCCAAGTGGCTGTGCACGCTTGGCATGATGCTCGGCCGTCTCGAACTCCTCACGGTCCTCCTGCTGCTCACGCCGATCTTCTGGCGCAGATAGATGGACGCGCCGAGCCGGCTCAGGCGGGAGTCGGGCGGGATACTTGACAGAAGCAAGTATCTGCATGACTCTGTCATATATCGGGAGGCCTGCGATGGCGGAAGCCGAGCTCGACCGGCGCATCATGGCGGTGCGGCGCTTCAACCGGTTCTACACCGGCAAGATCGGCGTGCTGCGCGAGGGCGTCTATCGGAGTCCCTTCTCGCTGACCGAGGTGCGCGTGCTCTACGAGCTCGCTCACCGCGACGGCCTGACCGCGACGGCGCTGGCCCGCGAGCTCGGCATCGACCAGGGTTATCTCAGCCGGATCCTGCGCGGCTTCGGCCGGCGCGGCTATGTCGACAAGCGCCGCTCGGCAAGCGATGGACGGCAGAGCCACTTGGCCCTGACACTGGCGGGCCGGCGCGCCTTCGCGCCGCTCAACCGGCGCTCGCACGAGGAGGTCGGCGCGCTGGTCGGCGCGCTGCGCCCGGCAGACCAGCAGAAGCTCGTGCAGGCAATGGACACGATCGAGCGGTTGCTTGGCGGGCAGCGCACCGGCGAGCGCGCCGTGCAGGCCGTCGTCCTGCGCCCGCACCGTCCCGGCGACATGGGTTGGGTGATCGAGCGCCATGCTCAGTTCTATCACCAGGAGTATGGCTGGGACGAAAGCTTCGAGGCGCTCGTCGCCGACATCGCCGCTCGGTTCATCCGCGACTTCGACGCCAGGCGCGAGCGCTGCTGGATCGCCGAACGCGACGGCGCGCGCGTGGGATCGGTCCTCCTCGTCGCCAAGTCGAAGACGGTGGCCAAGCTGCGCCTGCTCCTGGTCGACCCTTCGGCGCGCGGTCTCGGCATCGGCCGACGGCTGGTCGAAGAGTGCATCCGCTTCGCGCGCCAGACCGGCTACCGCACCCTCACGCTGTGGACCAACGACATACTGCATGCGGCGCGGCGCATCTACGAGGAGGCCGGTTTCCGCCTGATCCATTCGGAGCGCCATCGCAGCTTCGGCCGTGATCTCGTCGGCGAGACCTGGGAGCTGAAACTGTGAGGCGCTCGCACCCACCGTGTCCGTGACCACCAATCGATCGGGCGGTTCGCTGCTGCCGCTTCTGGCGGCGACCACCAATGGCGTACTGGTCGGCGCGGCCATGGTTGCGACCCGAGTGGTGGTCGACCAGGCAGGACCGGCCTCGATCGCGCTGCTGCGCTATGCTTTGGGTTTCCTCTGCCTGGTTCCGGCGCTGGCTCTGGCGCGCGGCTTCCGCATCGAGCGCCGCGATGTGCTGCCGATTGCGTTGCTCGGCATCGGCCAGTTCGGCGTGCTGATTGCGCTGCTCAATTTCGGGCTGCAATACGTGCCATCGGCGCGCGCGGCCCTGATCTTCACGACCTTTCCGCTGCTGACCATGCTGATCGGCGCGGCACTCGGCCATGAACCGCTGACGCTGCCCAAGACGACGGGTGTCGTCTGCACGATTCTCGGTGTCGCCGTGGCGCTGAGCGACAAGCTGGCCCAGGGCGAGAGCGGTGTGACGAGCTGGATCGGCGAAGCGGCCGTGCTGCTGAGCGCCCTGACCGGCGCCTTGTGCAGCGTGCTCTCGCGGCCCTATCTCGGCCGCAACCCGACGCTCTCGGTCAGCGCGCTTGCCATGCTGGCTTCCGTCGTCTTCCTCGCCGGCCTAGCCGGCGGCGAGGGATTCTTCGCCGCGCCGCTTCGCTTCACCCATGCCGGTTGGTGGGCCATCGCCTTCATCGGGCTTGCAAGCGGCGTCGGATACTTTGTCTGGCTCTGGGCGCTGAAGCGCCTGACGCCGACACGTCTCACCATGTTCCTTTCCTTGAGCCCGATCACGGCTGCGGGTCTCGGCGCGGCGCTCCTCGGTGAGCCGATCTCACCGTTGCTGTTGGCAGGTGTCGTTCTCGTCGCGGCCGGACTCTGGCTTGCCCATCGCGGTGCCGAAACGTGACTCCTCAAGGATTGTGTGTGGTCAAGTTAGCCCTTGACCCGGGACAGCCCGCGCAATCGCCATATTGCCAATCCGATCATTTCCGAATAAGCCGGGCCGCGGAGAGCGACAGGGGAAGCCACGATGAATGACACGACCATTCAGACGATCGACCGCGACCGGATCGCCGCGACCGAGCGGGTCATCAGGCCGCATATCAGGCGAACCCCGGTGATCGAGGCCGATGCGGCCGATTTCGGTCTGCCGCCGGCGAAGCTCGCCTTCAAGCTCGAGTTGATGCAGCACGCGGGATCGTTTAAGACGCGCGGCGCCTTCGCCAATCTCCTGACCCGGCGCGTACCGCAGTCGGGCGTCGTCGCCGCCTCGGGCGGCAATCATGGCGCGGCGGTCGCCTATGCCGCCATGAAGCTGGGCGTGCATGCCAAGATCTTCGTGCCGAGCATCTCCTCGCCGGCCAAGGTTGACCGCATCCGCGGCTACGGCGCCGATCTCGTGGTCGGCGGCGCGCGCTACGCCGAGGCGCTGGCGGCGAGCATGGAATGGGCAGAGCGCACGGGCGCACTGCCTGTTCACGCCTTCGATCAGGCGGAGACGCTGCTGGGACAGGGCACGCTCGGCTTGGAGATCGACGAGCAGGGAGCGCACATCGATTCGCTGCTTGTCGGCGTTGGCGGTGGCGGGCTGATCGGCGGCATCGCCGCCTGGTTCGCCGGCCGCATAAAGGTGGTCGGTGTCGAGCCGGAAGCGGCACCGACGCTGACGCGCGCGCTCGAGGCCGGCCGTCCGGTCGACGCCCCCGCCGGGGGCATCGCCGCCGATTCGCTGGCGCCGCTCCAGGTCGGCCGGCTCATGTTCCCCATCGCGCAAAGCCATGTTCGGCGTGTCGTGCTGGTTGCCGACGACGCCATCCGCAATGCCCAGCAGGCGTTGTGGAAGACCTTGCGCGTCGCGGCCGAGCCGGGCGCGGTCGCGGCCCTGTCCGCTCTGCTGTCCGGCCGCTACAAGCCCGAGCCCGGCGAGCGGGTCGGCATACTCGTCAGCGGCGGCAACACGACCGCTGTCAATTTCGATCGCTGAGCGGAGCCGCACCATGGCCCGCAGCGCACCACCCGTCGGGCTCATCCACAGCGAAACCATCCTCGTCGACGAGGGCCTGACGGTCCCTCATGTCGCCGCCGCTTTTGGCGGCTTCCGCGACATGCCCCGGGTGTTCGCCACGGCCTACCTGGTCGGCTTCGCCGAGGCGACCTGCATCGCCGCGCTCAAGCCCTATCTGGGCCCCGACGAGAAGACGGTCGGCATCCACATCGACATCAGCCATAGCGCGGCGACGCCGGCCGGCATGTCGGTGACGGCCAAGGTCGAGCTCATCGCGGTGGAGGGGCGCCGCCTGCGCTTCCGCGTCGAATGCCGCGACGACGACGAAGTCATCGGCGCCGGCCACCACGACCGCGCCATCATCGACGTCGCGAAATTCGAAGCGCGCGTCGCGGCGAAGGCGGCGAAGCGACGAGCTTAGCCCTCTTGCGCACTGATCTGCGCGCAAGCGTCATGGACTGTGCGTTGCCACGGCCTAGACTGAACTTTGCCCGAATTTTGACCAAGCCACTGATGTGACTCGCGTTTGTCTGCGGGTCCTGACTACAGGCTGGGCTTGACGGCGAGCAGATCGAGTGCGCGGCGCTGGATTTCGGTCGGGGTGGCGAGCACCGGGAAGGAGGCTGCGCGGCCGAAGCGGACGGTGTTGCGGGTGAGCGTGGCGAGATCGGCGAGCAGCGAT
>VGDO01000278.1 GCA_016869645.1 Alphaproteobacteria bacterium
CGCTTCCGACTCTTCCGGCACCCGCCGCCCCGCCGCCGGCGCCGGCCGCGCGGCCACAAGCCAGCCAGCAAGCAGCAGCGCTGCCGCCCGGCGGCGGTCTGCCGCCGCGCGATCGCCCATTGCGTATCAGCTTCGGCGACCAATCGGTCGACCTGCCCGACCAGGCCAAGACGGTGCTCAACCAGCTGGCACAACGTCTGAAGGACAACGAAACACCGCGCATTCAACTGGTTGCATTCGCCGCCGGCACGGCAGAGACCGCGAGCCAGGCGCGCCGGCTGTCTCTGTCGCGCGCGCTGGCCGTGCGGACATACCTGATCGATCAAGGCGTGCGCGGTAACCGCATGGATGTCCGAGCGCTCGGCAACAAGGTCGAGGATGGCGGGCCGGCCGATCGCGTCGACATCATCGTGGCCGATCGGTGACGTTGCGGCCGCTTCGCCGCCGGACTTCGGACGGCTGCCCATCGACCGCGTGGTCGGCCGGCAATCGCGCCTGATCTCAGACGGGACTCCGCCATGACCCGGCCGCAACGCTATCTCATCCGCATGCTGGTCTTCGTGGCGGTGGTCCTGGGGCTGACCGGCTTCCTGGCCGAGGGCCTGCTCAGGGCCTTCATGGTCAACCCGTTCCTCAACGGCATGATCCTGCTCGTGCTGCTGATCGGCATCGGCCATTGCCTGCGCGCCGTCCTCAAGCTCAATCCCGAAGTGAATTGGCTCGAGGCCTATCGGCGCGGCGGGCTGCACCTCTCGACTCAGGACACACCGCACCTGCTGGGTCCGATGGCTGCCATGCTCGGCGAGCGCCAGGGGCGCATCTCACTGTCGGCGCAGGGCCTGCGCTCGCTGCTCGACAGCCTCGGCACACGGCTCGATGAATCGCGCGAGATCTCGCGCTACCTGATCGGGCTGCTCATCTTCCTGGGGCTGCTCGGCACGTTCTGGGGCCTGCTGCAGACGGTCAATACGGTCGGCAATGTGATCGCCGGCCTGTCGCTCGGCGATGGCGACCTCGCGACCGCCTTCGATGCGCTGAAGACCGGCCTCGGCGGCCCGTTGTCCGGCATGGGCACCGCCTTCGGCACGTCTCTGTTCGGCCTGGCGGGCGCACTCGTGCTGGGTTTCCTCGATCTTCAGTCGGGCCAGGCCCAGAACCGCTTCTACAACGAGCTGGAGGAATGGCTGTCGAGCGTGACGCGCATCGGCTCGGCCGGGCCGATCGCCGACGGCGAGCAATCGGTCCCGGCCTATCTGCAGGCGCTGATCGAACAGACCGCGGACAGCCTGGAGAACCTGCAGCGATTGATGGCGCGCGGCGAGGACAACCGCCGCAACGTCGGCCAGGGACTGCTGGCGCTGACCGAGAAGCTGAGCGTGCTGTCGGACCAGATGAAGGCGGAGCAGAGCCTGCTGCTCAAGCTTGCCGAAGACCAGAGCGACCTCAAGCCGGTGCTGGCCAAGCTCGCCGACGTGCGCCTCGCCGGGCTCGGCGCCGACGATGCGACGCGCGGCCACATCCGCAACATCGAGGTCTATCTCGGCCGCATGCTCGAGGAGCTGAGTTCCGGCCGTGCCCAGTCGACCGAGGAGCTGCGCAGCGAGATCCGCCTGCTGGCCAGGACAATCGCCAATCTGGCGGACGAATCACAGCGCGCTAATTAGGAGCCGCCGCCATGGCCGGCACCAGCATGACCCGCGGTCGCCGTCGCTCCGGCCTCGACATCTGGCCGGGCTTCGTCGACGCGCTCGCCACGCTTCTGATGGTCATCATCTTCCTGCTGATGGTGTTCACCATCGCGCAGTTCATCCTGTCGAAGGCCTTGTCCGGCCGCGACGAAGCGCTGGCCCGTCTCAATCGTCAGGTCGCCGAGCTGTCGAACATGCTGTCGCTCGAGCGCGACACGAACGCAGACCTCCGGCTCAACCTTGCGCAGCTCTCGGCCGAGCTGCAGAGCTCGATCGCGCGGCGCGACGATCTGACCACACGATACACCACCCTGCTCGGCGAGCGCGATGCTCTCCAGCAGCGCGTTGCCGACCTGACGCAGCGGGTCGAACGCGCCGACCGCGTGAGCCGTGACCTCGAAGATGCCTTCAAGAAGATCAACGCCGACCGCGAGACGATCGAGGTGCAGCTGCGCGAGCTCGAGAGCCTGCGCCGCGACGTCGAGACGCTGCGCGCGGTGCGGCGCGACCTCGAGACGCAGGTGGCCGGTCTCGCCGAGAGCCTGCGCGCCCGCGAGAACGAGGCCGGCCAGCTGCGCGACCGCACGAAGGAGCTGGAGACGCGCCTTGCGAGCGAGGCCGAGCGAACCGTGCTCGCCCAACGCGAGCTGACCCAGCGCGACATCCGCCTGCGCGAGTTGCAGGCGCGGGTCGATGCCAGCGAAGGCAATCTGGGCCAGGAGCGTCAGTTGTCTCGCGAGGCGCGCAGCCAGGTCGAGATGCTGAACCAGCAGATCCTTGCGCTGCGCCAGCAGCTCTCACGCCTTGCCGTCACGCTCGAGGCATCCGAGGCCAAGGCGCGCGAGCAGGAGGTGCAGATCGTCGACCTCGGACGCCGCCTCAACCAGGCGCTGGCCAGCAAGGTCGAGGAGTTGGCGCGCTATCGATCCGAGTTCTTCGGGCGCCTGCGGGAGGTGCTGGGCCAGCGCCAGGACATCCGCGTCGTCGGCGATCGCTTCGTGTTCCAGTCCGAGGTTCTGTTCGAAACCGGCTCGGCCGATCTCGGCGATGCCGGGCGGCGCCAGATGGGGCAGCTCGCGACGACACTCAAGCAGATCGCGCCGCGCATTCCGACCGAGCTCAACTGGGTGCTGCAGGTCGACGGCCACACCGACCGCGTGCGCATCGCGACCGATCGCTTCCCGTCGAACTGGGAACTGTCGACGGCGCGCGCGATCTCCGTCGTCAAATTCCTGATCGCAGAGGGCGTGCCGCCCGAGCGGCTGACCGCCGCGGGCTATGGCGAGTTCCAGCCGCTCGACGACCGGGATGACGAGATCGGCCGGCGGCGCAACCGGCGCATCGAGCTCAAACTCACGAACCGCTAGACCGCGGTCGACCTTGCTTGAGTCGCCTGGCGATTCGATCGAGGTCGTGACGGGGTCCTGCTTTGAAACAAAGAGCGGGATGCACGTTCCAGGCCATCAGGCCGCCGGAGACGACAGTGCTCCGCCGGCGCGCCGGCTGTCGTCCGCCTGATCGAACTGAAGCTGGGCGAGCCGCGCATAGAGACCGCCCGCGCGCATCAGCTCGGCATGGCTGCCTTGTGCCACGATGCGGCCCTGGTCGACCACGACGATGCGGTCGGCCTGCTGGACCGTGGCCAGACGGTGCGCAATGACGATCGTGGTGCGCCCCGCCATCAGGCGCTCGAGCGCCTGCTGCACCAGCCGCTCGCTCTCGGCGTCGAGCGCGCTCGTCGCCTCGTCCAGAAGCAGCAGGGCCGGGTTGCGCAGGATGGCGCGCGCGATCGCGATGCGCTGGCGTTGGCCGCCTGATAGCCTGACGCCCTTTTCGCCGAGAAAGGTCGCGAAGCCCTGGGGCAGGCGGTCGATGAACTCCATGGCCGCCGCCGCCTCGGCCGCCGCACGCACCTCGGCATCGCTTGCCTCGGGCCGGCCGTAGCGGATGTTCTCCCAGGCGTCCGCCGAGAAGATCACGGGCTCCTGCGGCACCAGGCCGATGCGCCGGCGCAACTCCGACGGAGCGACGCGCTTTATGTCGACGCCGTCGAACCTGATCGTGCCGGATGCCGGGTCATAGAAACGCAGCGCAAGCTGGAAAACGGTCGTCTTGCCGGCTCCCGAGGGGCCGACCAAAGCGACGCGCTCGCCATGCGCAACGGAAAGCGAGAAGTCGTCGAGCGCCGGCATGTCGAGCCGCGCCGGATAGCGGAAGCTCACGCGCTCGAACTGAAGCGCGCCGCGCGCCGGCTGCGGCAGCAGCACGGGCGCTGCGGGCGCGGCAATCACCGGCTGGGTGGCGAGCAGGTCCATCAGCCGCTCGGTCGCACCCGCTGCGCGTTGCAGATCGCCGAAAATCTCGCTGAGGGCTGCGACTGCTCCCGCAACGACGACCGCATAGAAGACAAAGGCCGACAGCTCGCCAGGGCTGATCCGGCCCGCGATGACGTCATGGCCGCCGACCCACAGCACCACACTGATCGAGCCGAAGGCAAAGGCAATCACCAGCGCGGTCAGCCAGGCGCGCGCGCGAACATGCGCGAGCGCGGCGTTGAGCGTGTCGGTGACGCGCGCGGCAAAACGCGACCGGTCGATCTCCTCGTGTCCGAAGGCCTGCACGGTGCGGATCGCGTTGAGCGACTCGTCAACATAGGCGCCGACATCGGCGATGCGATCTTGTGTCGTTCGCGACAGGCGCCGCACGCGCCGGCCGAAAACCAGGATAGGCACCAGGACGAATGGCACGACCAGGAAAACCATGCCGGTCAGCTTGGGGCTGGTCAGCGCGAGCATGGTGGCGCCGCCGATGAACATCAGAAGATGGCGCAACGCGAAGGACGCCGAGGAGCCGACGACCGCCTGGATTAGGGTGGTGTCCGTGGTCAGGCGGGTCAGCACTTCGCCCGTACGCGTCACCTCGAAGAAGCCGGGATCGAGACGGATGATGTGGTCGAAGATCGCGCGACGCAGATCGGCGACCACGCGCTCGCCGATCCATGACACCAGATAGAAGCGCGCGTAGCTGGCAACCGCCATCAGAGCGACGAGACCCAGCAGGACGATTGCCGCCTGGTCGAGCAGCTCGGAGCTGCCGCCGGCGCCGAAGCCCTGATCGATCAGGATGCGCAGTCCCGATCCCAACCACAGCACCGTTCCAGCGGCGACCATCAAGGCGATGAGCGCGCCGAAGATGGCCGGAAGATAGGGTCGCAGAAAGGGAATCAGGCCGCTGAGCGGCCGGAGATTGCGACCGACCGGGCGGTCGCTCGCGCGCGTGGCCCGGCTCAAAACGCGAAATCCGTTCCGGTTGCCCGGGCCAGCTCGCCGGCGAGCAGCTCCTCGAGCACCGCCGGCTCGCGCGTCGAGAGCCAGACTTTGCGACCCTCATCCCAGGCGAAATGCCAGGCACCCGACACCGGCGACGACAGCCAGATCTGGCGGTTGGGGCCGTGCTTGTTGATGACATATTGGCGGCCGTCGTCGAGCTCGAGGGTGAGAATGCCACCCTGCTGCTCGACGTCGACCGCATCGGACAGGCGCTCCTCGACCGCGGCTGATAGCCGCGCCAGCGTCTGATCGGCCAGCCTTTCGAAGCCGGTGTCGTCGAGAGCCATGGTCAGAGAGCCGTTTTTCCTTGTCTCATCGTGTCTTAGCGGTACACGAGCGGGGCCGGGCACGCAACCGTCCACGGCCGGGAACGGTGAAGCATGGTCGCCCAGCGGCCCGCCCCTTGCCAGGGCAAGGCGCATCCGGTATATGACCCGCCTCTTTCGCGCGGAGCCGCCCCATGAAGGCCGATATCCATCCCGACTACCATGAGATCAATGTCGTCATGACCGACGGCACGTCGTTCAAGACGCGTTCGACCTGGGGCAAGGCCGGCGACACGCTGCGCCTGGAAATCGACCCGAAGTCGCATCCCGCCTGGACCGGCATCCACCGCCTGGTCGACAGCGGCGGACAGCTCGCCAAGTTCAACAAGCGCTTCCAGAACTTCGGCCTGAAGAAATAAGAGCCGATCCTGAAAGTTGTTGAATCGGACGAATCTGTTGTGATTCATTGTCGGGCACCCGAATCGTATCCGAGGGGTGCACGATGTGGAAGCCCGAGCATCGCCGTGACGCCGCGCGACACGGCC
>VGDO01000279.1 GCA_016869645.1 Alphaproteobacteria bacterium
GCCGCTTCGGCGCGGTCGCCATGGACGAGGCGCATGTGGCGACCGCCTTCGCCTACGTGCTGCTCAACCCGGTGCGCGCCCGCCTGGCCGCACGGGCCGTGGATTGGAAGTGGTCGAGCGCGCGCGCCTATCTCAAGGGCGCCGACGACGGGCTGACCGAGACCGGGCCGATCCGCCAGCGCTTCGACGATGTCGCCGCCCTGCTCGACGACGATGCGGTGCTGGCACGCATCCCGCGCCTGCGCAGGGCCGAGACGATCGGCCGGCCGCTCGGCTCGACGGAGTT
Source organism: Alphaproteobacteria bacterium (assembly GCA_016869645.1). Lineage (GTDB taxonomy): Bacteria > Pseudomonadota > Alphaproteobacteria > SHVW01 > SHVW01 > SHVW01. The sequence continues at coordinate 287 of VGDO01000279.1, forward strand.
CCTGGCGCGCCTGGAGCGGCGCACCGGCCGGACGCTGGCGCCGGCCAGGCGCGGGCCGAAGCCGCAGGACGAATAAAGTGCACTGTCACCGAATTCGATTGGTGTCACCGAATTGGTGATACCTGATACCTGACGTCTGTCCCCTGCCTTACGCTGCCTTGCTCCGGCGCCGGTGGATGAGGCGCAGGATGTCGGCGGCCGCCTGCGGAATGTTGGTGCCGGGTCCGTAGATCGCGGCGACACCGGCCTTGGTCAGGCTCTCATGGTCCTGCGACGGGATGACGCCGCCGCACACGACCAGCACGTCGCCGGCGCCCTGATCGGCCAGCGCCTTGATCAGCGCCGGCACCAGCGTCGTGTGTCCCGCCGCCTGGCTCGACACGCCGACGACATGGACGTCGTTCTCGACGGCCTGGCGGGCCGCCTCCTCGGGCGTCTGGAACAGCGGGCCGATGTCGACGTCGAAGCCGATATCGGCAAACGCGGTCGCGATCACCTTGGCGCCGCGGTCATGGCCGTCCTGGCCCAGCTTGACGACGAGCAGGCGCGGACGGCGCCCCTCCTCGGTCGCAAACGCCTCGACCTCGCGGCGGATCTTCTGGAAGCTCTCGTCGCCCGCATAAGCCGAGCCGTAGATGCCGGCAACGCTGCGGATGGTCGCGCGATGCCGCGTGAAGACCCGCTCCAGCGCATCGGAGATCTCGCCGACGGTGGCGCGCAGGCGCGTCGCGCGGACCGCGAGGTCGAGCAGATTGCCCTGGCCGGATTGCGCGGCCTCGGTCAGCGCGCCGAGCGCGGCACGGCAAGCCGGTTCGTCGCGCGCCGCGCGGATCCGGCGGATGCGCTCGACCTGGGCCTCGCGCACCTTGGCGTTGTCGACATTGAGGATCGGAATCTTTTCCTCGGTGTCCGGGCGGTACTTGTTGACGCCGACGATGACGTCCTCGCCGCGGTCGACGCGCGCCTGGCGGCGCGCCGCCGATTCCTCGATGCGCAGCTTGGGCATGCCCGCCTCGATCGCCTTGGTCATGCCGCCCAGGCCCTCGACCTCCTCGATCAGCTTCCACGCCTCGGCCGCGACCGCATGCGTCAGGCTCTCGACGAAATAACTGCCACCCAGCGGATCGATCACCCGGGGTATGCCGGTCTCCTCGGCGATGATGAGCTGCGTGTTGCGCGCAATGCGCGCCGAGAACGGCGTCGGCAGCGCGACAGCCTCGTCGAGCGCATTGGTGTGCAGCGACTGCGTGCCACCGAGCACGGCGGCCAGCGCCTCGATCGTCGTGCGGATCACGTTGTTGTACGGGTCCTGCTCGGTCAGGCTGACGCCCGAGGTCTGGCAATGCGTGCGCAGCGCCAGCGACATGGGGTTCTGTGGCCCGAAGGGCTTGATCATGCGCGCCCACAAGAGCCGCGCCGCGCGCAGCTTGGCGATCTCCATGAAGAAGTTCATGCCGATGTTGAAGAAGAAGGAGAGCCGCGGCGCGAAGGCGTCGATCGCCAGCCCGCGGCCGACCGCGGCGCGCACGTAGTCGAGCCCGTCGGCCAGCGTGAAGGCGAGCTCTTGGACCGAGGTCGCGCCGGCCTCCTGGATGTGATAGCCCGAGATCGAGATCGAGTTGAAGCGCGGCATGTGCTTCGCCGTGTACTCGATGATGTCGGCGACGATGCGCATGCTGGGGCCGGGCGGATAGATGTAGGTGTTGCGGACCATGAACTCCTTGAGGATGTCGTTCTGGATGGTGCCGCTCAGCCTGTCCGCGCTGACGCCCTGCTCCTCGGCCGCGACGATGTAGCCGGCCAGCACCGGCAGCACGGCGCCGTTCATCGTCATCGACACGCTCATGCGGTCGAGCGGGATGCCGTCGAACAGGATCTTCATGTCCTCGACGCTGTCGATCGCCACACCGGCCTTGCCGACGTCGCCGACCACGCGCGGATGGTCGCTGTCGTAGCCGCGGTGGGTCGCGAGATCGAAGGCGACCGACAAGCCCATCTGGCCGGCGGCCAGGTTCTGCCGATAGAAGGCGTTCGATTCCTCGGCCGTGGAGAAGCCGGCATATTGCCGCAGCGTCCAGGGCTTGTTGGTGTACATGGTGGCGCGCGGCCCACGCACGAAGGGCGGGAAGCCGGGCAGACCGCCGACGTGATCGAGCGCCGCGAGATCGGCTGCCGTGTAGAGCGGCTTGACCGCGATGCCTTCGGGCGTGCGCCAGGTCAAGGAGTCGAGGCCGGCGCCCTGCAGCTCCTTCTCGGCAAGCTTTGCCCACTCTTCGATGGTGCGCGGCGGAAAATCGGTCATCGCATGCTCTCTGCCGAACCGGTGGCCATTATAGCGCCGAGCCGCGCCAAACGGCTATACTGGCCGCGTCGGACAACGACCAGCGACAAGCAAGCAGGGGAGGACGAAACCATGAAATTCCCGGCGATCGGCACCGCGACCCTGGCAGCCGCCGCGATGGCGCTTGGCCTCGCCCTTGCCGGCAGCGTCCACGCCCAGCAGGTGGCGCAGCAGAAATTCGAGATGAAGCTCGCCTACTTCGTCGGCGACCAGCACGCCATGTCGCAATGGCTGATCAAATGGGCCGACGGGCTCGAAAAGGGATCGGGCGGGCGCCTTACGGTCAAGCGCTTTCCGAGCGCGCAGATGGGACCGACGCCGCAGCACTACGATTTCGCGCGCACCGGACAGGCCGACGTGTCCTGGTTCCTGCACGGCGGCACGCCGGGCCGCTTCCCGCTGACCGAGATCATCAACCTGCCCTTCATGGTCGGCAGTGCGGAGATCGGCACCAAGGTGATCAACGATGCCGAGCTGCGCGCCAAGTATCTCGACGCCGAGCACAAGGGCATCAAGGTCCTGCTGCTGCTGACCCACCAGCCCGGCGGGCCGCACACGACCAAGAAGCCGATCCGCACCCTCGACGACTTCAAGGGGCTGCGCCTGCGCTTCGCCTCGCCGACCGTGCGCGACCTCGTGCAGGGCCTCGGCGCCACGCCGGTCGGCGTGCCGCCGACCGAGATCGCCGAGCAGCTCCAGAAAGGCACGCTCGACGGCGTGTTCATCGATTACGGCGGCGCCGGCATCGCCTTCAAGCTGGGCGGCATCGTCAAGCATTCGACCGAGCTCTATTCCTACGTCACCAGCTTCGGCGTCGGCATGAACGAGGATTTCTGGGCCAAGCTGCCGGCCGATCTCAAGAAGCTGGTGACCGACAGCGTCACCGGCAAGGAGAAGGAGATCGGCGAGGCGTGGGACGCGCTCGACGAGCCCGGCAAGAAGGCGCTCATGGATGCCGGCGGCGAGGCGATCAAGTTCTCGGCCGCGGATCAGGCCAGGGTGCGCGCCATCGGCGCCGAAGTGTCCGAGGCCAAGGTCAAGGAGCTCGACGGCAAGGGCATGCCGGCCCGCGCCGTCTACGACATGATGCGCGGATTGGCGGACAAGCACGGCAAGACCTCGAAGAGCTTCTGGAACTGAGGCGGTCCGCCCGGGTCTGCGCCGATCGCGTGGTCCGTGGAATGACGGCATGAACCGCTGGCGCCCGCGCGCCGTCGCGCTGTGCGGCGCGCTGGCGGGCACCGCGCTTGCCGCCATGATGCTGCTGACGGTCGCAGATGTGGTGCTGCGCGCCGTCATCAACCGGCCGATCCGCGGCATGTTCGAGCTGGTCGAGCTGCTGCTCGCCTGCACTTTCTTCCTGGCGCTTCCCGCCGCCTTCCTGCGCGACGATCACATCGTCGTCGACGTGGTCGACTACGTGGCGCCGCGCCGCGTGCCCGTGCTGCGGCGGCTCGCCGAGCTGGTTGCCATCGTCATCATCGCCGTGATGGCATGGCAGGGCTGGAAGACGGCGCAGGGCACGCTGATCTTCAACGACGTGACGGCCGATCTGGAAATACCCAAGATCCTCTATTGGGTGCCGGTCCTGGTCGGCTTGATCGGCGGCGGCATCGCGGCGGCGGTCATGGCGGTCCGGCCCGGCTCGGAGCGATCGCGGGTCGAGCGGGCGGTCGCCGACGCGCCCGGCCAGGGCCGCAGCGGGCCCGGCCGATGAGCGCCACCGTGATCGGCGTTCTCGGAGTCGCATTGCTGCTCGTGCTGATCTTCGCGCGCGTGCCGATCGCGATCGCGCTTTCGGCCAGCGGGCTCATCGGTTATGCCGCGCTCGACGGCTGGCCGACCGCGCTCAAGATGTTCGGCATCGTGCCGTTCCAGCTCGCCAGCGCCTACTCGCTGTCGGTCGTGCCGCTGTTCATCCTGATGGGCGCCGTGGCGGCGCGCGCCAACATGGCAACCGAGCTGTTCCAGGCGGCCAACGGCGTGTTCTCGGGCGTGCGCGGCGCGCTCGCCAATGCCACGATCGGCTCCTGCGCGCTGTTCGGCGCGATCTGCGGCTCGTCGATCGCGACGGCCGCGACCTTCTCGCGCGTCGCGATCCCGGAGATGCGCCGCCACGGCTACGACTCGGCCTTCGCCGCCGGCGCGGTCGCCTCGGCCGGCACGCTCGACGTGCTGATTCCGCCCTCCGTGCTGCTTGCGATCTACGCCATCGTCGCCGAGCAGTCCCTGCCGAAGCTTTATGCGGCGGCCTTCGTGCCTGGCTTCGTGCTGGCGGCACTCTACGTCCTCGCGGTGTACGCGGTCGCATGGGTCCGCCCGGACTGGGTGCCGAAAGTGCCGGCAATGCGCGTGATCGAGCGGCTGCGCGCATCGGTCGGCATGTGGAAGCTCGGCGTGCTGTTCCTCTTTGCCGTCGTCGGCATCTATCTCGGCTGGTTTTCGCCGACCGAGGCGGCCGCGGTCGCCGCCTTCGTCGCCGTCGTCATCGGGCTCGGCAGCGGCGCCATGGGCTGGCGCGGCCTGCTCGACGCCTTCTTCGAGACCGTGTGCACGACGGCGGCCCTGTTCTTCATCGTGGTCGGCGCGTTCATCTTCTCGCGCTTCATCGTGCTGACGCAGGTGCCCCATGAAATCGCGCGCTGGGCGCTGGCCGCCGAGCTCAACCCGGCCTGGATTCTGCTGGCCGTCACGGCGCTCTACGTGATCCTCGGCACATTCCTCGACGAGGTCAGCACGATCCTGATCACCGTGCCGGTGACGCTGCCGCTGATCCTCGGCATCGGCTATGACGGCATGTGGTTCGGCATCTTCGTCACGGTGATGTGCACGATCGGCCTGGTCAGCCCGCCGACGGGCATGACGGTCTTCGTGATCCAGGCGCAGCATCCGGAGATACCGGTGGCAAGCATCTATCGCGGAACGCTGCCTTTCCTGGCCGCCGACTTCGTGCTGGTCGGCATGCTGATCGCGCTGCCCGGCATGGTCAGCTGGCTGCCCAACCTTCTGAAGCTCTAGGCTGAACTTTGCCCCATTTTCGAGCTAAACAATTGAAAGTGCGGGGATTTTGGCTTTGACGGTAGTCATGTAATTTGTTTGAGGGGCTCGACAGGCTGGTTGTGCCGTGATTCAAGCTGCACA
>VGDO01000280.1 GCA_016869645.1 Alphaproteobacteria bacterium
ATCGCTGCTCGCCGATCTCGCCACGCTCACCCGCAACACCGTCCGCTTCGGCCGCGCAGCCTCCTTCCCGGTGCTCGCCACCCCGACCGAAATCCAGCGCCGCGCACTCGATCTGCTCGCCGTCAAGCCCAGCCTGTAGTCAGGACCCGCAGACAAACGCGAGTCACATCAGTGGCTTGGTCAAAATTCGGGCAAAGTTCAGCTTAGGCAGGGCGCACGTCGTGCGCCGCCAGGTTCAAGCAGGGCGCACGTCGTGCGCCCGACGGCGCAGTTTGCCGATCGGCCAGGTCAGGGCGCGCGCTATGACCGATGTGGGCGCTTGGCGAGCCGCCTGCAATCTCCGCCGCTCGCGCCAGATCGGCGCGATGCCGCACAAGGCGTCGCGCATGCCGCGCCATGTCGCGCCGAACGTGCCGACCGACCTCGCGCGCATCAGCAGGTAGACATGCACCGCAGCCGTCGCGGGCAGCACCGGCCAGAACAGCGCCGCCGGCATGTTCTTGACCAGCGTCCAAAGGCGGTTGCGCGTGCCGTGATAGACGCTGAAGTCGCTGGTGCGCCCGGTCGTCGCCGAGCCGACATGATCGACCGATGCGGCCGCGACCTGAATGCAGCGGTGGCCGGCGAGGCGCAGGCGAAACGCCAGATCGACATCCTCGTGGTAGCAGAAGAACCGCTCGTCGAATCCGCCCGCGGCGTCGAACGCGTCGCGCCGGTAGAGTGCCGCGGCGGCGCACGGTCCGAACACTTCGCCTTCGGGCGGCAGATCGGCCGCCGGATGGCCGAAACTGCCGCGCCAGGCGATGCCCAGCACATGATAGGCATCGCCCGTGCCGTCGAGCGTGCCGGGTGCCCCGGCCATGCGCTGGGTCGAGCCAAACATGGCCACGCCGGCGTGTCGCTCCGTCGCCGAGATCAACTGAGCGAGCCAGTCCGGCGCGGCAAACGCGTCGGGATTGAGAGTGGCAAGCCAGCGTCCGCGCGCCAGGCCGGCGGCACGGTTGTTCGCGGCGGCAAAGCCGAGATTGGCTCCGGCGCGTTCCGCGCGCAGCCGGCCGCTGAGAGCCGGAACGGCGGCAAGAGCACGATCGAACGAACCGTCGGTCGAGCCGTTGTCGATCAGGACGACCTCGAAATCGGCGAAAGACTGCCCGGCCAAGGCGCCGAGACAGCGCGTCAGGTGTTCGCCGGCGTTGAAGTTGACCACCAGCACCGAGACGAGCGGGGCACTCATCCGTTGTCGGTCAGGATGTGGCCGGCGAGGTAGAGCGAACCGCAGATCAGGACACGCGCCGGTGAACGCTCGTCGTTGCGAATTGCGGCCAGCGCCTCTGTCACGCTGGGCGCCGTGACCGCGCGGATGTTGAGTGCGCGCGCGTGCTGGGCAAGGTCGGCGGCCGGGATCGCATTCTCCTCGCCGGGGATCGTCACGGCATGAAGCGTCGTGGCGACCGGCGCGAGCGCGCGCAGAAATTCAGCAGGCTGCTTGGTGTTGATCATGCCGAAGATCAGATGGAGCGGCCGCCCGTCGCGCTTCGCCCAGGCGTACGCCATGTCGGCGATGATCCTTCCGGCCGACTCATTGTGGCCGCCATCGAGCCAAAGCTCCCAATCGCGCGGCAGCGCATCGACCAGGGGACCGGCGACCAGGCGCTGCATGCGCGCCGGCCAGTGCGCGCGCGTGAGTCCGTCGCGCACGGCGCGATCGGTCACCGTGAAGCCGCGCAGCCGCTCGATGCATGCTACTGCCGTTCCTGCATTGTCGATCTGGTGGCCGCCGATCAGGTTTGGGCGCGGCAGCTCGAGCGCGATGCCCGCACCTCGAAAGACCATGCCGTTGTCGGTCGCCGTGATGGTCCACTCGCGGCCCCAGCGATAGAGCATGGCATCGACTTCGGCGGCGCGACGGACGAACACGGCTGACGCCTCGTCGAGCTGCGGACCGACCACGGCGGAAATGCCCGGCTTGAGGATGCCGGCCTTCTCCGCGGCAATGGCGGCGAGTGTGTTGCCGAGATGCTGCATATGGTCGAACGACACGGGCGTCAGCGCGGTCAGCGCCGGGCTCGCCACCACGTTGGTTGCATCGAGCCGTCCGCCCAATCCCGTCTCCAGAATCAGGACGTCCGCCGGCACGCGCAGAAAGGCGAGGAAGGCAGCGGCCGTCGTGATCTCGAACAGCGTGATCGGCTCTTCGGCATTGATGCGCTCGCATTCCGCCAGCGTCTCGTGCAGGAGCGCGTCCTCGATGTTGCGTCCGGCCAGATAGATGCGCTCGTTGAAACGCACCAGATGCGGCGAGCTGTACGCGTGCACCCGATAGCCGGCAGCCTCCAAAATGGCGCGCAGATAGGCCAGCAGCGAGCCCTTGCCGTTGGTGCCGGCGATGTGGACGACGGGCGGCAGTCGCCGTTCGGGATGGCCGAGCCGCGCCAGCAGCCGCTCGATGCGCGCAAGCGACAGGTCGATCAGCCGCGGGTGCAGCCGCTTCAGACTGGCGAGGATCGAGTCAGTCTTGTCCGGATCGGGCGCCATCGGCACGGCTCGCGGCGGCAGCCGCATCCGAACGGGGCAAGCTGAGCACCTCGGCGGTCGGTCCGGGGCGGCGCAGCAGATCGAGCAGGCGCGCCAGCGTCTCGCGCAGCTTGTGGCGCGGCACCACCATGTCGACCATGCCGTGGTCGAGCAGGTACTCGGCGCGCTGGAAGCCGTCGGGCAACTGCTCGCGGATGGTCTCGGCAATGACGCGCGCGCCGGCGAAACCGACCACGGCACCCGGCTCGGCGATCGCGATATCACCCAGCATCGCAAAGGACGCGGTCACGCCGCCGGTCGTCGGGTCGGTCAAGATCACGATATAGGGCAGGCCGGCTTCCTTGACGTCCTCGACGGCGAGCACGGTGCGCGGCATCTGCATGAGCGAGAGGATGCCCTCCTGCATGCGAGCGCCGCCCGAAGACGGCACGGCGATCAGCGCTGCCTGCTGCAGGACGGCGAGCTGGGCGGCGGCGACCAGCGCCTCGCCGACCGCCATGCCCATCGAGCCGCCCATGAATTCGAAATCGAACACCGCGGCGACCACGGCGTGGCCACCGATCGTGCCGTGCGCCACGAGAATGGCGTCGGCATTTCCGGTTTTCTCCTGCGCCTCCTTCAGGCGCTCGCCATAGCGCTGTCGGTCGCGGAAGCGCAGCGGGTCGACCGCCGCCTTGGGCAACTCGATCGTCGTGCTGACGCCCCCATCGAACAGCATGGCGAGCCGGCGCTTGGCCTGCAGGCGCATGTGATGGCCGCAATGCTGGCACACATACAGGTTTGCTTCGAGATCGCGGTGGAACAGCATCTGCCCGCAACTCGGGCACTTATGCCAGAGATTCTCCGGCACCTCCGCCTTGCGCACCAGCGCGCGGATCTTCGGTCGGACGAAGTTGGTCAGCCAGTTCATGCGACGCGTGCACCCGACAGGCGCGCCTGCCTGACGCCATCGGCGAGCAGCTTGACCTGCTTGAGCACCAGATCGGCGACGCCTGGCTTGGCCTTGCCGTCGCTGCCGAGATTGTCGGCGATGATCTGGACCAGAGCGGTGCCGACCACTGCCGCATCCGCGACGCGCGCGATCTCGGCCGCCTGCTCCGGCGTCTTGATGCCGAAGCCGACGGCCACCGGCAGGTCGGTGTGGCGCTTGATGCGCGCCACCGCATCGGCAACGCGGGCAGTCTGCGTCAACTTCGCGCCAGTGATGCCGGTGATCGACACGTAGTAGACGAAGCCCGAGGTGTTCTTCAGCACGGTCGGCAGGCGCTTGTCGTCGGTCGTCGGCGTCGCCAGCCTGATGAAGGGCAAGCCGGCCTTGAGCGACGGCAGGCACAGCTCGGCATCTTCCTCGGGCGGCAGGTCGACGACGATCAGCCCGTCGACGCCGGCACCGAGCGCATCGGCGATGAAGCGGTCGACGCCGTAGGCGTAGATCGGGTTGTAGTAGCCCATCAGCACGATCGGCGTGTCGGCATCGCTCTTGCGGAAGCGGCGTACCTGATCGAGCGTCTTGATCAGGGTCATGCCGGCCTTGAGCGCACGGAGCCCGGCCGCCTGGATCGCGGGTCCGTCCGCCATCGGGTCGGTGAAGGGCATGCCGACCTCGATCAGGTCGACACCCATCTCGGGCAGCCGTTCGAGGATCGCGAAGCCGGTTTCGGCATCGGGATCGCCGCACGTCAGGAAGGTGACGAGCCCAGCGCGCCTCTCCTGGCGCAGCTTGGCAAAGCGCTGCTCGATGCGCCGGCTTCCCGCCATCAGAGGCTCACTCCGAGGGCAGCCGCGACGGTGAAGACGTCCTTGTCACCCCGCCCGCACAGATTGACGACCATCAGATGGTCCTTGGGCAGCCGGGGCGCGCGTTTCTTGACCTCGGCGAGCGCATGGGCGGGCTCGAGCGCGGGAATGATGCCCTCGAGCTTGGAGCACATCTGGAAGGCGTCGAGCGCCTCGGCGTCGGTCGCGCTGACATAGGTCACGCGACCGTGGTCGTGCAGCCAGGAATGCTCCGGCCCGATGCCGGGGTAGTCGAGTCCCGCCGAGATCGAATGCGCTTCGGTGATCTGACCATCGGCGTCCTGGAGGAGGTAGGTGCGGTTGCCATGCAGCACGCCCGGCCGGCCGCCGGTCAGCGAGGCCGCATGCTTGCCCGTCTCGATGCCGTGGCCGGCGGCTTCGACCGCGACCATCCCGACGCTCTTGTCGTCGAGGAAGGGATGGAACAAGCCCATCGCGTTCGAGCCGCCGCCGATGCAGGCGACCAGCGTGTCGGGCAGCCGGCCCTCGACCTCCTTGAGCTGCGTGCGCACCTCCTCGCCGATGACGCATTGGAAGTCGCGCACCATCATCGGATAGGGGTGCGGACCGGCGACGGTGCCGATCACGTAGTAGGTGGTCTCGACATTGGTCACCCAGTCGCGCAGCGCCTCGTTCATCGCGTCCTTGAGCGTGCGCGAGCCCGACGTCACCGGCCGCACTTCGGCGCCGAGCAGCTTCATGCGGAAGACGTTGGGCGCCTGGCGCTTGATGTCCTCCTCGCCCATGTAGACGACACAGGGGAAGTTGAAGAGCGCGCATGCCGTCGCCGTCGCCACGCCGTGCTGGCCGGCGCCGGTTTCCGCGATGATGCGCGGCTTGCCCATTCGCTTGGCGAGCAGCACCTGGCCCAGCACATTGTTGATCTTGTGCGAGCCGGTGTGGTTGAGCTCCTCGCGCTTGAAATAGATGCGCGCGCCGCCGAGGTGGTTGGTCAGGCGCTCGGCGAAATAAAGCGGGCTCGGCCGGCCGGCATAGAATTTGTGCAGATAGCTGAGCTCCGCATGGAAGGCTGGATCGGCCTTGGCCGCGAGATAGGCCTTCTCGACCTCGAGAATGAGCGGCATGAGCGTTTCGGCCGCGAAACGCCCACCATAATTGCCGAAGTGACCGGCCGCATCGGGGCCGGCGCGGTAGGTGTTGAGATCAGCCATGGCAGAAGCCTGGAGCGCCGAAACGGGCGGGCATAATGGGCTGGGGCCGGGGTGAAAAGCAAGCGGCGGCGCCCCGCCGCGCCGAGCGGCGGCGGCGGCGCAAATCCCAGGAACATCGGGCGCTTAGGGCTCGTTAGAGAACAATCGCTCTGTCTTACGATGACTTTGGCGTTATGGTGTAGTTCCAGTCGCCATGGAATTCGTGGCGAGCGAGGTTGATTGCCGCCAATTCGGCGTCGGAGACTTTGACGC